>JAFOMZ010000259.1 GCA_017421125.1 Solobacterium sp.
AGCATATCTGGCTAACCAGCCGATCCCGAATATCATCTGCACACCGTTCCAGTCCATGTATATGTCATTGACAGGTGCCGGCGTTACAGGCGGTATGATCATCGCTATTATGCTGTTCTCCAAGCGTGAAGACTACAGACAGATCGCTAAGCTGTCCATCCCTTGCGGAATCTTCAACATCAACGAACCGATGACATTCGGTATCCCGATCGTCCTGAACCCGATGTTCGCTGTACCGTTCATCCTGACACCGGTCGTATGCGTTATTATCGGTTATGTTATGACTTCCATCGGATTTGCTGGCCGTGGTGTTGTTAACGCTCCTTGGACAACTCCTCCGGTCATTGCTGCATTCCTTGACACTGGCGGATCTATCGGTGCTGCAATCACTCAGGTTCTCATCCTGGCTGTTTCTACACTGATCTATACACCGTTCATCATTGCCGCAAATTCTTCTCAGAGCGAAGAGTGAGCATTAATTAAGTAATTATTTATGACCTGTTGTACAGTTTCTATAATACCTTACAAAGTTAAACGAGAAGTGTCTCCCTGAAAAAAGGAACTTCGTAAGGAAGAAGTTCCAAGGAGACTGGTCGTTTAACTGAATTGTACTGACGCACTCAAGATATATGTGGGTGATAGTATTTTCAGCAGGAGCTGTAAATGAGGACTTAAGCGAATAAAATACAGCAGTAAATATACAGAAAAGAGAAGAAATACTGTAAAATGGGCATAGTCCCCTTACCCGGTGAGACGTCACCAGGCTGATGGGGATGAGAAAACCGGTTTATTCGAGAAGAGGGTGTCGAAGGTTACCGCAGCAGGGACAAATTGAGACATCCTTTTTCAATACTCTTGAAATGACTTTGACCATATCGAGTTTGAAAATACCGGGATCAGGAGTATTGGTTAATGATCTGAGAAGTTTCATCCGCTCATCTTTGTTGCGATTGCCGAGAAAGCCATAATGGCGGATTCGCATGAATTGATGCGGAGGTACATGCATCATAAACCGGCGGAAGAATTCCTGAACAGTCAGAGACATTTCTTTCAGTTTTGAATGGTCACGGTAGTCTTTGTATCTGAATGTGACAATTCCGTCGGTATAGGAAATGATTCTCTGATTACTGATGGCAATCCGATGGGTGTATCTGGAGAGATATCTGATGACATGTGACGGATCTTTCATCGGTTTCTTTGTGTAAACGACCCAGTCTTTTTCGTAGCACTGATCGATGATTTTCTGAAAATCATCCGGATCATCAAGTTTGTCCGGATCAAATGAAGATTTCAGTCCGGAAAGATATTTCCCCTTGAACAGCGCAGACATTACTTTTACGGGTATGAAGAACTTTTTCTTTGAAGATTTCCAATTTCCCATCCTGTCTGTTCCGCCTCCGGAAACAACGCAGTGAACATGCGGATGGAGAGATAAGTTGGAACCCCATGTATGAAGTACTGAAGTAAAACCGATCTTAGCCCCAAGGTATTGCGGATCTTCAGACAACTGCTTTAATGTTTCCGCAGAGCAGTCGAACAGAAGAGTGTAAATCAGTTTCGGATCAATCAGTGCTAGAGTGTTAAGTTCTGAAGGAAGCGTAAATACCACATGGAAATAGTGTGTATTGAGAACATAGAACTCCTGCTTCATGGACCAGATTTCCTTCTCGACAGCCTGGCATAATGGACAGCAGGGATTTTTGCAGGAGTTGTAATGAATCAGTTCATGTCCGCAGTTGTCACAACGGTCGATATGCAGGCCGTTTTCCGGAGTCTTGCACTTGCAGATATCATCAAAAACTTTCTTTTGCTTTCTGTTCAGTTTTGATGGATCAATCAGTTTTGCCTGAAAGGCAGATCGAAAGATTGAATTGACGGTTTCACGCATTACTGCAGTCCCCAGACATCAGACAGAGAGAAAGCAGTTTCAATATCAGATACCTGCATATGAATATATTTTGCAGTGGATTGAAGAGAATCATGTCCGAGAAGTTTTTTCAGCAGAAAGATATCACAGCCGTTTTCAAGCATATTTGTCGCAAAGGTATGGCGAAGAGAATGATAGTGAATAGACTTGTTATAGAAAGAAAACTTCTTGATATACTGATTAAACCAATTGTTAACGGTAGCTGTAGCGATATGACTGTTTTCTTTTTTTCCGGGGAAGAAATAATCTGTCGGTCTGTATAGAAGCCAGTACTTCCGCAGCACATCCAGACATGCCTGGGACAGTTTGACAACCCGTGTTTTGTTGCGTTTGGACTGATATATGGTTATGAGATTGTTTTTGGAATCAATGTCAGATATACGAAGGTGTGCCACTTCGGCGGCACGGAATCCGCAGTCAACACCAAGGAGTATAATCAGACGCATGCGGCAGTCAGGTGTGTTTAAAAGATCCTGTATCATTTCTTTGGAAAAGACGAACGGATCCTGATGTGTATATCTGAGATTAGGAAACTGCCTTCTGGTATATACTTTGTTCAATACGCTCTCATACAGATATCTGATTGCGCAGATGACTACATTAATGGATTTCGGATTGTCTCCGTGCTCAATCATCATCATTGTGTAATCCTGAATATCTCTGAGAGTCAGATCATTCATTTCGGCTTTTTGGGTAAAATCGATGAAACGCCTTGAGAAAAACAGATACATCGTGATGGTGTGATCGGACAGATTACGCAATTTAAGTACATATTCCAATTGTTGCAGTGCTTCTTCTTTGGTCATATTCAAGACCCTCCTTTACTGCAATCAATGATAAAATGATTGATATCAGGAGAAAAAGCTCGCACTCGAATGAGTGCGTTAGTACAATAGAAATATGTACAACAGGTCATTTTACTGTAGAAGAAAGGCGGTATCATTAAATTGTTGATAAAGGAAAAACTGAACAGCGGCTTGAAATTGTCGCCATCTGAAAGACAGCTTGCTGACTATATTTTTGAGTATCCGGACAGGTTTCTGAAGATGTCCATCCCGGAAGTGTCAAAACAACTGTATGTCAGCAAATCCACAATTATCAGGTTTGCAAAGAAGCTTGGCTTTCTGGGTCATAAAGAACTGTGCCTTACTCTTGCAAAGGAGCTTAGTCTGGAGGCGGAAAATCCGGCCGCACTGGATCAGATGCAGCCGATCTCCGGACAGATCAGGGCAGAGTCAGTGGTCCATGAGCTGCTGAAACTGTACAACCAGGTCCTGCTCAGGTACTGCGTACAGCTTGATATCCAGCAGCTGAGCAGGATCGCCGATATGATCGCAGAGAGGAAAAGGGTCATTCTGTTCGGTATTTCCGATTCGCTTATGATTGCGGCAGACTTTCAGTACAAACTGATGGAGATAGGGATCGATGCGGTTCTTCCGATCGTGCCGAATATTTTCCGAAAGCAGGGATTCAATATCGGAAGGGACGATATAGCCCTGATCATCTCCCTGAAAGGGGATTACCACGATCTGCTGGATATCACTTCCATGCTGCATAAAAGAGGGTGCACGATCATCCTGATGCAGGACTCGCAGGATGAAAAACCCGGCGTGTCTGCAGAGGAACTCGTAAACATTGAATGCAGTGAAGTGGGACTCAGCATGCGTACGATCGCAAACAGGACTTTGGTCAGTTTTGTTCTGGATATTATGTATCTGCTGATCTATCTTGGCCTGGAAGATCATCTCCCGGAAAATTGAGCATCGGAAATGCTCTTTTTTGTTCATCTCTTCTTTCAGGACAGTTCATGTTACAATAGACAGCGTTGGAGGAAATTCTGAATGAATGAAGATATTATCAAGACGATAGCCGCAGAGCTGAAAGTCGGCATCGATCAGGTAAAAAATACGCTGTCCATGCTGGAGGAAGGCAATACCGTTCCGTTTATTGCCCGTTACCGCAAGGAACAGACAAAGGGTCTGGATGAAGAGCAGATCCTGTTTATTGAAAAGCAGTACAAGTATCAGGTCAACCTGAAAGAACGCAAGGAAGCTGTCCTGGCATTGATCGAACAGCAGGGCAAGCTGACAGACGAGATCCGTGACTCCATCAATGCATGCACGAAGCTGTCACAGGTCGAAGACCTTTACAAACCCTACAAGCAGAAGAAAAAGACAAGGGCGGCAGTTGCGATCAAGAATGGTCTGCAGCCCCTGGCAGACTGGATCCTGGCACTGCCGGAAGAAGGCGATCTGTCTGCGGAAGCTGCGAAATATATTACCGAAGAAGTGAAAACAGCTGAAGATGCGATCCAAGGCGCAAAAGATATCATTGCCGAGAATGTCAGTGATAACGCCAAGCTCAGATGGAGCTTCAAGGATACGATCCTGAAGTCCGGTGTTCTTGTTACAAAGAAAAAGAAGGATGCCGAAGACGAAAAGCATGTCTATGAAATGTACTATGACCGTTCCGAAAAGATCTCCCAGATCGCAGATCACCGTGTCATGGCGATCGACCGTGCCGAGAAGGAGAAGGTCGTAACCGTTACATTCAGCTATGATCTCGAGTATCTCGAGAATGAGGCGATCGGTGTTTACCAGAAAGGCCAGAAGACGGTTGTTGAAGCTGAACTGCAGGATGCAGTCAGGGACGGATGCGAAAGACTGCTGCTGCCCAGTGTAGAGAATGAGATCAGAAGCGATCTGTCCGACCGTGCACATACAAGCTCGATCGAAGTATTCTCCCTGAACCTTGAGAAGCTGCTGTCCCAGCCGCCTCTGAAGGGAAGGATCGTCCTCGGCTTTGACCCCGGTTTCTATAACGGATGCAAGCTTGCTGTCCTGGATGAAACAGGAAAGATGCTGACGGTAGACAAGATCTTCCCGTTCCGCAAGGACGGTGATATCGAAGGTTCCAACCGCAAACTGCTTGCCCTGATCAAAAAGTACGGTGTGCAGATCATTGCGATCGGCAACGGCACCGCTTCCCGTGAGAGTGAAAAGCTTGTTGCGGAACTGATCCACAACAACGGTCTGGATGTCAGCTATGCGATCGTTTCCGAAGCAGGTGCTTCCGTATGGTCTGCTCAGGAAGCAGCCAGAGCGGAATTCCCTGACATGGCTGTTGAGGAACGTTCTGCTGTATCCATCGGCAGAAGACTGCTCGACCCGCTGGCTGAACTGATCAAGATCGATCCGAAGTCCATCGGTGTCGGACAGTACCAGCACGACCTGCCTGAAAAGGCATTGAATGAGCGTCTGGATGAAGCGATCATGAAGTGCGTCAACCGTACAGGCGCTGACCTGAACACAGCTTCCCAGGAACTGCTGACGCATATTTCCGGTCTCAACAGCGCGACAGCCAAAGAGATCGTCAATTACCGTAATGAGAACGGCAGATTCACAAACCGCAACCAGCTGCTGAACGTCAAGAAGCTCGGTGCTAAGACATTTACCCAGTGCGCAGGCTTCCTGCGTATCAAGGACGGTGATGAACCGCTGGATGAAACATCCATCCACCCTGAGAGCTATGACGCAGCGAGAAAAGTCATGGAAGTATGCGGCATAACACAGCTCGGTACACCGGATGCACAGTTCCCGGAAGAAAAGATCCGTGAGCTTGGTATTGACAGCTATACGCTGAAGGATATCGAAGATGCGATCCGCCAGCCGCTCAGAGACTACCGTGACCAGTTTGAAGGCGCATTGCTGAGAAGCGATGTCCTGGAGATCAGCGACCTGCATGTCGGTGACCAGCTGTCCGGTACAGTCAGGAACGTCGTTGACTTCGGCGCGTTCGTTGACATCGGTCTTCATGAAGACGGTCTGGTCCATATTTCCCATATGTCCATGAAGCGTGTCAGTCATCCTTCCGAGGTGGTATCCGTCAACGATATCGTCAAGGTCTGGGTCTATGAGATCGATGAGGCAAGAGGAAAGGTCAAGCTGAGCCTGCTGTCTCTGGAACAGCTCAAGGCAAGAGATGAAGCAGTCAAGGCCGCAAGGGAAAACCGCAAGAACGGCAAGGGACGGAACAACCGCAATAACAACAAAAACAACCGCAGGAACGATAACCGCCCGGCAAAGAAACAGCCGGAAAAGGTCACCATGGAAGACGCAACAAAACGTCTCCTGGAACGTTTCGGCAACAAGCACTGATACCGCTGTCCGGCTGTGAGAGATCACGGCCGGTTTCTTTTTTGCAGTGTTAATGCAAATCGGTGAACTGAATGATATGATTATGGGCATGAAACGCACAGTGATCGGGATCCTGGCACATGTCGATGCCGGAAAGACAACATGTATAGAGGGAATGCTCTACCGCTCCGGAACGATCCGGAAGATGGGAAGGGTAGACCATGGCGACGCATACCTGGACTATGATGAACAGGAACGCGACCATGGGATCACCATTTACTCCAAGGAAGCTGTTTTCACATGGAAGGACACGGAAATACAGGTCATTGATACACCCGGTCACGCTGATTTCTCCAGTGAGATGGAGAGATGTCTCAGGGTCCTGGACTTTGCGGTGATCCTGATCTCAGGACAGGACGGGGTACA
>JAFOMZ010000260.1 GCA_017421125.1 Solobacterium sp.
GAGAACAGCCGCCATACGTGAACCGGTCCTGAACGCAAACAGCAGGCTGACGCACATCAGTACGCCTGATATGCCCGGTGTGCGTTCCCGCAGAAACAGGCAGAGTACTGCAGAACTCATCGAAAGCGATACGGTCATGTTCCGGTTTTCATACATACCCGTCCAGTCCCCGTTTCCCGAATACCGGTTCCACGCGTACAGACAGCCTGCCGTATGAACAAGCACGAATATCCATGCGAAGCGGGTATATAGTTCTTTGATCTCTTCGTGTGTTTTCCCTGCAACATGCGTATGCATGACGTACAGCCATACCAACCAGAATGCCGTACGCATATATGCCGTGAGAATAGACGGAACACACTGCAGGCACTGTATGACCAGCGGAAACAGCAGGACCGCAAACGGTGCAGGCAGAAGGCGGATCCTTCTGTCTTTCAGGATCTGCATGTGCAGCTCCCGAAGAAACGGAATGATGCATATGACTCTGCGCAGAAGCCCGGTGCGGAACACATCAAATATGCTGTATTCCAGCAGATATACCATGGTCATGACTGACATAGGTCCCTCATTTCCCTGACCAGCTGTCCGATGACCACATCACGGGAAAACTGCTTCCGGTATATCTGTTCCGCATTCATGCTGTATTTCCTGCGGTCAGAGGTCAGAAATCTGATCAGGGCATATGCCAGTTCCTGCGGGTCTTCTGCGGGAACACAGATCCCGCATCGTCCGCTTCTGATCAGCCGCCTGATCTCTCCGTCTGCAGAGGCAATGACAGGCTTGCCTGCGCTGAGATACATCTGCATCTTTGCCGGCAGTGTCATTGCGATCTCCGGTTCCCCGGTAAGCGTGATCAGGGCACAGTCTGCCATCCCCAGCATGACTGCCGCCACGGGCGGATCCATCCGGCCGTACATGATCACATGTTTCAGTCCCAGTGTTTCTTTCAGTTTTCTTACGGCAGAAAAACACGTCCCGTCACCGATGATCCGGAACCATACCGGTCTGCCGTGGTCACTGATGCCCATGCGTTCAATGATGGCGGCTGCCTGCAGGAGCACATCCAGGCACTGTGCCTGGCCGATGTTGCCGATGAATACGGCGTTCATCGTTTTCGGGTCTTCGTACAGGTATTCTCCGGTCTCTTCACAGACAGGGATCTGAGGCAGGAAGCCCATCCTGTCCGGTTCAATGCTGAATTCACTGCGCATGAAGTCAATAAATCCCGGGGATGCGGTCAGGATCCTGTCTGCGCTGCGGTAGATCCTGCATGATACCCGGCGGTACATCCGGTACAGGAGTGACTGTTCACGGATGCCTGCTGCCTTGAGGGATGCCGGCCAGAGGTCCATGCAGTAGAGCAGGACATTTCTGTGGTGCAGTCTTCCGTACAGCAGACCGGCATAGGCCATCATAACGGGTGAAGACTGTATGACCAGGACCAGGTCATATTCCCCGGAAAGAAACAGGACCCTGAGACAGGATGACAGTACATACGAGTAATAATTCAGCACCCTGTACAGGATCCCGCTTTTGCGGGGAATGGTAAATACACGGCTGATCCTGACGCCATTGCGGTCTTCGCTTCTTCTCTGCCTGTGTTCATATCCTTCATAGATCCGTCCGTGCGGATAATTCGGAACGTCCGTGATCACATGCACATGAAAGCCGTACTGTACCAATGCTTCGCAGAATGCATGTGCCGGAAAGGGCTCAGGCCAGTAATGCTGGGTGATGACCAGAATATTGTTTAAGTGCTTTTCCATATACCTCCTAACCAAAAAAGGACCCGTGAAGGGTCCAGCTGTCATTCAGCACTTATATCTTATCTGTTCTTCAGGATGGTTTTACCGCGGTTATGTTCAATCCGCACGTTAAGAGCGTTTCCGTCCGTGACATTCCCTGTACGGACTGCCGCTTCCGCACGGACACGGATCGTTCGGGAATATGAGGATCTTGACATATGTCTTTTTCTGGCCCGGTCTCTGGAAAGCCACCAGGACAGTCTCCGCATACCTTTCCACCCGGACAACATAGCCCAGCCGCTCCAGGACAGGCCGCTTTTCGATCAGCTTCGCGGCTTCCAGGATCGTTTTGGCATACAGCAATTCCCCGTTTCCCTGCACGCCTTCCGCCCGCATCATTTCCGCTTCATCATCTGCCGGTGCCGCTCCGCTGAGCAGTGCCGAGCGGATACTGCTGTACAGTGCTTTCAGACGGATCTCCGCAGGCACAAAGCGGGGTTCTGTAATATCCATATATGTTTTCAGCGCTTCAAGCACTTCTTCAACTTCCGTACCGTGCGCGATCATTTCCGTCAGGTCCTGCAGCACTTCTTCCGCATAGCTGCGTTCCAGTCCGCTGTCCATCAGCCATGCCAGGAAATACATACACTCGCTGTTTACTGTCGGATATCCGTTGACTGCCCAGTCTTTTATCTCCCGGGGCTCCGGATGGGCATATATGTGGTTTCCGCGTTCTTCCAGTATTTCCCCTGCAACATCTGACGCAGCGCGTGAAATGATCATGTCGCCTGTCCGTATGCATGGATTGTCATCCGGGTGGATCATATCCCAGCACTTATTAAATACTTCTTCCCTGCACAGGATCGAATATCTGCCGGTAAAGCAGCCCTTCAGTTCATGCAGGGGAATGACAAGATAAACACGTTCAACAAACAGCAGGCAGTCCAGCAGATAGGAGGTCAGTATTCTCGTTTTGCGGAAAACCGTGGTGCTGAGCTTACGGTAAGCCGCTGTTACATCGGACGGTACGATCAGACCTGCCGGGGTCATATAGGCATAGTCCGTGGCGATCAGGCGTTCTGCCGCCTTCTTCTGCTCATCACTGACCGGCTGTGATTCTTCCATGCACTGCTCAAACAGTACTGTTTCTTCATCACGCAGGATGATCAGCCGCTGCGTCATTTCCTTTTTATCCAGCAGTTTTTCCGCGATCCTGGATGCCAGTGTCGCAGGCTTGCTGGAACCGATCCGGATACCGTAAAAACGGCTCCAGTGCCGGAGTTCTTCTTCCGTATAGTCATTGAGAAGGCATTGTGCAAGTGTTATGGCTGTCATAAGCAATATATATCATTAAAGAACGGTTTTTGAAAGAATCGGCTGTTGTGCAGAGTGTATATACTGAACGGTTTTCCCCGACTGTACGATGACATACTGGGTGCGGAGGTATTTCATGAAACGATTCCTGATATTATTCCTGGGGATCTTCCTCACTGCCTGCGCACAGGAGATCCCGCAGCCTGAAACAGATACATGCCGTGATGTCATGATCGCCGTTTTCGGAGCGGACACTTCATCATTCCCGGATCAGAGAAACAGAGCAGACGTGATCAAGGTCATCCGCTATTGCAGTGACACGGATACCGTCAGGATCCTGTCGGTACAGCGTGATACCATGGCGGAGATCCCCGGATACGGATTCTCAAAGATCAACCGGGCACATGACCTCGGAGGTGCCGTTCTGCAGCTGGAAACGGTCCGGAACAATCTGGATCTGGATATTCATTCTTATATTTCATTCAGCTTCGCGTCTCTGAAGGAACTGATCACCCAGACCGGCGGTCTTGAACTGCCGCTTACGGAAGAAGAATGCAGACAGCTGGGGATACCGTATGACCCGGATCAGAAGCTGTATCTGCTGGACGGGGACGAGGTGCTTGCCTATGTCAGGCTCCGCAGCATCGATGATGACTGGCACAGGATCAGACGCCAGGACATGGTCATCCGGCAGCTTGCGGACAGATACCGCTTTGCGTCCGTGTCACAGATCATCTCACTGCTGAACAGCCTGGACTCCGTTGAAACAAGGATCAGCCCGGAAGCAGTCCTCTGCCTGCGGCAGATCCTTGCCTGTCCCCGGATCGAAACAGCTTCCTATCCCTTTTCCGGGACACAGCATATCCGGAACCTGGTCATCGACGGGATCGACAACATTTATGAACCGTCAGACCTGATGTCAGAGGTGTGTGAAGCGCACAGATGGCTGCTGGATGAACAGGGATGCGCATTCCGGCAGCCGTTCCTGGAACTGAAAAACAGAATGTACACACAATATCCGATCGAATGATGTTAGAATGGTCACATGAAAAAGACAACAGAATTACTATTGATATCAGTTCTGCTGACAGGCTGCGCTGCGCCTGCGGCAGAAACAGGGGAATCAGCAGAACCGGTCAAAACACAGGAAGCGTCTGAAACTCCCACCGCAGAGCCTGCAGAAACACCTGTTCCTGAGGCTACTCCTGATCCGGAGTTCCTGCAGGAAGCGATCGGACAGCTGGAACGTACACTGGACCCCTTCTATAACGATGGCGACGAACTGCCGCAGATCGAAGATGCAGAGATCGTCTGGAGCATCGTTTCGGGAAATGCGGTCATTGAGGACAATGTCATCCGCAAGACAGAAAACAGCGCAGAGTATGAACCGATCGTACTGTCCGCATCTGCAAATGGTTTCCAGCTCGATCACTCCTTCGGGAATATCCTGCTGCTGGATCCGTATGTCGGATATGTGATCAGCTACTTCAGCGAACGGACAAATGAACCTGAAACCATGAAGCTCGCCTATACATACAACGGCGTGCAATGGTTTGCCATGAACGGGGACCGGGCTGTCCTGAGAGCGACTGTCGGTACAGGCCGTCTGCGTGACCCGGCGATCTTCCGCAAAAAAGACGGAACATTCGCGATCTGCGCGACACAGGGATACGAGACAGATGCGATCTACCTGTACGATTCACAGGACCTGACCTCATTCACCGAACAGCGCCTGCTGAAAGTCAACCGCCCGCCTCTGAGTGAAGAACAGGCATGGGCTCCGGAATCCTTCTATGACCGTACGCTGGATCAGTATGTGATCTACTGGTCATCCGTTGTGGATGAAGGTATGTTCTATAACCTGTCGGGAGACCTTCAGTACGCGACAGAACCGCAGAGACTGCTGAATCCCGGATATGTGATCATTGACGGAACAATGATCAAGTGCGGCGCTGATTACGCGATCGTCTTCAAAGATGAACGTTATCCGATGGAAGACTACTCCACGCTGATGTCCGGCTATTCCGAAGACGGATGGACTGACTTCAAGGAATTCAGCCAGCCGATCAGCCAGAATCAGAGTGAAGGACCGATGATCATGCCTGACCTGGAAAATGAAGGCTACTATGTGTTCTACGACGACTATACGCGCTTCCGCTTCCACGCACTGTATACGCCCAAC
>JAFOMZ010000261.1 GCA_017421125.1 Solobacterium sp.
TAATTCCTTGATTTGTTCGAGCGTGAAATGCTTTAGCGCCATATCTGTTACCTCATCATCAGTGTAACAGCCAGAAGAAAACCCTGTAATGGGTCAGAAGTACTTTTTTTCTTCTGTCCGTTTTACAGGGTTCAGTTTATTGTGACCTTCTGCGGCTCTTTTTTTTCATTTTGGCGATATGCTCATGCAGGATTGATCGTCACCTTACTGCCGCCGGAGCGTTCTTTTGTGACAACGATCTGATTATCGATCCTGTTTTTCAGTTCGGCAACATGCGAGATAATGCCTACCAGCTTATTGCCTTCTGTCAGGCCTGTCAGTGCTGTGACTGCCTGCTGCAGTGATTCCTCGTCCAGGGAACCGAAGCCTTCATCTACAAACATGGTATCCAGTCTGATCCCGCCTGCAGATGACTGGATCTCGTCGGACAGGCCGAGCGCCAGTGCCAGGGATGCTTTGAAGGACTCACCTCCTGACAGGGAACTGACACTTCTGGTCGTACCGTTGTAATGATCCAGAACATCCAGGTCAAGACCGCTCTGGCTTCTCATTGTGGAAGCTTCTTTTCTGCGGACCAGTTCGTACTGCTGCCCTGTCATGACAAGCAGTCTTGTGTTTGCCCTGGCAATGATGCGGTCAAAATACGTCATCTGGATATATGTTTCCAGCATGATCTTTTCTTTTCCGCTTACGGTACCGTTGGCTGTATCGGAGAGTGCCTTCATCCATCTGAGCTTTGTTTCGATCTCATTCTTTTCTTTGGAGCCTTCCGAGATATGTTCCAGAATGCCTTTGTTGATCGTGATCCTGGTACTGATCGTCTGCCTTGCGGTGTTCAGGACACGCCTTCTTTCCTGCAGTTCTGCCTGTTCTGCTTTCAGACGGTCTGTGTCTGCTTCCGGCTGGTCTTTCAATGCTTTCTCTGCTTCTTTTACAGCTGCCTCCAGTGCAGCAATTCGGGTACCGCAGTCCGTAAAGGATTTCACAGCCTGTTCGATCGCACGTTCGATCTTCAGCGCCTGCTCACGCAGATCACGGATCAGTTTTTCTGCTTCAGACTTTGATGAACACTTCAGTTTTCCTTCCAGCTGTGTGATACGTGTGGAAGTTGTTTTCTGTTCTGTCTCCTGCTGTGCCAGTTCTTTGCCGAGTTCAGTCTGCTTTTTATTCAGCTCATCCAGTTTCCCTTCTTTCTGAGGGATCAGTTTTTCAAGCGCGGATGCACGTGTGATCTTTGCCTTGATCTCACTCATCCGGATCCTGAGTTTCTGGACTGCCTCACGCTGTTCCTGTTCCTTGGTTTTCAGGAAAGCGGCGATCTCTTCATATGTATCTATGCCGAACAATGAAGCAGCGCTTCGTACTGCGGCTGAACGTCTTTCTTCGATCCTTGCCTTGACAGAGCCTGCTTTTGTGCTGGCATCAGCCGCAGCCTGATCTGCATCCTGTGATTTCTCTTTCAGCAGATCCAGTTCCTCTTTGGAAGGAGCTGAGGCGGATTTGTGTGCGGGAGAAGGATGATGAACAGCGCCGCATACAGGACACGGCTCCCCTTCCACAAGTGTTTCTGCCAGGATGCCTGCCTGTTCGTTCAGGTATGCTGTATTTTTCTGTTCGTATTCAGTCTTCAGTTTTTGAGCATACAGTGCCTTTGACTTGTAATCGGTCTGCAGCTGCTTCAGTTCTTTCTCCAGTGTTCCGATTCCGTTCAGTTCCTTTTTCAGGTCCCCGGTATTCTGTATGACTGTCTGAAGCTTTTCCTGCTCTGCTTTGAGGGAGGCTTCTTCCGCATCTGCCGAGGACAATGACTTCTGTTCTTCTTTCAGTGTCTTCAGTTCTTCCGTCAGCTCATTGATCTGAGCGGATCCTGTCTGCTGTTTCTGCCTGTTCAGAGCAATTGCTTTTTCCGTACGGACGTACTGTTTCCGTTCCTCTTCCAGTTCCGAATATTCAGGCAGTTCTGCTGTAACTGCGGCAGCACGGTCGTTGAACTGCTTGCCCTTTGGTCTAAGCTGTTCCTGTTCGTTCTTGTGCTGTTCCAGTTCCTTCAGGGTCTCCTGTTCTTTCCGGAGCTTTTCCCTGTTGTTCTTCAACGACTCTTCGGTCTTCTGCCGCAGTTCTGCCTGTGTCAGTTTCTTTGTGTGTTCACTGATCTGCTCGTCCAGTTCAGTGATCTTTCTGCCGGCTTCATTGAACCGTTCTTCATCCTGTCCGATCAGTTTATGAACAAGATCGATCTTCTCTTCCATCGTCAGCTCATTGGCTTTTGCCTTTTCCACCTCAATGGAGAGCACGTCATCCTGAGGGCATGCAATGCCGTTGATGTACTGCCGGATGCTGGCTTCTGCCCTGTCGTTTTCTTTTGCAAGATCCAGGGCATCCTTCTTCAGGCGGTCCTGCAGGTCGCTGTACATCCTTGTATGGAACAGTTTCTGCAGGATCTTTTTGCGTTCATCTGTGGATGCCAGAAGGAGTTTCAGGAAGTCCCCCTGAGCGATCATCGCGATCTGGACAAACTGGTTTCGGTCAATGCCGATGATGTCTTCTACAGCACGGTTGACTTCTTTCAGTTTTGTAACGACCCTTCCGTCCGGATAATGCAGTTCGGCGTTTGCTGTCTCGGATGTGAAGCCTGTTCCTCTTGTTTTCGGGCGTGTATAGGCGGGATTCCGCTTGATCCTGTATTGTTTTCCGCCGTACTCAAAAACCATATCCACTTCTGTGGGTGTTTCCGGCTTCGCGTATTTGGAACGCAGCAAGTCTGTGCTTCTGTGGTCACCGCTGGCTTCCCCGTACAGCGCGAACATGATCGCGTCAAAGATCGTTGTCTTTCCCGCACCGGTATCACCCGTGATCAGATACATACCGCTTTTTCCGAGCAGGTCCATATTCAGTTCCGTTCTGCCTGCGTAAGGTCCGAAGGCAGACATGATCAGTTTGACCGGTCTCATCGTTCTTCCTCCCAGATCTGTTCGATCATACGCTGTATATAGTTCATCTGTTCTTCACTCATCTCTGCACCGTTCTGCATTTCATACAGCTCCGCAAACAGTTCCAGCGGTGATTTATTTTCAACATCCGCGGTACCGTCCAGTGAAAGTCCGCTTCTGGTACGCTTATTGTCATAATCAAGTTTCATCAGGTTGTGGTAGATGACCTGCAACCTGGAAACGGCATTGGGAATATCTTCTTCATCCGTCAGTGTGATATGCGTATAGTCTTCCTGGTAGCCTGTTCCTTCATAGAAGCTCTTTTTCGTCACTTCTTCATAGGTACCCTTCAGTTCAACAAGATCGCGTTTGGGGACCAGCTCAACAGTACGGACGGACATGTTCCCCTTTTCCTTCATTTCGACAACTGTCACGGATTTCTGATGATGCGCTTCCGAGAAGGAATACTTCAAAGGCGTGCCGCAGTAACGGATATTTTCCGAACCGATATTCTGCGGACCATGGATATGTCCGAGCGCTGTGTAGTCAAACGGTTCAAAGACAGAAGCGTCAACATTATCCGATCCGCCGACAGAGACTTCTTCCGATTCTGAACGGGAAGCGCCTGTCACAAACTGATGTGTCACAAGTACATTCCTGACAGACGGATCTACGTCCATATGTGCGATCGCTGTATGCAGCGCGTCCGTATAACTGCTGATCTCTTCATCCGGATAGTATCTGCGCACATGCACCGGTTTGATGAACGGCAGCATATACACTTCAACCGTCCCGTATTCATCCTGCAGCGATACCGGTCTGACTTCCCCATTATAAACAGGTGACAGATGGATGCCGCTGGCATCGATCAGCCTGTTTCCGAAGGCAAGGCGCTCCGGGGAATCATGGTTGCCGCTGATGACGAACACCTGCAGCTTCCGTCCGGCAAGGCTGTACAGGAAATCATCGAACAGCTCCACTGCTTCTGCAGGCGGCACAGGCTTGTCATAGATATCCCCTGCCAGGATGACTGCCTCAGGCTGTTCCTCATCGATGATGTTGATGATCTTTGTCAGGATATACTGCTGGTCTTCCAGCATGGAATATTCATTGACACGCTTTCCAAGATGAAGATCCGATAAATGGATAAATTTCATATCGATCACCGTACTTTCTGTTTCCGTTTATCATTCTAACTGCCCGATGATGCAAAAAAACCGACATCGGCAGTTCATATTCACTATTACACATTATAAAAGATGTTCATTTTCCATACAATTCGGCCGTTATGACAGTCTTTCATTTTCGACATGATCCATGCGGGAAAACTGCCTGAAAATATGATTTTGATATTGCGCCGTTTCAGGGTTTTCTGTAAGATTTTCAAGAGTGAGGAATTCATGAAAACAGAAGACAGGAAAGAATATCTGGAAGGAATGAAAGACGGTATCCCGATCGGTACCGGTTATTTCGCTGTTGCCTTTTCATTGGGCATCGCCGCAAGAAACGCGGGACTGACACCCTTTCAGGGATTCCTGGCAAGTCTCAGTACGAATGCGTCTGCAGGTGAATACGCAGTCTTTACACTGATCGCGCAGAATGCACCATACATTGAATGCGCCGTCATGACGCTGATTGCCAATGCCAGATATCTGCTCATGAGCGCAGCCCTGTCACAGAAACTGCATCCGGATGTCCCTGTTGCCAAACGCATCCTGATCGGGTTTGATGTTACGGACGAACTGTTCGGCATCGGTATTGCCCGGAAAGGATGGCTGGACCCCTGGTATTTCTATGGTGCCATGACAAGTTCCATTCCAGGCTGGGCGATCGGTACGATGCTGGGCGTCATCATGGGAAACCTGCTGCCGGCACGTATCGTCAGTGCCCTTTCGGTCGCACTGTACGGAATGTTTCTGGCGATCATCATCCCTCCTGCCCGGGAGAACCGGATCGTGGGAGTTCTGGTCGCCGTCAGCTTCCTGCTGTCATGGCTGTGCTCCGTGCTGCCTGCTGTTTCTGCATTGAGTTCAGGTACCAGAACGATCATCCTGACCATTGGCATCTCCACCATTGCGGCACTGCTGTTCCCGCGCAAGGATGAGGAGGCATCATGAAACACGATCCGTATATCTATATTCTGATCATGGCTTCGGTGTCATTCCTGATCAGGGTGCTGCCCCTGACACTGATCCGCAAACCGATCACCAACCGGTTCCTGAAATCATTCCTGTACTATGTGCCTTATGCAACACTGGCAGTCATGACATTCCCGGCGATCATTCAGGCAACACAGTCACCGTTAGCCGGTGCCGCTGCCCTTGTGATCGGCATCATCCTGGCATGGATGAATGCCGGACTGTTCCCGGTAGCAGTGACCTGCTGCATGGTCGTTCTGATCCTGGAACTGTTCCTTTGACACCTGTTCCTGCAGGTGTTTTTTTACAGTGTGAATGTTCAGCTTATCGTTCTGTTTCTGAAAACTTGGTATACTTGATTTCGTTATGACAGCATCACAGAAGAAATTCAATCCTGCCCTGATCCCGGTGATCTTCACCCTTGCATGGCCAACCATGCTGGAGCAGTTCATGTCGGTGGCAGTGCAGTATATCGATACGGCAATGGTCGGCTCTCTCGGGACCTACGCGACGGCAGCAGTCGGTTCCACCACGACTGTAAACTGGCTTGTCGGCTCAACGATATCCGCCATGAGCGTCGGATTCCTGGCATATATCTCACAGGCAAAAGGCGCTGAGGACTATGACCGTGTTCATAAAGCCAGTGCCCAGTCTGTTCTGATCGTACTGATCGCCGGCACCCTGTTTACGGTCGTGACAGCCTCCCTGTCACAGATGGTCCCTGTCTGGATGCAGGTCGACCCTTCCCTCAGACAGATCGCCGGACATTATTTCCTGATCCTGTACCTGCCGATGCTGTTCAGGGCTGCCACAACAGTCTTTTCGACGGTGCTCAGAGCGATCGGTGATACAAAAACACCGATGAAAAACGGTGTTATTGTCAATATCGCCAATGTCATCATGAACTTCCTGCTGATCTACCAGCCCAGGACGCTCCATATATTCGGACTTTCCATACCGATGTGGGGTGCCGGCATGGGTGTGATCGGTGCGGCTGTCGCAAGTGCGCTGGCATTCGTACTGGGCGGAACACTGATTACTTGGAAGCTGTTCAGGCATCCCGAGGTCTCGCCGCTTGGCTGGACGATGAAGCCTGATCTGGAAGTACTGGTACCCTGTCTGCGGATTGCCCTTCCGAATATGCTGCAGAGGTTTGCCACATCATTCGGATATGTGATATTCGCTTCCATGATCAATTCCCTGGGCGGTCTTTCCACCGCTTCCCATACGATCGCCAATACCGTGGAA
>JAFOMZ010000262.1 GCA_017421125.1 Solobacterium sp.
CATGACGTTCTTCGGATCGACTGCCAATGACGCATCATTTAATTCCTGGGTAACGGAAAGCACAGATGAAACAAACAGGACAAAGGTCGAAGGCGTACTGAATGCATTCCCTCTGCTGAGCATGCTGATAGTGGTAGGGGCGTCGAATATCATCATTGAACAGACAGGATGGCCGGCATATTTCATTGCGGTCGGTATCCTGGTGATCCTGTGCGGTATTGCCGGTCTGTTCTTTGTTGAAGAGACAGAAACAGTGCAGGCAGAGGAGGAACCGTTCCTGCGTTCATTGGCATACGGATTCCGTCCTTCTGTTATCCGGAGCCATCCGATGTTCTATACGGCTTTGGCAGCGTTGTGTCTTTACAACACTGCGACCCAGATCTTTATGCCGTATCTGTTCATATACCTGAACAAAACACTGGGATTTGATACATTGACGTACTCCCTTGTCATGGCGATCGTCGTCCTGACGGCCAGCGTCTTTGCGATCGTGCTGGGAGGAAAGGTCGACCGTATGGGAAGAAGGAGAATGATATATCTTTCCACGGCAGTATATGCCTGCGGTCTTCTGCTTGCTGGCATCGTAAAGAGTCCTGTTCTGTTTACGATCATCGGTTCGGTCATGATGGGCGGATTTGTCATGATCTCGATCATTCTCATGTCGACCATCCGTGACCATACCCCGATGGAACATGTCGGAATGTTCCAGGGTATCCGTCTGCTGGCATATGTACTGATCCCGATGATCATCGGTCCCAATATCGGAGACATGATCATTCACGCTTCCAATGCGGGAACATATATCAACGAATACGGTGAAACGGTCAGTCTGCCTGTTGCGGGTGTATTCTTTGCGGCAGCTGCAGCCTGTCTGCTGATCATTGTTCCAAGCAGGAAGCTGTTCCCCAAGAGGTAATAAAGAGATTCTTAAGGTTTGTACGCAATACAGTGAAGTTGATTTGACCGACGGTCAAAATATGATATAGTTATGTTGCATAGCAAAGGAGAATAATCGTATGGAACTCAATAACGAATTATCAAGAACCTACATTTTAAACAAAGAAGAATCTGCTCAGTCTGTTGCATATGCACTGCAGGAATACCTGGACAGAAAAAAGAATATGATCACACAGACAATGAGAACAAGAAACGGATATATGGTGCAGTGCAAAGGTGATGTTTCCGCTGAATGGACAAAATATCTCGGCATGGATGCAGCAGTATCTGTAACACTGGAACAGAAAGATGATCGTCTGACCGTAGCGATCACAACAGAAAAGTGGGCTGAAAAGGCCGGAACAGCGCTGCTCGGAATCTTCTTCCAGCCGCTGCTGATCACGACAGGAATCGGAGCACTCCGTTCCATGACACTTCCTGCAGATATCTATGCATTCGTGGAAGAATATCTGCATACAGTACCTGTATCTGAAACACCGGTAACACCCGAAGCACCTGAAGTTACAAAGAGCGCGCCTGAAGTTGTGATCTGCCCTCATTGCGGATCGGAGAACAGGATCGGCTCCATCTTCTGCAAGAACTGCGGTGAGAAACTGGAAAAAGAAAAGACATTCTGCCCGGAATGCGGTGCTGAACTTGACGGGGATGAAGTATTCTGCCCGCAGTGCGGTACAAAGCTTCACTAAGGAATCTGACAAATGAGGAGCACACGGTCCTCATTTTTATTCGGTGTCAATAAAAAGCCAGGTGCATGCGCACCTGGCTTTTACAGTTGAAAGAATGTGCTTGTCAAGCAACGTCGATGATGTCTGATTCCTTGACCATCAGTGCCTGTTTTGCGGAATTCAGGAACTGAATGTTGTAGCACGGCTCTCCTTTTTTAGCAGGATTGCCCCACGGCATTACCCTGACGATCTGACCTGTTTCTTCATTTCCGTTATACATGAAGCGGACGGTCTTGCCTTTTTTATAGATGGGAACGCCCAGTTCACGGGTAACTTCCTGCAGCCTGGAGCCGATCTCCAGCACACTGTTGAACAGGACCGTGATCTTGTCTGTCATGGCGCGGTCTACATGATAATGACCACAGTACCAATGGTCATACTCGACAGTATCTACAAGTCCCTGCAGATAATCTGTC
>JAFOMZ010000263.1 GCA_017421125.1 Solobacterium sp.
GGAATATGATGCTGTTGGGCGTATTCCGTAATGTCATCGATAAAGTAATGGAAATCCTGACGGTGGAATTTGATCAGTCCGCCGCCGCAGAATATGATCAGGTCCGCACTCTCAAGCTTGGAACGCTCATGTTTCTGATAGTAGTGATAATGGAATGATTTTTTCCACTGACTGTGGTAAGCATCGGGTGCCGGAGGGTCCTGGCTGTTTCCCCGTTCCCTCAGGTCCTCCGCTTTCCGGTCAACGAGCTTATAGTACAGCTTCTTTACTTTGGACAGTCTGCTGCGCGGTGCCCTGGGTCTGTAGGAACCGATATCCAGCGGGACGATATCGGCACTGATCTGCAGTTCCTTCAGGCACTGTTCACTCAGCCAGCGGGCAGTATCGTATATGATACGGTCACCGTTGTTGAGCACATCCAGATATACAAGTACGACTTTCATAGCGTATCAGCGGAACTGTCCCAGGAATGTCTCGATCGCTTCACGGTCGTTCCGGATCTTTGTTCTGAATTCAGAATTGATCATGTCTTCCAGCCCGGCGGGGACATCTTCACGCATGATGATCGGCAGATTGTTGAAATCATGGAAACTGCGCGCACGCTTGTCGATGCATATGACGATCGCCCTGACTTTGTTCTGCAGGGCAAACACGCCGCCATGCAATCTTGTGCCGACATAATCGACCTGTTCTTCCCGGAGCACTCTCCGGTATTCATTCAGGGAGTAGATCCGCTTGATATCCTTTGTGCCCTGGAGCGTATCCAGGTATTCTTCATCACGGATCGTCTGGATCCATGCCCAGCGTTTCTCATAGTTACGGGCGGTAATATCGACCAGTGCCTGGTCTTCCTGCGGACTGCGGTATTTATCCTGGCCGCTGACCGTAATGACGCAGTTCGGTGATTTTACGGCAGGGATCTCAGCACAGTGCTCTTCTGTCAGTCCCCAGAGGGTAGGGCATCCGGTATTGATCGCTTTGACGCCCAGTTTTTCCAGCAGTTCTTTTGTTTCCTGGTCGCGTGTACTGTGAATATACTTGTCGGACAGAACTTCCTTATAGAGCTTTGCGATGCCTTTTTCAAATTCCTTCCGTTTTCCGGCAGTTCCCACGCCGACAAGGATGCAGCCTTTATATACGGACTTGTTGTAAGGGAACAGCTGCCACTGGGCATTGGCTGCCAGAACTTTTCTGCCCGGTGAGATCAGGTTTGTCCCGCAGATGAATTTCAGGTCGGCATTTTCATAAAACACCTGTTTAACGTTTTTCTTATAAAACTGAAACAGGTTATAGTTGCTGATATGTGTTCCGAGTCTCAGGCAGAAAGCATCATCCAGTATCTCGGACATGCTTTCAACCACGGAATCATATATGATCTGATCTCCCTGGTTGGAAGAACCTATCGCAGTATCGAACAAAACGATATTTTTCATACACGCTCCTTCTATCATTCAAATTCAATGATTTTTTATATTATAATATGAAGGTGCATAATTTGCCTCAGTAAATGGAGATACACGGGTACCTGCCCGTGATCAACTGCACCCTGAAACAGATAGGATGAAAAAATGAGTTCAAACAAACAAAACGGAACCCTTCGGTGGATCATGTCCACTACGAAGCGGGAATTAAAATATGTGGGCATTATGATACTGTCCCATTCAGCCATCTCGGTACTGGCTCTTTGGGCAGCTACATCATATGAATCACTGGTCGACTCGGCAGTCGCCAGGGATCTTGCCGCGTTCAGAAGCGCTGCGGTCTTTCTCATAAGCCTGATCGTTCTGCAGGTACTGACGAGTGCTTTTACCAGGCAGCTGCGTGAATATTCCAAGGCTGCTGTGGAAAACCGTCTGAAGGAGAGACTGTTCTCGCGGATCCTTTCCAAGGATTATGCCAGTGTTGCGGCGGTCCATTCCGGTGAATGGATGAACCGTCTGTCTTCTGATACGGCAACGGTAGCCGATGGCGTGGCACAGATCGTTCCGGAAGTCGTGGGACTGACGGTACGTCTGGTCGGTGCGCTGTATCTGCTGTTTGTCCTGATCCCGGCATTCGTATGGATGCTGGTGCCGGGCAGTATACTCGTCGGCCTGATCACTTATTACTTCCGCAGAAAACTGAAGGACCTGTATAAAGTGATCCGTGATAAGGATGGTCTTCTGAGGATATTCCTCCAGGAACATATTTCCAGCCTGATGATCGTTCACTCTTTCAACCGTGAAGACAAAACACTGGAACTGGCTGACGGCAGGATGGCAGATCATAAGAAGGCAAGGATGAAGCGCGCTACATTCTCTAACATGAGCCAGACATCCTTCGCAGTCGTTATGAACGGCATCTATGTTGCCAGCGCAGTCTATTGCGGATATCTGATCATTACCGGTCAGATGAGCTACGGTACATTTACGGCGGTCCTGCAGATCGTTACGCAGATCCGCTCACCGTTCCAGAACATTACCGGATACATGCCGAAGTACTACGCGATGCTTGCCAGCGCGGAACGCCTGATGGAGATCGAATCCTATCAGGACGATCTGAAAGGTGAACGAGTTCCTGAAAAGGATGTTCTTGATTTCTACCGCAATCACTTTAAGGCTCTCCAGCTGAAGAACATCAACTTTACATACAGAAAGCCTGACGCGGCACACAGTGATGTGACCGTTCCGCAGGTACTGAAAGATGTCAATGTTCTGATCAACAAGCGCGAATATGTTGCGCTGACCGGTCCTTCCGGGTGCGGCAAGAGTACGATCCTGAAGATACTGATGTGCCTTTATCCGATCGACTCCGGTGAAAAGCTGATCATCGGTTCCGATGGTGA
>JAFOMZ010000030.1 GCA_017421125.1 Solobacterium sp.
TAGTCATAAAACATCCGATGTATGATGCGATGACAAGGAACCGATCTGCTCAGAAATATAAGTAATCCGGACTAAACCGGATATGGGAGACGTGAATCCCCAGGAGTCCGAAAGGACTCCCTTGAAACCACGTGAGATTGCATATGCAATCACTCGTGGTAATTCATTACCGCGGGAAATGGGCAGTCAGCTTCGGAAATACAACAGAAGAGTTCTTCCATTCACCCGAAGGTGAGATCATGTGCGACATGATGCATTCTGAAGATACCGGAACGGTTTATTACGGAAAGAACTGGAAAGCTGCAGCGCAGGGTATTCTGAACAGCGGCAGGATGTGGATCGTCCTTCCGGATGAAGGAACAGATGTCCGTGATATCGTGAACGACCCTGCCGTCAGGGAAATGCTGAAAGATCCGGCAGGCTGTGAAAGCAGGTTCGGAAATGTTCAGCTGTCAGTTCCGAAGCTGGATATCGTCTCAGATCTGGATCTGAAAGACAGCCTGATCAAAATGGGTATCACCGATGTGTTCGATCCCCAGACAGCAGACTATTCTCCCTTATCCGATCAGAAAGGCCTGTATCTGGATGCTGCAAAGCATGCGGCAAGGCTGAAGACAGATGAAGAGGGGATCGAAGCAGCAGCCTATACAGTACTGATCACGAATGAAACAGGTATCTTCATTGATGAACCGATCGAATTCACTGCAGACAGACCATTCTTCTTTTCGCTTCAGGCAGCTGACGGAAGTCCGCTGTTTGAAGGGATCGTCAATACACCGAAGTAAACAAAACCAACAGCAGTATCGTGTACCTGATGGCAGTTCCATCAGGTGCTTTTTCATTGTTTTCTATGGTTCAGGAGAATAATGATAGATAAAAACTAAAAAAAGTAAGAAAGATACCGGCAATGTCGCTATAATAACAGTATCTGCACTGAATAAACTGGAGCATAATCGGGAATGTAACATTTTATTCAGCAGGTCACACAGACTGAAGTCTGTATCTAAATAGCAAAAGGGGGCTGTTTATGAGTGAAGTATTAGTTGGTGTACTGGGTTTCCTGTGCATCATCGCCATCGTCGTCACTCTGTTTAAGAGCTTGACGCTTCCGAGTATCGCATTCATTCTCTTCCCGTCGATCCTGGCATTGATCCTTGTCATCGGCGGCTACTACTCATTCGACAATATTGCCGCACTGATCAAAGCTGGTTTCAACAGCACAGGACCTACAGCAGCACTGTTCGTGTTCTCGGTCCTGTACTTCGGAATCATGACAGATGCAGGTATGTTTGATGTCATCATCGGCAAACTGATGGGTCTTGTCGGCGACAGCGTTATCGGTGTCTGCATCATGACAGCTGTCATCGCGCTGATCGGTCACCTGGATGGCGGCGGTGCATCAACATTCTGTATCGTTGTTCCGGCAATGCTGCCTGTTTACAAAAAGATGCATATGCGTCCGACAACAATGCTGAGAATTGCCGTTCTTTCCATGGGCGTCCTGAACCTGATGCCTTGGGCTGGTCCGACAATGAGAGCTGCTTCCGTTCTTGGTATGGAAGCAGGCAAACTGTGGAACACATTGCTGCCGATCCAGATCTTCGGTATCATTCTCTCACTGGCACATGCTTTCCTTGCAGGTGTGCAGGAAAAAGCAAGAGGCGCCGGCCTGAATGGCAAGCTTGCTCTGGAAGGTGATGTTGAAGAAGAGCAAGAGGAAGAATCAGAGGTTAAAGGAAATGATCCCGCTCTGGCTCGTCCGCATCTGTTTATCTTCAATGTTCTGCTGACGATCGCTGTTATCGCTATGCTGATCTGGGACGTCTTCCCGAGTTACGTTCCGTTCATGTGCGGTGTTGTAATTGCGCTGCTGGTCAACTATCCTGGTGCAAAACTCCAGAAGAAGATCATCAACCTCCATGCCGGACCTGCTCTGACAATGTGCTCAACACTGATGGCAGCAGCAGTCCTGATGGGTATCCTGGTCAAGAGCGTTACTGTTAACGACGTTGCAGTTGCAAGTGTTGTTACATGCATGTCCAACCTGATCAAGATGGTTCTTCCTGCTGCACTTGGCAGACATCTGCCTCTCGTTATCGGTATCCTTTCTGTTCCGCTGGCTCTGGCCTTCGATACAGACAGCTACTTCTACGGAATGCTGCCGGTCATGATCGGTATCGGTCAGGGATTCGGTATCGATGCACTTCCGATTGCTGTAGCAATGGTTGTATGCCGTAACTGTGCAACATTTATCTCACCGATGGTTCCTGCTACACTGCTTGGTGTAGGTCTCGCAAACGTAGACATCAAGGATCACATCAAAGCAAGCTTCATGTATGTATGGGGCTTCTCAATTCTCTGTATGCTCGTTGCAATCGTGCTCGGCATTATGCCTTTCTGATCAGCAACACAAATCGAATACAGCTGAACGAAAACCAGGATATCCGCAGAAGATATCCTGGTTTTATTTATTTTGTGTATGAAGTCTTTTATTCAATCTGAAAAGTCTATGAACGCTGCTTTTCTTCTTCCAGAACTGTATTCAGCGCGGCGCCGTAGAACAGGATCGTCATCATTGTCTGCAGCCACATTGCAACAAGGAATACGGAAGCCAGGGACCCGTAAAGGGAAGAAGCTTTCCAGAAGCGGGGAATAAAGAACGAGAAGAATAATGAGAATGCCGCCCATATGATTGATGTCAGGACTGCACCGGGAAGCTGGCTCTTCATAGAACGTTTGCCGCCGGGCAGATAGGTATATGTCAGTACCAGTATCAGCAGTGAGATCACGATCGTTACAGCACCGCTTGAATTGATCACGGTACTGATCGTTCCGACATATTTGAACAGGAAGAAATCAGATGAGAAGGAAGCCATGATCTCTTTGAACGTTGAACCAAGCACCTGGAACAGCAGGAGGGAAAGCAGCTGTATCGCAAACAGGAATGTATAGATAACAGCGAATATCTTATCCTTGAAGCCGAATGACGGCACCCGGTTCATTTTCTTCAGGCCTTTCTGGATCGCTGAGATACCATTGCTGGCGGACCAGAGGGAAGTCAGCGCTGATACAGATGCTACAGTCGAAGAAGACTGCTCACTCAGGTTGGCAATGATATTTGAGATCAGGTTCCGTATTTCCTGTACATCAGGCAGATAGCTGAACAGCAGGTTCTGGAAATCCGAAGAAGTAAACCACGGCATGAGAGAGACTCCCGCGATGATCACCATCAGCATCGGTATGAGCGACATCATAATATATAAGGTAGCGTTTCCCGCATATACTGCGAGATCCTGGTCTGAGGATATCTTCAGTATTTTTTTGCCCAGGGATATCAGTTTTTCTTTGTTCATTTTCATTACCTTGTCTGTTCCACGGGATGCGGAAGATACTCAAGGAGCAGTTCATCCACAGCATTCTGAAGTTCTTTGACAGTATGTGTTCTTGATCTGGCGCATTCCTGTGCCTGTTTTCCGCAGATCAGGCACTTCCTGAATACCGGTCTGGACAGCTTGGTGCAGTCGGTATTGATCACGTCCATGTCATAGAGCCGTCCAAGAGGACTGCTTTCTTCGATCTGTACGGTAATGTCTTTGATCTCTTCTGCAGAACCACAGACAGATACAAGAAGCTCGTCACCGCAGTTTTCATGTATCTCTACCGCATGGCCTGTCTGCAGATGTGCCTGCCTGAGATGATTGAACAGATCCCGTTTGCCCAGGCTGAATGCTTTGCGGATCTGCGGATTGGTTTTGATTGGACCGGGAATATTCATTGAGAATGAGATGACGGGCATCTGTCCGTCTTTGATCAGCTTCTGCTGGAGAGAAACACGCTTTTCCCGGAACACAAGCATTTCTTCCAGATCGATCTCTGTACCTTGCATAGGGAACCTCAGTAATGGATCAGGTCTGTTTCGTTTTTGATCCTGGAGACCACGGGTACCGCCTCTTCACTGTTCAGCCATTCCAGAGTTGATGCGGGCAGACAGCGCTTCAGGATCTCCTGATCCCCGTCATGAATGGCCTGCCGTACAGTGGACGCGCTGATGACCATGTCACCGTCCTTTTTCCTGGGAACGATCTCGCATTCAATGCCGTGCTCCGGAAGCAGTGAGGACATGATGCTGTTGTAAATGCCGGTCACCTGGGATGTCGGTTCTTCCCCGACGAACCGTTTCTGAATGCCAAGCTGATCCGCGATCCTTGTGAAGATGATGAGATCGAGCATGGCGTGACTGCTGATCACGGAAGCCTCATCTTTCTGGAAGTAGCTGGGGAATGTCGCGGAAGAGATGATATAAGGACCGCTGTCATGATAGATGATATTGTCCAGATGGGCAGTTCCTTCTTTGATCAGTATCTTCCTTATACTATAAGGAAAGATACTTTTGTCTTCGCTGACCATAAAGAGGTGCAGCACATCGCATTGTCCGGCTGCGTATTCCGCAAGGTACTGATGACCAAGCGTGAACGGGTTTGCATTCATGACGATGGCGCCTGTCTTCTGACCTTCCCTGCGTTCAAGTGATGAGAGCCACTGATCAAAGCCGTTCCGTTTGTTTTCCATGAATACGACCTGATCCGGTATTCTTGCGATCTCAAAAAAGCCCAGAGATGAGAAGAATCTTGCGGAGCTGCATTTCGTATATAAGAACAGATGAATGTTTCCCCGTTCATATTGTTTTTCGATCAGATGCGTGACGATCTCATTCATGAGACCTTCTCCCTGATGATTATGATCGACAGCCATACAGCGGAGCGTATTGCCGAAGCAGCTCCCGGTGGCGATGATGTTCATTTCATCGTCATACATTCCGCAGGTATAGTCCAGGTTCGGATCCCTGCGGATCCCTTCCTGTTCAAGCAGCCGGTCGATCTGCCGGTTTGCCCGGGTATCCTGCGCATAGATCTGGGATATGGAATAGTCGGACATAAAGAATCCTCCTCGTTTTTTCAATCATATCATATTGTTCATCTGAAAGACGGGAGGCATCGTGTATCATAGTAAAGAAAAACGGGAGGTATCTATGAATATTGCTGTATATCTTGGTTCCAGTTCCGGGAATGATCCCATATACGGAAAAGAAGTTTACAGGCTGGGAGAATGGATCGCTTCCAACGGACATACCCTGGTTTATGGAGGTTCGCATATGGGACTGATGGGACTGTGCGCTGACGGCGCACTGTCAAAGAACGGACATGTCATCGGCGTTGAACCGAAGTTTTTTGTGGATGCGGAAGTCCAGCACAGCAGCCTGACGGAACTGATCGTCACAAAAAACATGACAGAACGCAAGACAAGAATGATCGAGCTGTCAGATGCGTTTATTGCATATCCGGGAGGGATCGGGACTCTGGAAGAAATATCGGAGATCATGTCCCTTCATAATCTGAATCATACGAAATGCCCGTGTATCTTCTTTAATGTGAATCATTATTATGATCCGATGAAGGGACTGCTTCAGCATATGCTGAAGGAAGGTTTTGTCAGAGAATCCACCTACCGGAAAATACATTTTGCAGACAGTATTGAAGAGATCGGAAGGCTTCTGGCTCAGAATACATAATTTGCTGATATGTTAATAATTTTCTGAATTTTCTCATAAATATGCTTCTTTATAAACTGTGTCTATACAGGGTATAGATGGAACTTTATGAAACAATGAACGAAAAGAAAAAAAGATGATTTTCATGGACAAAAGCGACCTGGCACGTATTTGGTTTCCTGAATTATACGATATAATAAATACAGCATTATTAATTTGCTGAAGAAACAGAAAATTCTGAGAAAGGGGAATTATGGAGATCAAAAAACCTGCAGTGGCAGGCACTCTTGAATCGAGTGACTGCCTGGTCACTGTTGAACCCGGAGAAGGAAAAGTGGAATTCTCTCTCGACAGTACCGTAATTCACCAGTTCGGGAACCAGATCCGCAAGGTGACATTGGAAACACTTGATAATCTTGGTATTGACAATGTCAAAATCTCAATCGTGGACAAAGGTGCTCTGGACTGCACGATCAAAGCAAGAATTGAGGGAGCTGTATTCCGCTCGGTCGATCAGTATGACAACCTGCCTTGGGGAGGAGCCATCAAATGATTAACGAACAGAAAAAGAAAAGACTTCGCCGTTCGATGATGTTCCTGAACGGTCAGAAACCGTCACTGATCAAGGATCCGTATATCTATAAAGCGGATTCACTGATGTTCGACCTGGAAGATGCTGTTGCGGTAACCGCAAAAGATACAGCCAGATTCTCGCTTTACCATGCCCTGACAACGATCGACTACCGCGGAGCGGAGAGAGTTGTCCGTATCAATGGTCTGGACAGTGATCTGTGGAAAGAAGATATCCGCTGCGTAGTTGCGGCAGATACAGAACTGATCCGTATCCCGAAGTGCGAAAACAAGGAAATGGTACTGGAAGTTGAAGCAGAGATCGAAAAGGCTGAAAAAGAATTCGGCAAAGAAGAAGGCTCTGTTCTGATCATGGCTGCGCTGGAAAGCGCTAAGGGTGTTATGAACGCATATGAAGTATGCACATCCTCACCCAGAATGATCGGTATCGCTCTGTCCGGCGGCGACTATACCAAAGACCTGCAGACAAAGATCACAGGTACAGGTATTGAGCTGATGGGCGGCAGACAGCAGATGATCATTGCTGCAAGAGCAGCAGGCGTTCAGTGCTTCGATACTGTATGGACAAACCTGGATGATATGGACGGTTTCCGCAGAGATGTTCAGATGATCCATGATATGGGATTTGACGGCAAATCATGCATCAACCCGCGCCAGATCGACATCGTTCACGAGATCTTCACACCTGCCAAGAAAGATATCATCTTCGCGGAAAAAGTTATCCGTGAGATCGATACCAAGAAAGCACAGGGCATCGGCGTATTTACTGTTGATGGCAAGATGATCGACATCGCATTCTATGACGGTGCACAGAGAACCATTAAGATGGCAAAAGCTGCCGGTGTATACGAGGGGGATTTATAATGAAAAACGCAGTCGGAAGAGAAATCCCTGATGAGATCCTGAAACTGACAGGAAAAGATGTCTACAGGGGAACACATCATTTAGACGGAACAGAATTCAAGAAAGACGGTCCGGTCACAAGAGTCGTTATCAATTCAGACGGCTCCAAACTGGTGGACAGCATTCATGATGCGCTTGTAAAGTGCGGAATTAAAGACGGAATGAGACTCGGTTTCCACCATCACTTCAGAAACGGTGACAAAGTTCTGAATCTGGTCATGGAAGAAGTTCATAAGATGGGTATCAAGGATATCACACTGTGCGCTTCCTCTCTGGGTGCTCAGAACGATCCGATCCTGCCGATGATCGAAGACGGCACGATCACAAATATCGAGTCTTCCGGTGTCCGCGGATCCATCGGACAGGCGATCTCTGAAGGAAAACTGAAGGGACTCGCAATCATGAGAAGCCACGGCGGCCGTGTCAGAGCGATCGAATCCGGTGAAGCTCATGTTGATATTTCCTTCATCGGTGCTCCTACAGCTGATGAATACGGCAACCTGGCTGCTACAGGCGGCAAAGCAAACTGCGGTGTTCTTTCCTATTCTGCAGTAGACGCAATGTTCGCTGACAAGGTAGTCGCAGTTACCGATACACTGGTTCCGTTCCCGAACCTGCCTGCACAGATCACACAGACATATATCGACTATGTCGTTGTTGTTGATGAGATCGGTGATCCGAAGAAGATCGCTACAGGTGCAGCAAAACCTACAACTGACCAGAGAAAGCTCCTGATGGCTAAGTACTGCACAGACTTTGTCGTTGAGACTCCTTATTTCAAAGAAGGATTCTCCTATCAGACAGGTGTCGGCGGAGCTTCCATCGCTTCTACACTCTATCTGGCAGAGATCATGCGTGAAAAGGGCATCCATATGAGCTTCGGCGTCGGCGGTATTGCAAAGCCGATGTGCGATCTGCTTGATGAAGGCCTGATCCACAAACTGGTCGATACACAGGACTTCGATGAACCGTCCATCAGGAACATCGAAACAAACCCGAACCACTTCTACATCACAGCCGGTGAATATGCGAACCCGTTCAACAAAGGCGCATATGTCAACAAACTTGACTTCGTCATTCTTGCATCTCTGGAAGTCGATACACACTTCAACTGCAACGTTGTTGTAGGCTCCGACGGTGTCATCACAGGTGCCCAGGGCGGACATCCTGATACGGCTGCCGGCGCAAAATGCACGATCGTCATCGCACCGATCATGCAGGGCAGAATGCCTACGATCTGCACAGACGTAACAACAGTTACTACACCGGGTGAAGATGTTGACGTTGTTGTCACTGACTACGGTATCGCGATCAACCCGAGACGTCAGGACCTGATCGAAGCAACCAAGGGCTCCAAGCTCCCGCTCAAGACGATCGAAGAACTGAGAGACATTGCTTACGCGATCACAGGCGCACCTGAGCCTGTACAGTTCGGTGACCGTGTTGTCGGTATCATTGAAGCAAGAGACGGCTCGATCATGGACGTTGTACGTCAGATCAAGAAATTTGAATTCAAAGACTGAGTTCGGAATCATCAGATGAATGAGTAAACGTCCGGCAGAGAACCTGCCGGGCGTTTCGTTCGGGAAGAACAGATATGATCACAGAAGAAGGCAGACCTTTCAGAAACAGAGAGAAACAGGAACTGGAACAGTTTCTGAATCAATGCGGATTGGAATACGATCCGTCCATTTCGTATTCCGTGGTTTTACGGGAGGATAAAACAGGCGGGATCATTGCGTCCGGTTCTCTTTCAGGCTGCCTTTTAAAATGCGTTGCAGTACGTGAAGACTGCCGCGGTCATGGTCTTCTGCCGCAGGTCATGGATAAACTGTATGAAGAGATGTATCAGTCCGGCAATTACAGGTTCGGCGGTTTTACCAAACCCGAAAAGCGGACATCATTTACACACGTCAATCTGTATCCGGTCATACGTACGGAAGATATGGTCATGGTGGAATACGGCAGAGGACATTTTTCCGGGGAGCTCCGGAAGCTGCGCGCAAAGTGTGCGGATATGTCTGCGGTACAGCGCAGCGCATTCTGGAAAGAACTCACACAGAAACCGGGAAGCTTTCCGCTCTGCCTGTTCTCTCCGGAGGAGATCCCGCATTATTTTCTGAAGCCGGAAAAGGCGGTGAAAGCACAGTACAGGATGGCAGACGCGCTGGCATCTGCTGTCCATACAGCAGTGATCGGCGGGGATGAAATGACATTCCACACAGAATACCTGATCCGTTATGCGCTCCGGGCTGAAGTCATGACTACACCGAAACCGGGTCTGGTCGATCTGAATGACAGCGGTGCCCATAACGATATGGATTTTGCCCTGTTTATGAAAAGCACGGATGCGATCGCACCGTATCTGACGGTCATGTTTGAGACCGGAAGAGAGCTTGAAGATCTGAAAGAGGCCTTTGCGGCGATCCGCAGGACCGGGATCGAAGCTGAACGTGCGATGTTTGGAGCAACAGAGGGCGTCAACACCCATAAGGGAATGATCTTCTCAATGGGTATCATTGCGGCATCAGCCGGCTGCTGTCTGAGGCAGAGCGGACACATCAGTGCGGACCGTGTACTTGAGCTGTCCGGTCTGATGTGTGCGGAAACACTGCAGGAAGACTTCAAAAATATGGAACAGCGCGATCCAGTCACACACGGTGAGAAACTGTATCGTCAATACGGGGAAAAAGGTATCCGGGGAGAAGCGATGAAGGGATTCCCGGTACTGCGCAGAACAGCGCTGCCGGTCATGCGGACAAACCGCAATGAGGATGATAACCGCATGTATCTGAGAGTCCTGACAGCCGTTATGTCTGAACTGCAGGATACGAACATCCTGACACGCGGATCATATGAAGACCTTGCGTGGCTGAAACAGGAAGCCGGAAGACTTCTGCCTGATCCTGAAGAGGATCAGCTGAAGGATATGAACACGGAATGCATCAGGAAAAACATCAGTCCGGGAGGGGCAGCCGATATGCTGGCATGCACGATCCTGCTGGATAAGCTGGAATGGTTATCGGAAGAACTGGCAGCAGGTCATGTGATCCTGCCATGTATGGAAGAACAATGAACGGAAGAGAAATATCCCGGCAGGTCTTCAGCATTCTGAAAAACACATATTGATGACAAAGATCATCGTATTATCATGCCTGATATAAAGGTTTTTGCGTTTCCGTATGATATGCAGGAAATTTGATAGATAATTAACAAATTTACAAATATCAGTTTAATTTGACCGTGAAAAATATTAGAATATAGGGTGAAATCGGCTGTTTGTTTAGCCGAAGAGAGAGGATAATATGGCAAAGATTGATTTGGAAAAGTATGGCATTACCGGTGCGACAGAGATCGTCTACAACCCTTCTTTTGATCTTCTTTTTGAAGAAGAAATGAAACCTGAACTTACAGGCTATGAAAAGGGTCAGATGACAGAACTTGGTGCAGTTAATGTTATGACGGGTATTTATACAGGACGTTCTCCTAAGGATAAATACATTGTTATGGACGAAAACTCCAAGGATACTGTCTGGTGGAATACACCTGAATATCCGAATGACAACCACGAACTTTCACAGGAAAACTGGGAGATCCTGAAGGGACTCGCTCAGAAGGAACTGTCCGGAAAGAGACTGTTCGTTGTCGATGCATTCTGCGGTGCGAATAAAGATACACGTATGGCAGTCCGCTTCATTATGGAAGTTGCATGGCAGGCTCATTTCGTTACAAACATGTTCATCAGACCTACAAAGGAAGAAACAGAGAACTTCGTTCCTGACTTCGTTGTTTACACAGCATCCCTTGCTAAAGTTGACAACTACGAGGAAATGGGACTGAACTCCGAAACAGCAGTCGCATTCAATATCACAAGCCATGAACAGGTCATCCTGAACACATGGTACGGCGGAGAAATGAAGAAGGGTATGTTCTCCATGATGAACTACTATCTGCCGCTGAAGGGCATCGCTTCCATGCACTGCTCTGCAAACACAGATATGGAAGGCAAGAACACAGCTGTTTTCTTCGGTCTTTCCGGAACAGGCAAAACAACACTTTCCACAGACCCGAAGCGTCTGCTGATCGGTGATGACGAGCACGGCTGGGATGACAACGGTGTCTTCAACTTTGAAGGCGGCTGCTATGCAAAGGTCATCAACCTCGACAAAGAATCCGAACCGGATATCTACAATGCGATCAGACGTGATGCGCTGCTCGAAAACGTTACTGTTGATGAAGCAGGCAAGATCGACTTCGCAGATAAGAGCGTAACGGAAAACACACGTGTTTCCTATCCGATCGAACATATCGAAAATATCGTTCTGAAGGTCAGAGATACTTCATCCGGACCTGCAGCAGAGAACGTTATCTTCCTGTCTGCTGATGCATTCGGCGTACTGCCGCCTGTATCCATCCTGACACCGGAACAGACACAGTACTACTTCCTGTCTGGCTTCACAGCTAAACTGGCCGGTACAGAACGCGGAATCACAGAACCGACACCTACATTCAGCGCATGCTTCGGACAGGCATTCCTGGAACTGCATCCGACAAAATACGGTGAAGAACTCGTTAAGAGAATGCAGCAGAGCGGTGCTAAGGCATATCTGGTCAACACAGGCTGGAACGGAACAGGCAAGCGTATCTCCATCAAGGATACACGCGGCATCATTGATGCGATCCTGAACGGTGATGTCAACAAGGCTCCGACAAAGATGATCCCTTACTTCAACTTCGAAGTACCGACAGAACTGCCGGGTGTTGATCCTGGTATCCTGGATCCTCGCGATACATACGCTGACGCTTCCGTCTGGGAAGAAAAGGCAAAGGATCTTGCAGGAAGATTCATCAAGAACTTCCACAAGTATGAAACCAATCCTGCAGGCAAGGCACTGGTTGCAGCAGGTCCTAAAACAGAATAGTTTTCGAACGCATATATAGGGGAAAAGATGTTCTTTTCCTCTAAATTTTTCTTTCCGGTCAACATGCATGAATGACAACCGCGCTGCATTTGCATCCTGCAGCCATGCAATGAAACATGTTTGTAACATCTTTGTGCAAAGTATAACAATATTGCTTGATTGTGTTGGATTTTAGCAGACAAAGATTAACTTTTATGATATAAGTAATAACTGATATGTAATAAAAAAGAGGAGGCTGGAAACCTTATGAAAAGAAAGGTACATATTACTGAGGTAGTTCTGCGTGATGCCAATCAGTCGCAGATCGCAACCCGTATGCCGCGTTCAGATTTCGAGGACATTCTCGAAACAATGGACAAAGCGGGTTATTACTCAATGGAAGTATGGGGAGGCGCAACATTTGACAGCTGTCTGCGTTATCTGGATGAAGATCCGTGGGACAGACTGCGTTTCATCCGTTCCAAAGTAAAGAACACCAAACTTCAGATGCTTCTGAGAGGTCAGAACATTCTGGGCTATAAACACTATTCCGATGATACCGTACGCGCATTCGTACGTAAATCCGTTGAAAACGGTATTGATATCATCCGTATCTTTGATGCACTGAATGACCCGCAGAACATGGCAACTGCTATTGACGAATGTCTGAAAGCAGGCGGTCATGCTCAGGGAACGATCTGCTATACGATCAGCCCGATCCACACATTCGAAAGCTATGTTGAACTGGGCAAGACACTTGAAAAGATGGGATGCAATTCCATCTGCGTCAAGGACATGGCAGGCATCATGAGCCCGCAGGTATGCTATGATCTGGTATCCGCACTGGTTAAGTCAGTCAACCTGCCGGTCTATGTGCATTCCCACAGCACAACAGGTCTTGGACCCATGACACTGATGAAGGCTGTCGAAGCCGGAGCAGCAGGAATCGATACTGCGATCTCCATCTTCTCAGGCGGAACATCCCATCCTGCTACAGAATCACTTGTATATTCCCTCGAAGAAATGGGATTTGACACAGGCGTTAACCTCAAGGTTTGCCAGAAGATCAACGACCACTTCAAGCCGGTCCAGGAAAGATTCCTGAAGGAAGGCGGACTGAACCCGTCCGTTCTGACAACAAAGATCGAAGCGCTGAACTATCAGATCCCGGGCGGCATGCTGTCGAACCTGATCTCCCAGCTGACTGCTGTTGACAAGCTCGACAGACTGGATGAAGTTCTGGTGGAAACACCGCGCGTCAGAGAAGATATGGGCTATCCGCCGCTGGTCACACCGATGAGCCAGATGGTTGGAACTCAGGCAGTCACCAACGTACTGACAGGCGAACGCTACAAGCTGGTTTCCAAGGAAATCAAAGCTTACTGCCGCGGTGAGTACGGTGCATCCCCGGCACCGATCTCCAAAGAACTGATGGAGAAGGCGCTCGGTGATGAAAAGCCGATCGAAGGCCGTTATGATGATATGATCGAACCCGAGATCCCCGGCGCAAAAGCATACCTCGGAGATCTGGCTGAGAGTGAAGAAGATGTACTGAGCTATGTTGCATTCCCTCAGCAGGCTGAAAAATTCCTCAAAGACCGTCGTGAAAAGAAAGCTCTGAAGGTCAACTACTCCATTCAGGAGGTAGAATAGTATGCCGATCAGCCAGGCAGTGATGATCGCATTGTCAGGCTTCATGGTTGTCTTCATGATGCTGTGCATCCTTTGGGGACTGATCGTCCTGATCAGCAAATTCGTCAAAGGACTTACACAGAAACAGGAAGCGGCAGCACTCAGAACTGCTCAGGAGTCTGCTTCACAGGCACAGACTGAGACAGTATCTGAAACAGTCAAGACAGCCGAAACGGAAAAGGAAGTCGTACATCTTCCTTACGGCGGAGAAATTGCACTGTTTGACGTTGACGAGAAGACAGCAGCCTGCATTATGGCAATCGTAGCCGATTCAACGAAGATTCCGCTCGATCATCTGATCTTTAAATCAATCAGAGCTTTAGACTAAGGGGGTTTGCAGTTATGAAATATGTCATTACATTAAATGGAAAAAGATACGAAGTAGAAGTTGAAAAAGGTGAAGCTACAGCATTATATACAGGACCGGCTGAGACAATGTCCGCTGCTCCTGCACCTGCTGCTGCACCTGCAGCCGCACCCGCTGCTGCACCTGCACCGGCACCTGCCGCTGCACCTGCTGCTCCTGTAGGAGCCGGCGATCCTGTAAAAGCACCGATGCCCGGTACGATTCTGGATGTTAAGGTTTCTGTCGGACAGACTGTTAAAGAAGGCGACATCCTGTTCGTACTGGAAGCTATGAAGATGGAAAACGAGATCGTCGCTTCCAAAGGCGGCCAGGTCACATCCGTTACTGTTGCGAAGGGTGCATCGGTTAAGACAGATCAGATTCTGGCAACAGTGCAGTAAGGAGGGCGTATGGTAATACTTGATGTCCTTCTGAAGATCTTCGAAGAATCCGGTTTTGCAGGACTGCTGCAGGACCCGAGATATCTGGTGATGATCCTGATCGCATGTTTCCTGCTGTACCTCGGTATCGGCAAGAAATATGAACCGCTCCTGATGATTCCGATCGCGTTCGGTATGCTGCTGGCAAACCTGCCGCGTACGGGAATTACAGACGGTCTGATCCATTACCTGTCACTTGGTGTTGAATATGGAATTTATCCTTCCCTGGTATTCCTGGGAACAGGCGCAATGACGGACTTCGGACCGCTGATCGCGTCTCCGTCATCACTGATCATGGGTGCAGGCGCTCAGTTCGGTATCTTCACCGCATTCCTGATGGCACTGGCTCTCGGTTTTGAACCGAATGTAGCAGCTGCGATCGGTGTTATCGGCGGTGCAGACGGCCCGACGGCGATCCTGACAGCTTCCAAGCTCGCTATGGATTATCTGCCGGCAATTGCAATTGCTGCTTATTCATACATGGCTCTGATCCCGATGATCCAGCCTCCGATCATGCGTCTTCTGACAACTGAAAAAGAACGCCAGGTCGTTATGAAGCAGGCACGTACTGTTTCCAAGACAGAAAAGATCATCTTCCCGATCGTTGTTACGATCTTCGTAGCACTCCTGATCCCGGATACAGCACCGCTGATCGGTATGCTGATGTTTGGTAACCTGCTGAAAGAAACAGGTCTGACAGATCGTCTGAGCGATACAGCTCAGAATGCTCTGACAAATATCGTTATTATCTTCCTGGGAGTCTCCGTTGGTGCGAAAGCAGTTGCGGTCACATTCCTGACATTCAGAACGATCGAGATCGTTGTTCTTGGTCTGATCGCATTCAGCTTCAGTACAGCCGGCGGTCTGCTGCTTGGCAAGATCATGTACAAGGTCACAGGCGGAAAGATCAATCCGCTGATCGGTTCTGCAGGTGTATCTGCTGTACCGATGGCTGCACGTGTCAGCCAGATCGAAGGCCAGAAGGCAAATCCGAGAAACTATCTGCTGATGCATGCGATGGGTCCGAACGTTGCCGGTGTTATCGGTTCAGCTGTAGCTGCAGGCTTCATGCTGAAGATCTTCGGCGCTTGATCCTGAAAACAAAATCATCAAAACAAAGACGAGGCAACTCGTCTTTTGTTATGGGAATAAACAGGAGCACTTTTCACTGTTTTTTCACCGCAGTAGTTTACAGTAATATCAGAGGAGTATTGATTGATATGGAAAACAAACTGAAACTTGGATTCGGACTGATGCGTCTGCCGAAGCTGGAAGACGGATCCATTGATGTCGAACAGGTAAAAACTATGGTCGATCTGTTTCTGGAAGCCGGCGGAACGTACTTTGATACGGCATTTGTCTATGAAGGCAGTGAAGAAGCGATCCGTAAGGCTTTGATCGAACGCCATCCCCGCGATACATTTACACTGGCAACCAAACTGAACGGCTGGCGTGCTTCTACAAAAGAAGAAGCTGAGCAGCAGTTTGTGACATCCCTTGAACGTACACAGGCAGGTTATTTTGATTATTATCTGCTTCATTCCATTCGTGATACCAACTATCCGATCTATGAGAAATTCGGTCTCTGGGATTTTGTCAGAGAGCAGAAGGAAAAAGGTCTGATCAAACACTACGGATTCTCATTCCACGACACACCGGATCTTCTTGACCGGATCCTGACCGAACATCCCGATGTGGACTTTGTACAGCTTCAGATCAATTATGCGGACTGGGAAAACCCTGCGATCGCTTCAAGAGGTAACTGGGAAGTCGCCCGCAAACACGGAAAACAGGTCGTGATCATGGAACCTGTCAAAGGCGGCATTCTTGCGGAACTTCCGAATCAGATCGGCGACAGACTTAAGTCTTATGCACCGGAAGCGTCTATTGCTTCATGGGGAATCCGTTTTGCGGCATCCCTTGACGGAATTCTTGCTGTGCTCAGCGGTATGAGCAATATTGCGCAGATGCAGGATAACCTTTCCTACATGAAAGACTTCAAACCGCTGAGTGAAGAAGAACAGGAGCTGATCCGCCTGGTACAGGACGACCTGAATTCTTTAGACAGGATCCTGTGCACCAGCTGTCACTATTGTGAACCGGGCTGTCCGATGAATATTCCGATCCCGAAGATCTTCGGAGCATGGAATATGTATAAACAGTTCAATAAAAAAGAAAATGCCATTTCGAATTACAACATCAACTGCAGACTGCGCAATAAAGCAAGTGCCTGCATTCAGTGCGGACAGTGCGAAGGCGCATGTCCTCAGCATCTCCCGATCATTTCCCTTCTTGAAACCATCGCGAAGGAATTTGAAGGATAATTTGCAGAAACTGCCTGTAACGGGCAGTTTTTAAGTGAAGGATAAAAATAAGACCTGCATTGCAGGCCTTGTTTCATTTCTTGTCTTTACGTATTTTGAATACAAGCAGGACCGCGGCAGCCGCACAGGCTGTCAGCGCAGGAAGCAGATAGTTTGGCCTGCGTGTGATCTGTTCGATCGGATCGTATGCAATATCAGCCTGCACATGAAGTACGAGTGTACAGAGAACGACCGGGATGATCGTCATCAGAACAGTGATCTTTCTCAGAAAAAGCTTAACCATAATAATCCTCCAAATACTGAAACCAGATTCAGGATCAGTGATAACCTGAACGGTTGTATGTCTTCTTCTAAATCATAGCGGTAAATCAGGAATTCGGAAAGTACGACAATGGGTTCAAATATGCCGTATATGATCAGTTTCCGCATGACTCCTTTAGCCGGCAGGAGAGATATGCTGATGGTCAGCAGCGGATTGGTCAGGCAGTTCGCCAGAAATATGATCAGAAAGGAACGCCTGCTGCGTACACCGGTCAGATACGCCGTGGTCAGTTCAAAGATCAGTGTCAGGGTCAGGGGATACAGGAAGATCATGACCGATGTTCTCCGGTGATCCATAACAGCAGGACCAATGAGACCAGTGCTGAACCGGTGCCAAGCTTTACAGATGATACGCCGTTGATCTGATTGAAATATACAGGCAGGAACCCGATGAATAATGCCAGGGTCAGTATACCGAATGCTGTTCCGGGAAGATCAGGCATCTTCCTGGCAAGCAGATAGAGTGTGACAGGCATCGTCATGTTGAACAGGAATATCGCCGCGAGTCCTGTGACCGTATGATTTCCCAGGAAATAACAGACAGCAGAAGCTGACAGGGTGGCAGCGATCGTTTTCCTGTATCCGATGGATGCGCCGAGAAAACCGCCTGCTGTTTTGCCTCCTGCCAGCAGCAGTACGGCAAGAGCTGACAGGGGAATACCGGTTTTCCAGGGAAACCTGACTGCCAGACCGGTCAGGGAGCGCAGTACGACAACGATGAAACAGACGATGATCGGGATCAGAGGGATATCAGTGTCTGTACTGTCATTGAGGACCGGGTCAGGACAGTTCCTGTACAGCTGGATGCTGCGGAAGCAGAGTACAGCTGTGATGAGCAGTATCAGTACTGCTGTGGTCCTGACATAGTAGAAATAGGAGATCAGTCCGCCTAGATACAGTCCGATTGCACCCGGTGCCACAAATACGCCGAGTCCTTTTCCCCGGTAACTGCTTCTGTTATCTTCATTGATCGAAATGACACCTCCGCCGACATGGAACAGACAGTTTCCAAGACCGGTCAGGAATACTGAAAGACCGGACTTAACATGCAGAAAGAGACATGCAAGATAGACCAGTACTGTCAGGAGCAGTCCGCCCAGACCGAATATCACGCCCGGCCATAATTTACGGTCTGTTTTCTGCATCCACAGGTCGATCAGGGCACCGAACGGCAGCTGCAGTGCAAATGCAGAGAAGTTGTACAAGAGAAAGACAAACTCCGGATCAGCAATCATTGTCAGGTAACCAAATACCGTATAGGCACACAAAAAGTCTTCCAGCATATGTGCGGCAGAAAATGTACCGATCAGATGAAATGACGCGCTTCTGTCTGTCATATGATCATTCCCACGATCTGAGTGAGACCTCACCGGAGCTCAGGACATATGTTCGGTCTGCTTCAACGATCAGATTGCCTTCGTCATTGATATCCACGGCAGTCCCTGTGATTGACTGTCCGTTCTGTTCAAACGAGACTTCTTTGCCCAACAGGAATGAATGTTCTTTGTACGCAGCAATCAATGCCGGATCATGGAGGCGGTCTGCCCACCAGATCAGACGTTCGGTCAGGCGTGCTGTCAGTAGATTTTTGTCGAGATCCGGGCAGTTCAGGGAGCCGGCAGTATGTTTGATGTCATCCGGAAATGACTCTGTATAGATATTGATTCCGATCCCCGTAATGATGCCGAGCAGCTGACCTTTGCTGTTACGGGGTGCTTCACACAGGATCCCCGAGATCTTCTTACCGTTCAGGTAGAGATCGTTGACCCATTTGATGTCACAGGAAATACCGGTACAGGAGAGTATCGCTTCATACAGAGAAACAGCTGCCGCGATCGTCATGCGGGCGATCGCTGACTGTTCATCCTCCGGATGCAGAACAAGCGTGTAATAGAGTCCCGAAGCAGGGGAAAAGAAACTGTGTCCTTTTCTGCCTCTGCCGGCAGTCTGCTCATCAGCAGCGATCAGGATCGTACCTTCCGTACCTTCTTTCAGCAGTCTGCGCGCTTCATCATTGGTGGAACCGGTCGTCTTGTAAGTGATGATCCGTATATGTTCACAGTTTAAGTGTTCCTCGATCAGGGAACTGTTCAGATAAGATGTTTGTTTACTGTCAGTCATGATGTCTCAATTATACAACAAACCGGCATTTCTGCCGGTCGTTCACTAGCTGTTAAAGAAGCGTCAGCTTCTGATTCAGCTTTGAATAGATATGTTCTCTGAACCACGGTTCACTGGAAGCACTGACCGCAGCGTCCCTTTCAAACCACTGGACGGCTTTGTTCTCATCTTCCTTCGGACGTACCGGGAGTTCCGGATCTGCTTCGATCAGATAGGTGACATTCAGGTGCAGATGGGAAGGTACATATACGCCCTTCTTCACATGTCCGTCAACAGTCAGGATCTCCAGGGAATAAATATCCTTTGAAACCGGCCGGAATTCTGTCAGTCCGCTTTCTTCACAGACTTCCTTTTCTGCGACATGCAGAAGGTCATGATCACCGTCTGCGTGACCTCCCAGCCATGACCAGGAACGGTAAAGTCTGTGGTACGCCATCAATACTTTTGTCCTGTCCGGTGACACGATCCAGGCAGATGCAGTCATATGAGCTGCCCGGCAGTTTCTGCTCCAGATATCAATACCGCTTTTCAGCCATCTGAGCAGTTCTTCCCGGTCCTGCGCTTCCTGTTCGTTGAAGGGTTTATATGATCTGATCTGTTCATAAATATCCATAGCGGTACCTCCTGCTGACAGACAACATCATATCATTTTCCATATCGTTCACGCAGCGCAATAATATCTTCCGGATCGATCCATTCTTCCGAAAAACCGCATTCACAGCACAGATACCGGTTGACTTTGACTGCGGAAAAGATCGTCATGCCGACCATGATATTATTGCCGGCGCCGTAGCCTCTGATATCGCCCTCAATACGGATGATCTTGTCGCTGTTGCATTTCGGGCACTTGTTTGTTGTTTTCATACTAATTTCACTTCCTTTATTCAAAAACAGATACAGCATATGCCGTATCTGACAGAATTACGTATTTCCTCATACACAGCATATCGTTCTGCATGAGTCTTACCTGATGTAATGGACCAGGACAGCGTCCGTGATGTTGGTCCATACGGTGAATGGATCACCGGTTACTCCCTCATATTGAGCATATTATATCAGTCAGGCATAAGAAATCAAGTGTTAAGTGAATTAATTCACAATACGTTGAGGGTCAGTGTGCAGGCTTGCGCTATCATGCTATAATATTTTATAAGTCTGTAGGAAAGGCGGGTTTTTAGTATGTCCGGAGCGAAATTTATTACTTTTGAAGGACCTGACGGAAGCGGTAAGACCACTGTCAGTGTTAAGGTTACAGAACGTCTGATCAAGGAAGGCTATTCAGTGATCCTGACGAGAGAACCCGGCGGAAGCGCGATCGCGGAACAGATCCGCAATGTGATCCTGGATCCGGAGAATACCGCCATGGATGAGCGTACGGAAGCTTTGCTTTATGCGGCGAGCAGACGCCAGCATCTGGTGGAGAAAGTACTGCCTGCCCTGGAGCAGGGCGTCCATGTGATCTCCGACAGATTTGTAGACAGCTCTCTTGCTTATCAGGGGTGCGGCAGGCACATCGGGATCGATCCTGTCATGAGCATCAATCAATTTGCGATCGAAGGACATATGCCTGACTATACGATCTTCCTGGATATTGATGCGGAAACAGGACTGGAACGCATACAGAAGGGAAGGACCTACCTGGACCGTCTGGATCAGGAAAAACTGAGTTTTCATATGGACGTATGGAACGGATACCGTGAAATTATTGAGCGGTACAAAGACCGCATGATACTGATCGACGCTTCAAAGAGCGTTGAAGAAGTCACAGAGGCAGCTTACCTGGCTGTCAAACAGATATTGGATGAAGCGTAATGGAGAACCGGATCAAAGCAAGAAAACTGCTGGAACAATATGAATCAGTTCCTTACCAGGCTCTTGAACGGGCAATGAAGGGAAGAGGACTGAGCCATGCCTATCTGTTTCACGGCCCGCAGGGAACCCTGAAAAGCGAGCTTGCTTTGTTATTGGCGCAGAGTCTGCTCAGCGGTCATACGGACGGTCTCGTTCATGAAGAGGACTGTGATGAAACACAGCAGGCACTGCTGCGGAGGATCGCTGACCGTAATTGTGCAGATCTGATCTGGCTGAACGGCAACGAAAAGAAAACGATCGACAAGCAGAGCATCGATGATCTGCAGGATACCTTTGCCAGAAAGCCCCTGGAATGCCCATGCCAGGTATATGTTCTGGAACAGTGCGAAAATTCCAGCAGCGCTGCTATGAATTCCATCCTGAAATTTCTGGAAGAACCGGGTGAATATGTATACGCCATTCTGACATCCGACAATGTCGGACGTGTACTTCCGACGATCCGTTCCAGATGCGTACTGCTGCCGTTCCAGGCATTGCCGCAGGATGTCAGTATGAAGCTTGCGGAAGAAGACGGTGTTGACCGGGAAGACGCGTATTTCATGTCCAGGGTCGCGCACCTGATCTCAGGACAGGCAGATTATGTTGTATCGGCAGTCTGGCAGACCGCAAGAAAGATGTTCCGTCAGTTCCTGGGAGTTGACGGGGATCCCCGGCTTCTGCTGGTGGACTATGATCTGGTCTACCGCTCCGGAGCCAAAAAAAGCACGGAGGGAGGTCCGTCGGGAAAAGATGAGGACCTGGCAGTCATGAACCTGTTTTTCAGTTTTCTGATCATGATGTGCGAGGATGCACTGACAGGGTCTCCTGACGGACCTGTGTGGTATTATGAAGCCATTCAGGATCAGAAAAGACGCAGATCTTTAAAGGATGTACTGCGTATCGCGATAGAACAGCGTGACCGCTGCAATCGAAACAATGATCTGGGACTGCTGCTGGCGCAGGCAGTCTGCAGACTGGAGGAAACATATATATGAGTGAAGTAATTGAACAGACCGAAGAGATCGAAGCGATCACAGAAGAACCGGTCATTGAATATCCGTACGTTGTCGCCGTGAAATTCAAGAATGCCTCAAAAGCATATTCATTCGGTACGGATTCACCTGATTTTGTATCGGGAGAATGGGTCGTTGTCGAAACAGCCCAGGGACTTGAGCTCGGAGAAGTCCAGGCACAGCCGCTGAGTACCGAAAAGTTCCCGATCAGGACACCGCTGAAGCCGGTCCTGAGAAAGGCTCTTGATCAGGATAAACGGAATTATGAGGAAAACTTTGCCAAAGCAGAAGAAGCTTTCAAAGTCTGCAACGAAGAGATCGCCAGCCTCGGTCTGGAAATGAACCTTCTGAGTGCCGACTATACGCTGGACCGTTCCAAAGTCCTGTTCGTATATCTTGCGGAACAGAGAGTAGACTTCCGTGAACTTCTGAAGCGTTTGGGCTCCAGGCTGCACTGCAGGATCGAACTCCGCCAGATCGGTGAACGCGACAAGGCAAAGATGGTAGGCGGGATCGGAATGTGCGGCATGGAATGCTGCTGTTCAAGATTCAAGAGCCGCTTTGATGTGATCTCCATCAATATGGCCAAGAACCAGCTGCTTGCGCTGAATATTGAGAAGCTGTCGGGAATGTGCGGCAAACTGATGTGCTGTCTGAAATATGAAGATGAAAACTACAAAGAACTGACAGCCGGACTCCCGAAAATGGGTGCTCATGTTGAATATGAAGATGAACTGTACCGTGTCACTTCGATCAATGTCATGACCAATGAGGCAAAGATCGAAAATGCCGAATCAGTCCAGATCCTGACCATAGATGATCTGAGGGAAAAGACCCAGGTGCGCAAAGGCGTATCTACGCCGAAACGTGTACCGGGCAGAAGACCCCAGAAGATCAGTGTGGCTGCCAAGGTCATCGAAAACAATGAGCAGAGACGCGAACTGTCCGCTCCTGTATCGGAACCGCTCGCTCCGTCTGTACAGACTGTCCGTGACAAACAGCGTCCGGCTATGCCGAAGCCTGCTTTCCCCAATGCCAAAAACAATAAGCAGCCGGCAGTCAATGTCAACAAGACAGAAAATGCAGGAGCTGCCAATAAAGGACAGAAAAACGCCAATAACGGAAACAACAGACGGAATAACAATAACAACAATCATCACCGCAGCAACCAGAGGCCGAAGTCAATGGATACAACAAAGAATCCGAACATGACCGTCAGAAGCTTCAAGTCCTCCAGATCCAAGGAAAAGGAAGCTTCGAAAGGAGCCTGAGCGTGATCAGACAGAAGAGTTTTGAAAATGAGAAGCCTACGCTGTTCCTGGTGCCGACTCCGATCGGCAATCTGTCGGAGATGACGCCCAGGGCGATCGACGTACTGAAAAGCGTAGATGTCATTGCGTGTGAAGATACAAGAACTTCAGGACAGCTGCTGAAGCACTTTGATATCCACAGCCGCCTGATCGCGTATCAGAACTTCAATGAAGAGGCCTCGGCACACGGCATCATCAATCTTCTGATGCAGGGACAGAATGTCGCCCTGATATCCGATGCCGGATATCCGCTGATCAATGACCCCGGCCAGAAGGTCGTGACAGAGGCGACAGCCAAAGGGTTCAATGTTGTCCCGCTTTCCGGCTGCAACGCTATGCTGAACGGACTTGTCGCGAGCGGACTGATCGCCCAGCCGTTTATATTTGTCGGATTTCTTCCCCAGGGCAGCGGTGACAGAAAGAGAAAGCTCGGAGAATACAAAAACTATCCGATGACACTCGTATTCTATGAGGCACCGCACAGGATCGAGAAGATGATGAAAAGTCTTCTGGAAGTATTCGGTGACAGGAGATGCTGCATTGCCAGGGAATTGACCAAGGTACACGAAGAATTCCTGAGAGGCACTGTATCCGAACTGATCCCGGAACTTGACGGCCTGAAAGGTGAGATGGTCGTGATCGTGGAAGGGAATACGGATGATTATTCCAAGGATGTCGACAGTGACCTGATCCTGGAAATGCTCAGGGAGTCACAGGCACTCGGCATGACAGCGAGTGACGCTGTGAAAGATATCGCAAAGAAGACCGGAATACCGAAGAATACGATCTACAGGATCGTGCATCAGTGCAATAACTGAGGAAAGAAGGTATACATATGTTTTTACGGACAAACCCGATGGTCACTACCGTTCTGATCTACGCAGTCGCAGCGTTCTTTCCTGCCGTCTACCTGATGAGATTCATCTATAAACATGATATCTATGAGAAGGAACCAATGAGTCTTCTGGTCAGGCTGATCTTCGGCGGACTGCTGGCTGCCGGCGCATCGATCCTGCTGGAACAGCTGCTGCTGGACGGCTTCCTGCCGACTGTACCGATCAGTTCGGAAACGATGTACTACATCGCAACTGCCATGATCGTAGCGCTGGTCGAAGAAGGAACAAAACTGTTTTTCCTGAAACGCTTTACCTGGCGGTCACCGGATTTCAACTATCGTTATGACGGAGTCGTATATGCGGTATTTGTATCACTGGGCTTTGCGGCGATCGAAAACCTGCTGTATGTCTTCCAGTACGGATTATCCGTTGCCTGGATGAGAGGCGTTCTGGCAGTACCTGCTCATATGGCCTTTGCGGTATATATGGGTGCCTTCTATGGAAGAGCCAAGATCTGCGATGTCAGAGGGAATCATCAGAGCATGGTCACCAGCCGTGTGCTTTCCTATCTTGTTCCGGTCGCATTCCATGCGTTCTATGACGCTACAGCCATGGTCAACAGCAGCACCGCAACGATGCTGTTTGTCGGATTTGTCGTTGCCATGTATGTGATCGTATACACCAGGATCAAGAACGAGTCCGTCAGGGATACCGAGATCTATTGATCATTCAAAGAATCAGTTCGAAAACCAGACAGACATCTGGTTTTCTTTATCAGGAGTATTATGAACGAAACATTTTACCGGATCAGAATGGATCAGCTGCAGGTGACGGAACGCCCGGTCATCGCTTTGGTCGCGGACATTCATAATAATCCGCCTGCCAATGTAATCAATTCTCTTGAAAAACGCAGACCGGATCTGATCGCGATATGCGGGGATCTGATCTACGGAGTGGAATCTGATCCGGGGTTTCTGAAGATGGAAGAAAGTGAAAATGCCATGGAACTGCTCAACAGCTGTGTACGCATCGCTCCAACGTATTTTTCACTCGGCAACCACGAATATGTTCTGACAAAGCAGGATATGGAACTGATCCGCAATACCGGTACAGTCATTCTGGACAATACATGGACAGCGTTCCGTCCTGATAACTTCATCGGCGGATTATCGTCTGCCCGGATGAAAGGAAAGTCAAAGATCCCGGATCATCAATGGCTTGACGAATTTGAAAAACTGCCCGGATACAGGATCCTGATGTCCCATCATCCTGAATACTGGGCTCTGCAGGAACCGTTTCTCAAAGAGCGGAAGATCGACCTGGTACTATGCGGACACGCACACGGGGGACAGATCAGATTCCGCAGAAAGGGCAGGTGGCAGGGACTGTACTGCCATAATCAGGGCCTTTTCCCGGAATATACAGAAGGCATCCATAAAGGACCGTACGGATATATGGCAGTATCCAGAGGGCTTGCGAATACCTCACAGCCATTGCCAAGACTCTTCAACGAACCGGAGCTCGTCTATATCGTTCCGGAAGGCAGAAATA
>JAFOMZ010000264.1 GCA_017421125.1 Solobacterium sp.
ATCGAACTTGATCGATCCGTTGTCAAAGTAGTAGTAATCAAGGCCCAGGCATGTCGGCAGCATATCTACGCCGAAGTTGCCCTGGAATGCCAGATTGTGGATCGTATAGACATGCTTGATCTGCTGGTATCTCTGATCATCTGCATAGCATGCATGGCAGATCAGCGGGATCATACCCGTCTGCCAGTCGTTGCTGTGGATGACATTCGGCCACCAGTTGATGAAATAGATCATGTCCAGTACAGCTCTCTGGAAGAAAGCGAAGCGTTCGCCGTCATCATCATAGCCGTACAGCGCAGGTCTCTCGAAATATCCCTGGTGTTCAATGAAGTAATAAACAACATTGTCTACCGTGCAGGAATAGTATGTTGCCGGCTGGTCGATCCATCCTGAATGGACACGGATCGTTCCCAGACGGATCAGCTTGTCATAGTGCTTCTCAATGACTTTGCTGTAAAGCGGAAGAACGACACGGACATCGTGGCCGCGCTGAGCAAGTGCCTTCGGCAGCGCGCCGATGACATCCGCAAGGCCGCCGGTCTTGATAAACGGCAGACCTTCACCCGCAACAAACAGAATTGATCTTGACATAAACGGTCTCCTCCTAGATGCGGTCTCTGCGTTTTACGTATACAGGGTTCTCGTCAGTGCCTTCCAGCTTCTTGACATGATGTACGATCGCGTACTTGTCAACGATGACATGATCAAGCTTAGCTTTTTCACCGATATATGCGCCCGGAAGAATGATGGAGTCTTTTACTTCTGCACCCTTGCGGATCGTTACGTTTCTGCTGATGACAGAACCTTCAACCTTGCCTTCGATGACACAGCCGTTGGCGATGAGTGAGTCGGTTACTTCAGCAGTTTCTGTATAGCGTGTCGGGCAGGAATCGTTTGTATGTGTGTAGATCGGCCATTCAGGCTTGACCAGTGAAACGGATTCATCACGGTCACGGAGTTCCATGCTTGTGCGATAGTATTCAGGCAGAGAATTCAGGCAGGATACATAACCCTTGACGCCGTATCCGCGGATATCCAGTGTACCGGCCTGTTCAGCCAGAATATCCTTGAACCAGTACAGAGAAGATGTCTTGGCTGCTTTTTCAACCAGTTCAATGAACAGCTTCTTTGTCATGACATAAGCTTCGAGGGAGACATTTCTTGTCTTGTAGTTGCCGCGGTTCTTTGCGAACTCTGTGACTTTCTTTTCTTTGTCAAGCATCAGTACGTCGCAGCCGAGGAATCTGTTCTTTGCTTCGGTCGTTGCCTTGTAAAGAACTGTTACGTCAGCCTTGGAATCGATATGTGCTTTCAGAACAGGGTTGAAGTCGAGTGAGTATACAAAGTAGCTGGGTGCTACGATGACATACGGATTCGGATCTTCTTCAATGTACTGCATATTCAGGATGAAGTTTGCAATATCATGATTGTAAACCGGTGAGGAGAATGACTTCTCGCCGAAGAGAATACGCAGCTTTCCACGCTTGGAATTGATGTTGTAAAGTGTTCCGTCACCCAGGTGATCGAACAGGTTACGCGGTTTTTCCTTGCAGTAAACATGAACGTTGCTGATGCCGGAATTGGTCATGTTGCTGAGGATGAAGTCAATAACACGATAACGTCCCAGGAACGCGATTGCAGGAACGGGTCTGAATTCACCAAGTCCTTCAATGTTCGCTGTATCGTCTTCAAAATTGATAATACCTAATGCACGCATGATCTATCCTCCTACTCTGATTCCTTTGCAACAAGCTGGATGTGTTCGCTGTCAGCACTGCCGAGTACAGCTCCTGCCGGAACAACAACATCATCCGCAATGATGCAGCGGGTAACTTTAGCACCTTCGCCTACAACAGCGCCCGGCATAATGACGGAGTCAAGGACCTTTGCGCGTTCTTCGACTGTGCAGTTCGTACCCAGTACGGAATTCTTGACGTCACCAAGGACAACGCTGCCCTGTGTGACATAACTGTTTTCCACATGCGCATCAGCGCCGATATACTGCGGAAGTGCATTGACGTCTTCGGTGTAAATCTTCCATGTAGCATCACCCAGATCAAGCTCTGAATTTGCATTCAGCAGATCCATGTTTGCTTCCCACAGGGAATCGATCGTTCCTACATCCTTCCAGTAGCCCTTGAATCTGTAAGCGACGAGCTTTTTCTTGTCGTTCAGATAAGCCGGAATGATGTCCTTACCGAAGTAGTGATTGGATTTCTCATTCTTCAGGTCTTCCAGCAGATACTTTCTCAGTGTCTGATAGGAGAAGATGTAGATACCCATGGATGCCAGATTGCTCTTCGGTTTCTTCGGTTTTTCTTCGAATTCAACGATTGTGTCCTGCGCGTCGCAGTTCATGATACCGAAACGGGAAGCCTCTTTCAGAGGTACTTCAAGAACAGCGATCGTAGCATCTGCTTTCTTTTCCTTGTGATAAGTAAGCATCTTATCGTAGTTCATCTTGTAAATGTGGTCACCGGAAAGAATCAGGACATACTCGGGATCAACAGAATCAAGGAAATCGATATTCTGTGTGATCGCATCAGCTGTTCCGAGATATACCTGGAAATTCGCCTGATCACGTTCACGCGGTGTCAGAACAAAAACACCGCCATCGTTTGTGTCTAATCCCCAATTATGATCTTTTGCAACGTAGGAGTTCAACAATACTGATTCATATTGCGTCAGTACTCCTACAGTGCTGATTGATGAATTAGCACAGTTGCTGAGCGGGAAATCAATAATACGGTACTTCCCGCCGAAATGTACCGCCGGTTTTGCCACTTTCTTAGTCAGTTCAAAAAGACGTGTCCCTCTTCCTCCTGCAAGAATCATGGCCACCATACTGTTTGCTCGCATAATTACCTCCTGCACAAACATGTTACCGCTTTCATTATAATACCATGAACTCACTCATGGCTAACAGTTTCCGTTTCATTTACAAATAAATTGCCCGTTTCAG
>JAFOMZ010000265.1 GCA_017421125.1 Solobacterium sp.
ATGTTGGTGTCAGTGAGACGGTGCATCATTCCTCAGAGGGGTAAGTGTTATGCAGGACAAAAAACAATCGTATACAAAAGAGCTGGGATTGGAAACATTCCTGTTTCCGATCGTTTTTATCGGCTTCTTCATGCTGTTTGCCTATCGGATGGGACTGGCAAACATGCTCAATACAGTCATGAATACGGCTTACCGTCTGCTGATCGATACTGTGCTGTATATCACTGCTGTCTGCGTGATCATGGGTGCTGTCTCCGCGCTGCTGGCGGAATTCGGCTTCGTGTCACTGGTCAACCGCCTGCTGCAGCCGTTTATGAAGCCTTTGTACGGGCTGCCCGGGGTCGCGGCACTCGGGGTCGTCACGACATTCCTGTCGGATAATCCGGCGATCCTGACGCTTGCGGAAGATAAAGGATTCAGAAGATATTTCCTGAAATACCAGTTCCCGGCGCTGACCAATATCGGCACATCGTTCGGTATGGGACTGATCGTGTGCACTTATATGTACAGTCTGTCTCCGGTCATGGGACAGTCATTGTCCATGCCTGTTTTTGCCGGTCTTGCCGGAGCGGTCGCCGGCAGTATCGTCAGTACAAGACTGATGCTGTTGTTTTCCAAGAAACACTTCGGTGAAGAAGAATCCATGTCGTCCGCCCAGCTGACCGGAACGGAAACAGTACCTGAACAGATGCGTCCGATCCGCAACGGGGGTATCGGCAGCCGTATGATGGCAGCACTTCTGGAAGGCGGACACAGCGGGGTCCGCATGGGTATCAGTATCGTACCGGGCGTCCTGATCATCTGCACGATCGTCATGATGCTGATCAACGGACCATCGGAAAGCGGCGAATATACAGGCGCGGCATATGAAGGGATCCGTCTGCTTCCGCTGCTTGCCGGAAAGATGAACTTCATCCTGCGTCCGCTGTTCGGGTTCACATCACCCGAAGCGGTCGGTGTCCCGGTAACGGCACTCGGTGCTGCCGGCGCATCATTGAGCCTTACGGCAACACTTGTTTCCAAAGGACTTGCAGGACCGTCTGATATTGCCGTGTTTACGGCAATGTGCATGTGTTGGAGCGGTTATCTCAGCACGCATACATCGATGATGGACAGCCTGGACTGCAAGGAACTGATCGGCAAGGCGATCGTCAGCCACACAATCGGCGGCATTGCCGCAGGGTTTGCGGCACACTGGCTGTTCGTCCTGATCCAGGCACTTCATTAACAGGTTCTCTCAGCTGCTGTGCAGAATGCGGTCAGATCGCTTCTGCCGGCAGTTTTTTCTTTTGCGGGAGTAAATTCGATCCATGCTTTTCAGGCATGATACGAACTGATAAAACAGGTATTTGAATATGACACGATCCTGTTTTTTAATATAGATGTGAAAAAAGAATGATGAACATTGCATGGAGTCAAGAGGAGGTTGTAATGGAACAGTTTGAAATGATCAAAAAGAACTTCGGGTTCGGAATGATGCGCCTTCCCATGAAGGATGGAGAGGTCGACAAGGAAGAAACAATCAAAATGGTCGACTGGTTCCTTGACCATGGATTCAACTACTTTGATACAGCGCACGGCTATATCAGCGGTAAGAGTGAACTGGCAGTCAGGGACTGCCTTACAAAGCGCTATCCGAGAGACCGGTATATCCTGACCGACAAACTGACGGGCAGCTATTTCAATAAAGAAGAAGACATCCGTCCGCTCTTTGCGTCACAACTGGAAGCCTGCGGTGTAGATTATTTTGATTTCTACCTGATGCATGCGCAGAACAACGACGTGTTTGAGAAATTCAAAAAGTGCAGGGCATATGAAACAGCCTTTGAACTGAAGAAGGAAGGCAAGGTCAGACATGTCGGGATCTCATTCCACGACAAGGCTGCGGTCCTCGACAGGATCCTGACGGAATATCCCGAGATCGAGATCGTCCAGATCCAGTTCAACTACCTCGATTATGAGAGCGCGTCCATTGAGTCTCGCCAGGTATATGAGGTATGCGAGAAACATGATAAACCGGTCCTTGTCATGGAACCGGTCAAGGGCGGAAACCTGATCAGGCTTCCGGAAGAAGCGCAGAAAGCACTGGATGAGCTGCACGGCGGCTCCAATGCCAGCTATGCGATCCGCTTTGCGGCAGGTTTCAAAAATATCCGTGTCGTGCTTTCCGGTATGAGCAATATGGAACAGATGATGGACAACGTATCCTTCATGGAAGACTTCAGGCCGCTGGACGAACGGGAAACGGCAGCCATCAGAAAGGTATGCGATGTGTTCAGGTCAATGAACATGATCCCTTGCACTTCCTGCCGGTACTGCATTGAAGAGAGTTCCTGTCCGAAACATATCCGCATCCCGGATCTGTTCTCCAGCTACAACACCAAGCAGATGTTCGATGACTGGAATGTCAAGCATTATTACACCAGAACAGTCGCTGACAGCGGCAAGGCTTCCGACTGCATCAGATGCGGCAAGTGCGAGCGTGTCTGCCCTCAGCATCTTCCCATCCGTGACCTGCTGAAGCAGGTGGCGGAAGTATTCGAACAACAGTGATCTATTCAGATAAACAGCAGAACTTTGTTCACAGAACACAGGAGGTCGATCGTGAAATACAGAGTTAACAGAAAAACAGGTGACAGGATCTCGGAGATCGGGATCGGTTCATCCTACATGTACGAAGCAGGCATGGAGGAAGCGGTCAAAGCGCTTCGCAGGGCTGTGGAAGGCGGCATCAACTACTTTGACCTGGCGGCCGGACACGGTGATTCCTTCCCGATCTACGGGGAAGCACTGCATGCGTACAGGGACAGGATCTTCTATCAGATCCATTTCGGCGCGGACTATACAAAAGGTGACTACGGCTGGTCACTTGATCTTGATACGGTAAAGCATTCCGTTGAGAAAATGCTGAAGGAACTGCGGACCGATTACATCGATTACGGTTTCATCCACTGCCAGGACGAGATTTCCGACTGGGAGACATATAAGAAGAACGGGATCTATGACTATATCCTGGAACTGAAAGAAAAGGGCATCGTCAGGCATATCGGACTTTCTTCCCATACACCGTCCGTGATCAACCGGATCCTGGATGAAGCGGATGTGGATATGCTGATGTTCTCCGTCAACCCCGCATATGACTTCGGAAAGGGTCAGTACGCTTACGGTGAAACAGATGAGCGTGAAGCCATCTACCGCAGATGCGAAAAAGAAGGGATCGGCATCTCAGTCATGAAGCCGTTCTCGGGCGGCCAGCTGCTGAGCGACAGCACTTCACCGCTGGGCAAGGCGCTGACGATACCGCAGTGCCTGAAATACATCCTGGATAAACCTGGCGTACTCACAGCACTGCCCGGCGCACAAAGCGTCGCACAGGTGGAAGAACTTCTTTCCTACTATGACAAGAGCGACGAGGAACTGGATTATTCCGTGCTTTCCACACTGGAGCCGGTACGTACTTCCGGCAGATGCGTCTACTGCAATCACTGCAAACCGTGCCCAATGGGGATCGATATCGGTCTGGTCAACAAGTACTATGACCTTGCGCAGGCAGGAGACCAGATGGCTGTCGAGCATTACAGAACGCTGGAAAAGAATGCATCGGACTGCGTGCAGTGCGGACACTGCGATTCCAGATGCCCGTTCTCCGTACACCAGTCTGAACGGATGCAGGTGATCAGAGAATACATGGAGAGCGCGCAGTGAAACGGGTATTCTGTCTGATGCTGGGCATACTGGTGATGAGCGGATGCGCATCAGAAGCTCCGGCTCAGCAGGAAACAGTACAGCAGGAACCGGTTCAGACAGCTGCTGCTGTAATACAGGAAGAAAAGGAAGAAGAGAAGATGCTTAACATGATGATCGGTGATACGGCTGTTGAAGTCGTCTGGGAAGAAAACGGATCGGTGCATGCGCTGAAGGAACTGGCAGAGGACAGCCCCCTCAGCATCCAAATGTCCATGTACGGCGGCTTTGAACAGGTCGGTCCGATCGGAACATCCCTGCCGAGGAATGATGTTCAGACAACGACATCCTCCGGCGACATTGTTCTCTATTCAGGCGATCAGATCGTTGTATTCTACGGCTCCAATTCCTGGGCATATACAAGACTCGGTCATATTACAGACAAAACACAGGCTGAGATGGCTGAACTGCTCGGAAACGGTGACGTTGTAATTACACTGAGTGCAGAATGAATATCAGGAAAGGCTTATGACGGAAGTCATAGGCTTTTTGTATGCCTTCCATATAATTCCTGTATTTTATTGTTGTCATGCCTCTGTTTTATAATAATTTCAGAGAACAGGCAGCACTCAGGTGCAGTCATGTCAATCATGGAGGTTAAGGATATGGAACGCAAAGAAACACCCGTACTGGAGATCCTGGTACAGACAGACAAAGCAGGAACAGTCGAACTCGACAGCGAGATCGGACACGTGAAAATGATCCCTTTTTCAGGTACTGTAAACAGCAGGTTGTTCACAGGGATCGTTGAACCGTGCGGTGTAGATACACAGATCACGAACCAGAATGAAGTCCGCCATATGTCCGCAAGATATATGCTGACGGGAAAAGACCATACCGGCAATGACTGCCATATCTACGTTGAAAACAACGCGTGGTTTACGGACGGGGCACGGCCGAAGCCCTTCCGCTCGGTACCGACATTTATCACGGACTCACCTGTCCTTGCACCGTATCTTCACCGCAATCAGTTTGTCGGGGAAGGTCTGCGTGATGAGCAGGGTCTTTGGATTCGGTTCTATGAACTGGCTGATAAAGCCTGAGCAATGTAACATTTATTGAAAAAGTTTTCAGGACATTTTGAAAATATGCATGACATTCGGCAGGAAACACATTGACAGCGTGATATCAGCTGTTTACCATGAAATTGTCAGAGCAAGGGTGCCGGACAACGGTTTCCTTTGCTCCTTTTGTTTTTTAGGGAGGACAATACCATGAGCTACACAAAAGAAGACATTATCAAACTGGTAGAAGAAGGCGATGTTGAATTCATCCGCATGCAGTTTACCGATATCTTCGGCAGACTGAAGAATGTTGCGATCACAGCATCCCAGATCAAAAAGGCCGTCAACAACGAGATCATGATCGACGGCAGTTCGATCGAAGGATTCGCCCGTATCAACGAATCGGATATGTATCTTCATCCGGACCTTGATTCCTATGCAGTACTTCCCTGGAGACCTCAGCATGCACGTGTTGCCAGACTGATCTGTGACGTATATCTCCCTGACGGTACGCCGTTTACAGGTGATCCGCGCTATGTGCTGAAAAAGCAGCTCGCCAAAGCCGCTGAGAAGGGATATACGTTCAACGTCGGTCCCGAATGTGAGTTCTTCCTGTTTGAGACAGATGACAGCGGACTTCCTACAACAAAGACAAGTGATGACGCGGGATACTTCGATCTTGACCCGCTGGATCACGGCGGTTCGACAAGAAGGGAGATCTGCATGATGCTGGAGGACATCGGCTATGAAGTCGAGGCCAGCCATCATGAAGTTGCCCGCGGCCAGCATGAGATCGATTTCAAATACAGCGAAGCGCTGAGAAGCGCTGACAATATCATGACATTCAAGCTTGCGGTCAAGACCATTGCCCAGAAGAACGGACTGCACGCAACATTCATGCCGAAACCGATCTTCGGAATCAACGGCAGCGGCATGCATACAAATATGTCCCTGTTCAAGGACGGTAAGAATGTGTTTGACGATCCTTCGGATCCCCGCGGACTTTCCAAAGAAGCCTATGCGTTTATCGCCGGCATCCTGGAACATGTCAAAGGAATGACAGCTGTGACGAACCCGCTCGTCAACAGCTACAAGCGCCTGGTTCCGGGATATGAAGCACCGTGCTATATTTCCTGGTCCGCCAGTAATCGTTCCGCCCTCATCAGGATCCCCGCTGCCCGCGGCAAGTCCACAAGAGTCGAACTGCGCTGTCCGGATCCTTCCTGCAATCCTTATCTGGAACTGGCAGTATGCCTTGCGGCAGGAATGGACGGCATTGAACGCGGCCTGACCCCGCCTGATGAGATCCTTGAAAACATCTTTGTGATGGGAGAAGCAGAACGGAAGGAGAAGGGGATCGACAGTCTTCCGGGAAGCCTCAAGGAAGCGCTCGATCTGATGCTGGAAGACAGCCTGGTGTGCAGAACGCTCGGCGAACATGTCCTTTCCCACTATACTGCCGGCAAATATGCCGAATGGGATGCATACCGTACATCGGTATCAGAGTGGGAGATCAAAGAATACCTCATGATGTACTGATGACACTATGGCAAAGTTCGTAGTGGCATTCCGTGACCGTGCTGCCGCGGAAAAGATCGCTTCCCTCTTAAGGGACAGCGGATACGATGTGATCAAGGTATGCACGGATGGGGATGATGTGAAGCGTACCTTTCACCGGATCCATGACGGCATCCTGATCTCGGGATACCGCCTGAAAGACACCCTGCTTCCGCGTGTGGCGGAAGACCTTAACGGCCATGCCGAAGTGCTTGCCCTGCTCAGGACGGATGATGCGGATCTGTCAGGCACAGGGATCTTTGTCCAAAGACTTCCGGTCAGCCGTTCGGAGCTTTCCCAATGGGCGGACATGCTGTCGCAGCTCCATGATCATAAAATGCCCCGCAGGGATCAGGAAAGCCGGGAGACCGTCAGCCTTGCCAAACAGCAGCTGATGGCAGAACGCGGCATGACCGAAAGTGAAGCGCACCGGTATCTTCAGCGCACCAGCATGCGTCTTGGCCTGCGGATGGAACAGGTGGCTGAACGCATCCTCGATCACACAGCAGTGTAACCGATAACTGATCAACAGCAGATACAGCCGTACTGCCGCTGATACCTCACCGCTGCCTGATATTTGTTTTTACGGATATCAGGCTTTTTCTCTGTATACGGTCTTTTATGCTAAAATCTCATTAAAGAATGTAACGGAGGGCAGTTCTGTATGACCTCATTGATGGTTATCCTTTCAGCAAGCATTTTGTTCATGCTGGTATTGATATCGCTGGCCTTTCAGCCAAGAATGTCGGCGAAGATCACCGGATGGCTGTTTTTCATTGTGGCCGTGGCCGGCTTCTGTGTATACGGATACGCATATTCCAGAATGTTTCCTTACGTGCCGCATGCGGTCGTACGTACGGTCTTTTCCGTATTCTGCATGTTCCTGGGAAGAAACGAGATCAGCGCTGTCAGCGCTGTCCCGGCATACCAGGCTCCTCACATGCAGATCCTGGTCTATCTGGTGCATCTGTGCGCGCTGTATGTCACAGCCAGCGCTGTGATCACGGGATTAGGCAGGAGATTGCTCCGTCTGATCAACCTGTTCCTGGTGAACCGTAAACATATTTCACTGATATACGGTGTATCCGATGATACGCTTTCGCTTGCGCAGGAACTCCAGGAGGAAGGTTCCGTTGTTGTCTTTGCGGATGACAGTTATTCCTCGGACAAGGAAGCTCAGATCCTGAATATGGGAAGCCTGCTGTTCAGCGGGGATACTGTCAGTCATCCCGGCAAAGGATTCCTGAAGCAGACCGGCATGACGCGCGGCGGCAGGAACATCCATATCTACTGCATGCAGGACAATTCCAATCAGAACATGATGTTTGCCGAAGCGATGCGTGACGCCCTGGAGGATGCGGGCGTTCCGGAAGACAGGATATCCCTGACAATGATCACAGCTGACCAGTATACGATGGGATCACTGCAGGCGGATGCCTCACGGAACAGATACGGCTATGGATCCGTATACGCGCTGAACAGGGTCGAGTTCATCGCCCGTCTGATGATGAACAAATACCCGCCGTATCAGACGATGACGTTTAATGGTCACGGCAAAGCATTGGAAAATTTCGAAGGCGTGATCATCGGTTTCGGAAGTGTCGGCCAGGCAGTCCTGCGCAGTTTATTGATGAACGCGCAGTTTGATGGAAGCACATTCCATGCCGCGGTGATCGACGATCAATACGCGTCTGCCGCGGGCAACTTCTTCTATGAATATCCCGGGATCGGAACGTCATACAATATTGAATTCCGCAATGAAAACGGACGCGGTATTTCCTTTTACCGTTACCTGAATGAGATCAGTGATACGCTGAACTATATTGCCGTATGTACCGGAAGCGAAAAGGAGAATGCCGAGATCGCTGCCGAACTGACGGAGTTTATCGCCCGTACCGGCTCCAAAGCAGTCGTCGTCCAAGGTACCGTCAACGGGATCCGGCATATCGATCCGAAGACCGGGATTACGGAAACACATACACTGTATTCTTCCGAGCTGCTGAACAATGAGAGTATCGATCACATGGCAATGGTGCTGAATCATCAGTACAATTCCGGAAACGGAAAGACCATGGAGGAAAACTGGCGGACATGTGACTATTTCAGCCGGATGAGCTGCCGGGCAAGCACAGACTTCATCGATGCGCTTTTGTATTCATGCGGCGCTTCAAGAGAAGATGTCACGAGCGGCAGATGGCATCCTTCTGAACAGGAACTGGAAACACTCGGAAAGACAGAACATCTGAGATGGTGCGCTTTCCATGCGGCGATGGGCTACTCCGCAATGCCGGAAGAAGTCCTGCGCCAGAGAGCGGCAGACAGGCAGAAGGAGATCAGAGAAACAGGTTCCTCAAAGATCCGCATCACCAAGGATACCCAGTCCCGCCGGCATGCATGTCTTGTGGAATGGGATGAACTGGATCATCTGGCAGAGCTTGAAGAAGAACTGACAGGCGTGCACCGTGATTATAAGGCAGCAGATATCGATAACATCCGGATGATCCCGGATATGCTGAAAAGGTGAATAAATGAAACGGAACAGTCAGCAGACGCTATACAGGATCGTGATCCTTGCGGCAGTATATGCCGTACTTGTATTTGTCATGCTCAAGGCAGAATCAGAGCACCCCGAGTCAAGCATCCATAGTGTTTATGATGTCGTGTGGTATACACTCACAACACTGACAACGGTCGGCTATGGTGATATGTATCCCGTCAGTACGCTTGGCAGGCTGATCGGCATGATCTTTTTACTGCTCAGTCTGGGCTTCCTGGCTTTGCTGGTGGGACTGTCAGTATCATTCCTGAGAAACCGGCTGATCCCTGTCTGGTACCTGCGGTCCTCCAAAGGCAGAAGAACAGCTCTGTTCAACACATGCAATGCAAAGGCAGAGGTTCTGGCAGCCGCGCTCAGGGCAGAAGCTGATCCGTACATCACCGTATTTGCGGGAACGGAAGGAAGGTCATCGTCTGCCGGCATGACGACGGTCCTCACCGTAGAGGAACTGCTGAAGCATGTCAAAGACACTTCACGTACTTCTGTTTTCTGTGTCAGTAAAAATGAAGCGGAAAACCGCATCCTGGCAGGAAAGCTTCGTGAGAGCGGATGCAGTGTTTACTGTGAGAGCACCTATGAACCGGACAGACTGCCGGAACATGAACATATGTTTGATGTTTATTCCATCTGCGCAAGAATGTACTGGAATAAATATCCCCTGAAGGATGCCGCGGAACACATCGTACTGATCGGCAGCGGTAAGTATGC
>JAFOMZ010000266.1 GCA_017421125.1 Solobacterium sp.
CTTATGGCGGAAATGTTTTGCGAATGATGGAACCGGAATGTAAGCGATTAAATTGTAATTGAACAAACCGGTACAGCAAACCGGAGTGAAGGAGGGGAATATGAACACTCAAATGCTGATCTGTATCCTGCTGTTTGTATGCATGCTGGTAAACTTCCTGCTTGGAAAGTTCCCGCTGGGCACCATTGCCGGTGCAACAGCAGCGCTTCTTGTCATCACAGGATGCACAAGTCCTGATACGATCCTTGCCGGTATCGGCAACAAAAATACCGTTACGATCGGATGCATGATCATCCTCGCAGCGGGTCTGGGAAGAACTTCTTTCCCTGCAAAACTGACTCACGCTATCCGTAAGCTCACAGGCGGCAATTACAAGCTTGCTTACCTGGGCGTCCTGCTGATCGCGCTTGTCCTGACAAGCATGCTCACAAGCCCGATGGCTGCCTATGCGATCTGCTTCCCGATCATGGATTCCATCTGCGATGAATTCGGCGTCAGCCGTTCCAAGGCACAGTTCCCGCTGATGGTCGTCTGCCTTGCCTGCTGCGCGATCCTGCCTCTTGGCGGCGCGATCAGCCAGTCCGCAGTATATGCCGGATACATGGAAACATACGGATTCTTCCAGGGATTCACAGCTATGGACTTCTTCAAGGGAAGATGGCCGTTCATCTTCGTTACACTGGCTTGGGCTTACTTCCTCGCACCTAAGATCACGATCGATGAGCCTGCAGTTCCGATCACTTCTCTCGCTGCAAAGCAGGAAAAGAAAGAACCGCTCAAGGGCTTCGCTGACATTGCCGGCGTTCTGATCTTCGCATTCGTTATTTTCGGATTTATCTTCAACAAACTCGTCGGCCAGCCTACATGGTTCCTCGCATTCGCCGGTGTCATGGCTATGGTCGTCTGCGGTGTCCTGACTAAGAATGAAGCGATCAAGGCAATTCCTGTAGACATCTGTATGCTGTTCGTCGGTGCCAACACAATGGCTACCGCACTGGTTGAAACAGGCACAGCTGAATATATCGGCACACTGATCTCCAACGCAGTCGGCGGTGCAGCAAGCACAGTCGTTCTCCACGCTGTATTCTTCATCGTACCGTTCCTGATCACACAGTTCATGCAGAACCAGAGTGTCATGAACGTCTTCGCACCGATCGCCCTGATCACATGCGGCGCCCTGGGAGCTGATCCCCGCGGATGCCTGATCCTGATCTCTTCCGGTGCCCTGACAGCTTACATGACACCGTCCGCAACAGCAGCAGTCGCAATGTGCATGGGAGCAGGCGGATATGACGTCAAGTCACTCTTCAAGATGGGCTGGCTGTTCGCCGTGATCCTCATGATCGGCTACGTCGCATTCGTAAGCATTGCTTATCCTGCATTCTGATAAATTAAAACTGGAAGGAGCCTGAATATATGCTGAAACAATATCTGGTAAAAAACGGAACACTTCTCTCGATCCTGAACGGGGAAGAAAAGAAATCTGACATTCTTGTCACTGACGGCGTTGTCACTGAGATCGCGGAGCATATCGAGGCTCCGGAAGCTGATGTCATCGATGCGGAAGGCATGTACGTATCCACCGGATGGCTGGATTCCCACTGCCATTTCGCTAACTGGGGAGGCGATCCCGTCGGGATCAGCCCCGTCGAAGACCTGCTGCGCCAGGGTGTAACATACGCGCTGGATCTGGGAACACTGGGTACCGACAACTATGAAGAGTACCGTAAAACGATCCTCTGGCGTACAGACCTTCATTTCAGGAACTTCCTGAACATCTCCAAGTACGGTGCAGGCGTCAGACCGATGGACTTCACATGTCCGGAAGATATCGACAGGGACGCAGTCATTGCCATGGCAAACAAGTATCGTTATGAACTTATGGGCCTGAAGGCACGCATCGATGACAAGTTCTGCTATGATCCGGTCTATGTCATGGACCAGCTGAGATCACTGGGTGATGAACTGGGCATGCGCATTGCCGTACACGCACCGAGAAGCCGTATCGGTATCGAGAAGCTGCTGACTTACCTGAAGAAGGGTGACATTCTCTGCCATACACTGGCAGGCAACAGCGACGTGATGCGCGTCGTCAATGATGACGGAACAGTCAAGCAGTGCGTGCTTGACGCAAGAGAGCGCGGCGTCATCTTCGATCTGTCCCACGGTTCCAATGCCTACAGCTATGACACGGCTGAAGCGGCGTGGAAAGCAGGCTTCTTCGTTGACACGGTCTCCAGTGACCTGCACGGCAGAAACCTGAACGGTCCTGTCTTCAACCTCGGTGTTGTCATGACAAAGGTACATGGACTGACAGGCAAGCCCTGGTGGTGGGTCCTCAACAAGACAGTAGCTGAATCAGCGCGTCTTCTGGACATCACTGACAAGCAGACAGAGATCACTGTCGGCAAACCTGCAGACCTGACGGTATTCAGGATCGAAACAGGGGAATTCACATATCTTGATTCCAAGAAGGAAAGCAGGACATTCTCCGAAAAAGCTACAGCCGTATATGCATGCACAGGCGCAAAAGTATATACCTGCAGATAATTGAAACAATGATCAGACCGGGACATCCGGTCTGGTTTTTTTCTGCCTTCACGGCAGAAAACACCTTTTTCCTTTTGCCGAGATTCCGTATACTGGAATAGTGGAGGTGCGTTATGAAACTTGTAACATTTCTGAGAAACGGCAATAAACTGCCGGAAGTCGGTGTCCTGAAAGAAACGGGTGTTGTGCCCGTAGAGGACTGCGGGCTCATGTTTGTAGATATGAATGACCTGATCCTGAACATCAATTCCACTGAAGAGAATTATCTGGACAGGATGGCACATGAAAGAAGGATGTCACTTTCCCTGCATGAGGTAACACTGCTGGCTCCCATCGTGCATCCGATGCAGGACGTGATCTGTCTTGGATTAAACTACACGGAACATGTTGAAGAAGCGAAGCAGTATTCCGGTGAAGCGTTTGATATCGATAAGCCGAAGGCTGTCTATTTCTCAAAGCGCTGCTTTGAAGCACCGGGTACCGGTGCGCCTGTCAGCGCTTATGTGGAACTGACACAGAAGCTCGACTATGAAGCAGAGCTGGCAGTCATCATCGGCAAAGAAGCATATAAAGTCGCTCCGGAAGATACGGAGCAGTATGTATTCGGCTATACGGTCCTGAATGACCTGACAGCCAGGGATGTACAGACCGCCCACAGTCAGTGGTATTTCGGAAAGAGCCTGGAGGGGTTCTGCCCGATGGGTCCGTGCATCGTTACAAGGGATGAGTTTGAGTATCCTCCGAAGCTGCAGATCTCTTCAGCAGTCAACGGGGAACTGCGTCAGAGCAGTACGACGGATCTTCTGATCCACTCCATTCCGGAGATCATTTCGGAACTGTCACAGGGCATGCGTCTGATGCCCGGTACGATCATTGCGACAGGAACACCGAAGGGAACAGGCATGGGCCTGACACCTCCTGTTTTCCTGAAGAAAGGGGATACCGTTGTCTGCTCCATTGAAGGCATCGGCGACCTGGAGACACCGATCGTATGATCAAAGCGATATTCTTTGATATTGACGGAACACTGCTGTCGCACAGTCTGAACGGTGTCAGTGAAAAGACGATGCTGGCACTCAATGAACTGCGCGCCAGGGGGATCAAAGTGATCATCTGTACGGGCAGGCACGCAATGGAAATGGAAGAGCTCGGCATGTTCGTCCTGCCGGCAGACGGCTATATCCTGCTCAACGGACAGATGGTCATGAATGAGAAGCACGAGATCATTGCGTCCACGCCGTTTGCGGGAGAAGCCAAAGAAGCGCTGGTCAGGATGTTCAATGAGAAAAAAATACCGATCGTCATCCTGGAAGAAAAGGATATCTACATATCATTCGTCAATGACTATGTCAGGGCTGCCCAGGCTGCCGTGCATACGTCTGTTGCGCCCCTGGGGGAATATACCGGCAATGACATTTATATGTGCATCGGTTATTTCAATGAGTATCCGGATACGGTCATTCCCGGTGTCCAGCGTGCCAGCTGGTATGACGGGGCGGATGACCTCATCCCGGACAATGTGTCCAAAGCTGTCGGTATGAAAGAATGGCTGGCATATTACGGGATCGATGTATCGGAGACCATGGCGTTCGGGGACGGTGACAATGATGCCCCGATGATCGCCTATGCCGGTACCGGCATTGCCATGGGCAACGCTACGGAGCGCGTGAAGGCATGCGCGGACTATATTACCGCGGACATCGATGAAGACGGAGTTTATCAGGCACTGGTCCATTTCGGGTTGCTGTCTGAGTGAGTTGAGGAGAAGCACATGATCAAAAAGGTCAGCGCGGTAGCAGCGGATATAGACGGTACGCTTGTTACAAAGGGATCGGACATGATGCCCGTTACAAGAAATGCACTGATCCGACTCCATGAGCAGGGTGTCCTGATCGGCATTGCCACAGGCAGGTGCATTTCCTCGGGCATGCTGAAGAAACATGAGGACTGGAGACTGCCGTTCCAGTTTGATTTCTTCATCGGCATCAACGGGGGACAGCTGCTGGACAGCAGCTGTGACAAGGTACAGAACTTCTACCTGCTGTCAGAGGATATCCTGAAGGAGATCCTGGAAATGATGGCTCCGCTGGACCTTCCTGCCCAGATGTATGAGGGTGATGAAATGGTCGCGACAAAGATCGATGACATGATCCTGGCATCCATGCGGCGCAATCATACGGAAATGATCGATGCGCACGGGGATCTTTCACGTCTATACCGGCATCCCAACAACAACCTGATCTTCCGCTTTGACCTGTCCAGGAAAGAAGAAGTGCTGGCACATATCGCGGCTCATCCTTCAGACAAATATGTATCCGTACTGACCAGCCCGGGCATCGTGGAATTCATGGATCCCCGTGTGACCAAGGCCACCGGACTGACCATGTTCTCAAAGAACATGAACATTCCCATGGAAGAGATCATGGCATTCGGAGACATGGATAATGATATTGAAATGCTGGCATGTGC
>JAFOMZ010000267.1 GCA_017421125.1 Solobacterium sp.
ACAGTATTTCCGAATCCGAATTCCAGTTTCATAGATGCTTCCTCCACAGACTATTTTACTGCAATACCGGCAGTTCTTTATACGATCATCAAATGTTTGTCATGATATTGTCTGAACTTTGAATCATGTGTGATCAGGATCATTTTCTCATGTCTGGCTTGTGCCAACAGCATTTTATCGAAAGGATCTTTATGTCTGGTATTGGCCTGATCGATATTTTTCAATTCCAGAATATGTTCATTTTGAACAGGCAGGTTCAATAATCCGTTCTGATCACACAAAAAGGCAAGTTGTTCACCTGACAGCTGAAAATTCGGGTCTTTTAAGTGTTTAATCTCTACCTCCCAGGGAGATACAGTGCTGTAATAAATCGAATGATCCGGGTTCAGGATAATGTTTTTTGTTTCAATGCTTAATCTCTGATCATCGATTAAAGCCCAAAGAATAATATGTGTATCCAACAAGTATTTCATCGTGGGAAGATCTCCTCCTCAAAGTCATCTGAAATATCGATATCATCAAAATTTTCAGGAATTGTAAACAAGCCTTTTCCACTTCCAAACAAACTGCTGCGTGGATTCTGATCAAATAATGTCACTTTCAGAACGGGTTTCCCGTTTCTGCTGATAATGATCATATCTTCCTTTTTTTCTTCCAGAAGCCTGCAGATTTTGGAAAGATTCGTTTTTGCTTCATACATATTGTATTCAGCCATAAGCCCCCCATAAGTATCCTATCAATATAATTAGTCTAGTTGGTCTAGTCTACTATTATAATAACATATAATAATTCAGTTCATAGGGCTTATTTCATTTTTTACCAATGGCCGGTATCGATCGCCACACAAAAACGAGGCATGTTCATTCACACCCCGTCTTCATGATCGTTACTGCCTGACCTGCATGAACAGCAGATCATTCCTCAGTCATTTCTTATTTGTTTTCCCAGCGCTTCTTCAGCACGAATGCGGAAGACTTGGGCTGTCTGTTTCTGGTGAATACACCCTTCTTGTTTCCGTTGACACGGAAGATGCCTTCAGTCGTCTGGAAGTCCGCGAAGTTCCATGTCAGTTCACCCTGGATGAAATCATAGGAATCAAATACGCTGAAGTTTCTTTCATAGTATTCATCCTGATATTCCTGTGACCACATGATGGACGGGAGCTTGTGGAGAGTATCCAGCGTATCCGTACCGAATTCCGTGAACACGAACGGAACGTTCAGATCCTTCGCTGCCCATCTGTTCATTTCATCACGGAATTTCAGTTCAGCGTCTTCGATCTCAGGACCGCCGCTGATGTACCATCCATAGTATCTGTTCAGGCACATGAAGTCGCAGAGCGGATAGACCTGGCAGAGCTCAGGCTGGCTGTTCTTTTCGAACGCGCCGGTCAGCGGACGCTTCTGGGGATCCAGGGGACGTGCTGCGTCAAATACTGCTTTGAAGTAATCATGTGCTTCTTTGGAAGTTGTTTCCGGTTCGTTGAACAGGGAGAATGAGAAGACGCTCGGATGGTTCTTGTCGCGGGTGATCATCTCTTCCACCTGCTGTTTGTGGTTTTTCAGCAGCTCAGGAACAGTATCTGTTTCGAAAAAGTGCGTGAATCCGCCTGTGCCTGCTTTGACGAAGTTTCTGGTAGAACGCATCATGCCGACAGCAGGGATCTCATCGATGATCAGGAAGCCTTCCTCATCAGCCAGCTGGTACCATTCATCCGCATACGGATAATGGGATGTACGGAAGCAGTTCGCGTTGATCCACTTCATGCATTCATAGTCTCGCTTGGCAACACCGTAGTTGAATGCCCTGCCGATCACTTCAAAGTCTTCGTGCTTGCCGAAACCCTTGAGGTATACCGGTTCATCATTGACCAGGATCTTTGTGCCTTCGATACGGATCGTACGGATGCCCAGCGGGGATTCGTATCTGTCGATCAGCGCTTCGCCGTCCCTGATCTCAAAGACGAGCGTATAAAGGTATGCGTTCCTGACCTTCCAGAGATGAGCGTTTTCTACATGCAGCGTGCCTTTTGCGCCGGCAGACTCAGCAACAGTATTACCCTCTCTGTCTTTCAGGACAGCGTGTACTTCGTGCACACCGTTCGTGTATACCTGGTAATGAACATCCGCGTCAGCACCCTTCAGTTCGAAGCATGTGTCGTAATCGGAGATATTCTCCTGCGGCTTCGTTACAAGATATACGGAACGCTGAATACCGGAATAGTTGAAGAAGTCGAAGTAAGGAGCTGCCAGTTTGCGGCCGCTCATCAGTTCCTTGACGCTTCCGCACGGAAGTGTTGCTTCACTGAGTTCATTGTTAGCCTGGACGACAACTTTGTTTACAGCATTCATCTTCACAGCGTCAGTGATGTCGCATACGACCGGCAGGAATCCGCCCTCATGGAAGCAGATCTCTTTTCCGTTTACAAAGACTGTGCATCTGTGTGTGACGGAACCGAAACGCAGTTCAACTCTCTGATCACCGCAGTCATGTACGAAGAATTCCTTTTCATACCAGAAATCACCGCAGTAGTCACGTGATTCATGATCCGTGAATACATCGGAGAATGAGGCGGGAACAGGCATCTGCACAGATTCGGGCAGGCCGTTCATCCAGTTTTCACTGCAGCCTTTCCCTTCCTTGTCGAAGCTGAACTTCCACATACCGTCGAGTGATACTGCTGATCTTGCTGCAGTGTTAACAGGAAACAGAACAGAATAATCCAACATATTTTTTCTCCTTTATTTTGACAAAAGGATCCCGGAAACGGGTCCGGGATCCTGAATTGATCACATTAGTCAGCTTCTGTGAAAGCTTCTTCTTCCTGAACCTTTTTCTTTTCAGCCATCTTGAACCACGGATACCAGAGGATCGGTGAGAGGATGAGCTGTGAAATAAGCTGCCATACGACGATCGTCCAGTGACCGCCGACCATAGCGTGGAAACCGAGCGGCAGACCGAAGATGCACTGTACACCTGAGCATCTTGCGACTACGCCGATTGCTGTGAGGAAGTAAGACAGAAGGATGATGATGACGTTATTGAAGATATAAGGGAAGAAGAAATCGAAGTTGAATACCAGAGGAAGACCGAATACGAGCGGTTCGGTGATTCCGAGCAGACCAGGTACCAATGCGATTTTTCCCATTTCACGATACTGCTTGGACTTGGAACGCAGCATCAGGAAGATCAGACCCAGAGTTGTAGCACCCCATGTGTTGATGGACCAGAATGCGTTGCCGATGATGTTCGGCAGAGGCAGGCCGGCAGCCAGAGCTGTCAGGTTTTCTGTATCCAGAGCGAGACGGAGCGGCTGGACCAGCGGGTTGATAACGTTTGTTCCGTGAATTCCGAAGAACCAGAACAGCTGAGCAACTGTACCGAATACCAGAGTAGCCGGCAGGGATGTACCCAGACCCTGCAGAGGTGCCTGGATCATGGAATAGATGAACTGGTGCATGCTGCCGAAGCTTGTCATCTGGAACAGCAGTCTGATCAGCATGAAGATGCAGCCGAGTGTCATTGCAGGGAACAGGGAGTCAAATGACTTTGTTACGACAGGCGGAACACTATCCGGCATTTTGATCGTAATGTGTTTCTTGACGAACAGTTCATATACCTTAGCGGTAATGATACCGATGATGAATGCTGAGAATACACCGGAAGCGCCGAGCCACTGGGTCGGGATTCCGTTTCCGCCTGCTTCCAGCGCACCAAGCGGTGTGATGATCAGGAAGCCCATCAGAGAAAGAGCACCGATCAGGGCACCGTCTTCATTCAGCAGCATAGAAACAAGGTTCTTTGCCATCAGGAATGAGACATACAGAGCAAGTCCTCCGATCGTTACAGAGTTGACCGCAGCCAGAATCGGTGTCAGACCGATTGCGGCAATTGCGTCCTTAACCCCCTGAATCGGGAACGCAAGAAGCAGCACTGCGATGGAACCGACCATCAGAGGTCCGATAGTTCCCATCATCGTGTTTGAAATAGCACGCAGGTAAACATTGTTACCCAGCTTATTAACTGTCGGGGCAAGCTTGTCAAAGAAGCCTGTCATTTTGTCTTGAATAGACATGATCTCTCTCCTTTTTTACTCATCCAGCAGATTCAGGATCTGCTCGAACACACGTTTTCCGTCCATCTTACCGTAGTCGGCCATGTTGATCATGGCAACTTTTGTACCGGTACCCTGATACTTTCCGCTGATCTCCTCATACATGAAGCTGAGCTGCGGACCGATAAGAATGACATCCATATGCTGTTTTAAACCCTGGAAATTCCATTCAGACATTGCTTTAATGTCACCATCGAACTCATGTTCTTTCATTTCTTTCCTGATATACGTTGCCAGAATATTTGTAGAAAATCCTCCGGCACAGATCAGAACGATATGTTTCATAGTATCAATACTCCCCCGATCACTATTCTACACGAATTGAGTTCATGCTGAATGGCTGCTGTGATGTAACTATTTATCGCGATTTTTGTTACAGTCATACTATAAAAAATTATTCCGGCAATCTCCATTCATAAAAGTGCCGCAATATTGCGGACACTCATTTTACATTGCGTTGTTCAGATCAGATATCCTTCAGAAGATCCATAAAAGCTTCATAGGACGGATCCCTGATCAGGTCATCAATACCCGGACAATCCACGATCAGCTGGGTCGTAACACGGTAGAATTCCTCTTCATCCGGATCGGATTCTTTTCCCGTAGAAGCCAGGATGACGAACTGCACTTCATTCCGTGACCATAGGATCGGCTTCTTCAGAACAGCGACGCATACGATCGTCCTGTCAGTCACTGTTTTGTACGGGTGAGGCAGCGCGATATGGTTGCCGAAGTCTGTCGGCGCCAGCGCTTCACGCTTCAGCACTGAATCCGTAAAGCCTTCCGGCAGCTCCGTCTCCTGTGCTGCTCTTTCACACATCTGCTGGATGATCTCTTCCTTTGTATCCCCGTCAATGTCCGTATAGAACGCGGAAGGCCTGAAGTATTTGCGCAGGAAGGATGTTTCCCCTCTTTCCAGCAGTTCCTTAACAGCTGCCCTGTCATTGTCATTGAAGAAGTTCCCGACTTCCATGATCGGTTTGGGTACATAGACAGCGACGTTGACTGTCGTCAGGATATAATCCACCTTTTCAAAATCAAAGCGGCTCAGCTCGGCAAGATCGCACAGATAGATATGATCGATATATCTGCTGAATTCCCTCTGGTAGCGGTTGGCAAGCAGTCTTGAGGATGCTTTGCCGGCAGCGCATACGATCAGGATATTGGCTTTCTTCTCATTCTTGGAGTTCTCTTTTGCCAGGGCAAAGATAAACGCAAGATAGCCTGTCTCATCTTCACTGACAGGTTTTTTATAATGTTCGGAAATGATCGCGCTGACATGTGTCGCGACGATAAATGACTGCATGTCATAGTGCTTGATCTGATCCAGCATCGGATTGACCGACTGGATATCGAACTGCAGACGGATATCCATCGGGACGAGATGCTGGTTCATCAGCATGCGTATTTCAAAATTGTCACGCAGATCCATGTGGTACTCCTGGTATACCGATTCCAGAATCTGGGTGGTCAGCTCATCGATCTCTTCATGGATGACGAAGTTCGTCTCATCACCGGAAACACTGCCGCTTCTTCTGCCTGCCATCAGGTATATCAGCATGTAATATGCTTCATCTTCCGGCGCGTCAAAGTTATACTCTTTCCTGAATACGGAAAGCAGTTCCCTGACGAAACCGAGCTCCTTTTCACCGGCGCCGCTGAAGGCACCGCTGTTCAGTTCGATATACTTCCCCTGCTTCATCCGCTCCAGCGCGACATAGGACTGGAACAGGAACGACGCAAAGGAAACATCCGTCAGATGGATATCATAACGGTTCAGCAGATCCCTGATGATCTTTGCGGCAGAGTGCATGGCGGATTCCATATCACTGCGGTACAGCAGGTTGTTTCTTCTGATAAAGTAGCTCGCAATGCATCTGCGGATATCAAATTCGTTTCCTTCCACCTTGATGCCGTATGCCGGACGGCGCTTCAGACTCAGACCATACTGGTTCAGGATACCTTCCGCTTCCCGCACAGCCCCCTGCATGGTAGGTCTGGAAACATACAGTTCGTCCGCAATATCACCGATCCTGACATTGTCACCGCTTTCCAGCAGGACCTTGATCAGATAATACAGACGGGTATTGGGAGAATCGGGAGAAAGTGCTTCGGCTGAGGAAAGAGACTGCTTCAGACGTTCAATATCTTCCGGATCATCGGCGATCAGGATGTAGCCGTAATGCGGACGTGACTCGATACTGACACCGAATGCCTCACCTTCATCATTGATGCTTTTTACCCATGACCGGATCGTCTTGTTCGAGACATGGAAAAAAGATGACAGCTGGGAAGCTGTCACATATTCTTCCGCCGACAGTGTTTTCAATAATTCAGATTTATAATCCATTGTTGTTTCCGACTACCCTATCTGCTTAACAAACATCAATAATATGTATATCTCATACCACTTTCGCAGGGTGTGTTTGCCTTTTTTTGATTCAGACACACAGGCATCTCAATCATCAGTCAGCACTCCTCATTTTGCTGTATATTGTTTGACAGAGCTATGGAGTACTCTTTCATATAATTACTGATATATTGTCAAACA
>JAFOMZ010000031.1 GCA_017421125.1 Solobacterium sp.
AGCTGATCGATCGGGAATACGGCCTGTCTGTCAGTGACCATTACTGGTTAAGACCGGCAAATGAAGAACTGAACTATGGAGATCTCTCCTTCTTCCACAGGTCATTCGACCAGGATGGGTTTGGAAGAGCAATGTTCTCTGACAACAGATATGAAGCACCTGAGTCCGCATTGTATACGCCGAACAATACACTGGCAGGATATCAGCGCAAGGCATGGTTCTCGCGAAGAGATGGCCTAGTGCTGCTGAAGGGAGGAACTCCCTTCTATCAGCAGGAGCCCATCAATGAGTGGCTGGCATCCAAGATGGCACAGAGGCTTGGAATCGAATGTGTTCCTTATATCGTGGAAGTATATGAGAACAAACTGGTCAGTGTATGTCCGAATATGCTGAATGACAGAACGGAACTGGTACCCTCTTCCGAGATCCTGAGATCACTGGATCCGGATAAGGATGAGTTCTGGTTCAACCCATACCTGAATTATCTGGTCGATAACGGCGTTACCCAGGCTGAAAAGAAGCTTGAGGACATGCTGGTGCTGGATTATCTGATGCTGAATACAGACAGACATGCCCAGAACCTTGGTGTACTGCTGGATGCGGATACCATGGAATACACAGGCATGGCTCCTGTTTTTGATACAGGTACCGGTTTAGGATGCCTGCTCAAAGATAAAGACATTGATACATGTGAAGAACTGGAGAACTGTCAGCTGTTCAATGCCAGAAAGATGTCTCATGAGAAACTGATCGATATGATCTCTGATCTTTCCAGGTATGACTTCACCCAGCTGAACGGCATGGACACAGAATATGAGCGCATGCTGAGAAAATACCAGAGAGTCACCGGTATGACTGACAGAAGGATCGAATCGCTCATCAAACTGCTGCAACGCAGGATCGAACGCATCAAACAGCACGCTTCCAACCATTAACCAGATATACGCCCGCATCCCGAGATGCGGGTTCTTTATATCCTGGGCTGAATAACGTGAACATGGGCTGCCGGACAGCCCATGTGTTTGTTATTTGCTGGTATTGTTTACGTGCGTTCCTATAAACGCAATCAGAGGCGGTCATTTGCCGCCTCTGATCTTCTGTATTTCATGTAAACAAACGTTTTGCAGAAGAAGCTGCATGAAAGGTGCCTTTATGACGATTCAATATTATATCTTGATCACTTTGAATCTGGTACTGGATCAGAGGTGATCATGCTGCAGGTTTTCTGATCAAGGCAGTTCGTGGATGAACTGAACCAGTTTCTGCCTGTCATACATCGTTTCGAATTTACTGATTGTGAAGTCCGGTTCTGCCCCCTGGTCAACATTGTACATTGAGCCGTTCCTGACATAACTGATCTGTCTGTTGCTTGAAACAAGGAAGACAGCCCCGCTGGCTGTTGTGCATGGACGTACAACGCAGGTACCGCCCCCGCTGGTCAGTCCCAAAAGGATCACATTAGGTGTTCCTTTCAGGGAAGCAGGAACCAGGTTGGCGCAGGAGAAGGATATGGATGTGGTCAGGATGTAACGAGCGATCTTAGAAGGCAGCGCGTCTTCAAAGACAAAGAATTCCCCGTCAAAATTGACGTCTGCCCAGTAAGACGCAAATGACTGTGCGCCGGTCAGGGTATCCCTCAGGGCAAGCTTTGCCGTTCCGTCATTTGATAGCCATGACATCAGGAATACTGCCGCATCGGCAGCTCCGCCGAGGTTGTTTGAAAGGTCGACTACAACATTTTTGATCGGGCTGTTTTCACGTGTGATCTGTGAATGTGCATAAGCGATCAGTTCGATCGTATCATCCGGATTCTCCAGGTCTGCTTCGGTATAGTAATCGTTTTTCTTGGCAGTGAACGTATCAAAGGTTATGATCGCTGTATCCCCTACCTCTTCATAATGATACGGTCCGCCGGTCTCATCAAATGAATCCATTTTCGGATCATCCGGATAATACTGCTGACGGCTGGATTTGATCCTGACGCTCTCCCACACCCTTGCGTTTTGGGAAGCGCCGAAATCATCAAACTTACCCATCGCTTCTTCTTCAGGAGTCATATTCGGAAATGTTTTTCCGGTCATATAGGAATTGTTCTTCAGACCGCTGTGCCCGTCATCCAGGTACTTCATGACCAGTCTGCGCAGGGCAAGATCAAACGCGACAGGATCTGTTCCTGCCAGATCTCCGATCAGATTGGTCTCTGAGAAGAAGTCTCCGAAATTATCTATATCGTGTTCTTCCTTCAGACCGTAGAACGTATCCAGCATGAAGCGGAGCTCATTGTAGTTGAACTTTGCGAATGCTTCGCTCATGACTCCGGTAGGTGCTTCATACATTTCTTCAATCAGGTCACTGCTGAAAGTACAGCCGATCACCTTCTCACCATTGAAGACAACAAATTTATAATTTTGGGAAACAAGCAGGTCATTAATCGTCTGCAGCGGTACGTAGCATACTCCGTCCTGCTCGATCAGGTCGATCCCGTACTCCTTCATATCAAAAGTAAGCAGTACTTTGCCGCCTCTGTCATATGAACTGCCCGAATCCTTCAGCAGATTGGAAACACCTCCCCTGCCGTCATCTGACAAGTTGATGGTATTCAGTATGATCGTGCTCTCAGGTTCACTGACGAAGTGATTATAATCCACAAACTCGATCGTATCGATGTCAGCGCTGATATCCATCATGGCACCGTTGTCCACTCGCTGTGCCATCGTATGATTCTTTACCGGATGCGTGATCACATATTCCGCAGCCGGACCGATACCGTCTTCTTTATAGATCCTTCCGACAAACGGCATATATTCATGCAGCGCAACATACGGGATATCCCCGCCGTTGATAAAGTACAGCGTGATCTCTTCCGTAGTCTTCTCTGCCGCAGGATCAAGATGCAGACGGAAAGGATATGTCTTCGGAACGATCGCATATTTAGGTCCGGGTGTTACTGCACTGCAGCCCAAACTAAAAAGACTCAATGAGGAAACAAGCAGTAATGATAGTGTTCTTTTCATATTCCAGGTCCTCCATGATCATGATCTGGTATGTTAAACGTTGTATGAGTTCTGAGCTCATTATATAGCAGTCATATTCTGCAGTATATTAAAATGCAAAAGTTAACACTTTGTTTATATCTGACTTCCGGAACCGGATAATTGTTCGGTTCATAGCACACAATAAAACCCTTTATCTTATCGTTTGTTCTTAAGATGAAAAACATGCCGCAGTCTCTGCAGCATATTTTTCATTTAATCGTTATCATGCTGGATCGTGATCGTAATGACCTGGTTGGGATTGATCGAGAGACCTGCGTCTTCTGCAATGTCCATGATACGGCTGCGGTCAGATAACTCAGTTACCTCATAATAGATCGTCGTATTGTCCTTCTGAATATCCGCGATCATCCTTTCATACATCTGGATCTCTTTTGCCAGCTGATTATTGCCGGCTTTCATATAGAGTGCGGAAAACAGATAGGAACATGTGGACACAACAGCCAGCAGAACGGTCATGCCGGTAAGCTTGGCTTTCTTTCTCCGGCTTTTCTTCCGCTTCATTGTGACAGTTCCCTCCTGAGCATGTCCTTGAACCATGCAGAACGGTTGGGAATCTTTTCGAGCATGTCGATCAGCTCCTGATCATGCTTGGAGTTGAGTTTGAACACGTAGCGGTTCACAAACTGCTTCTGGTAGGAACGATTATACTGTTCCCTTTTTGTGATTGCTTTTTTCCTCATACAGCCCCCTTTCAACCACTGGCAAAATGATTGGTACACCAATCATTTTATGTCAAAGAAAAAGCTTTTGCAAGCGTTTACATCAGAAAAAATGATGATTTTGAAAATGTTGAATCAGTCTTGAAAAAATGAAAGAAAACAGCCTGTAAACACGAAAAGGACCGGCTTATACAAACCGATCCTTTGAATATGTTTTTGAAATGATCTGCTGCTGTCTGCCGGAGGTATGCTTAGTTCCCGCTTCCTCCCTGGCTGCCCTGCGGGAAGTTTTCAGCGATCTTATCCAGCAGACTGTTCAGCATATCGGATACTTTCTCTTCCGTTGACTGCCCTTCAAATACGATCTCAGTTGCGCCGTTCTGGTACTGATGCACAACATCGGCGATCCCATCCGGATCGTACCACGGTACATTGCCCCTGTCGAAGACAGTCTTCATCAGGACCAGATCCGCTTTCGTTGCACTTTCATTTGAAACAAATCCGCTCCCGTCATCATGACCGAGCTTCAGGAAGCCTGAGTAGTATGCACAGCGTCCGTATGCATCAATGAAGTAGGAAATAACACAGTCACCGCCGCCGGGTGCCGTACCCAGGATCTTCGCAAGACCCTGCTGCTGAGCAAAGTAAGGAAGCGCATTGGCACAGGAATACGACAGTTTGCTGCAGAGAATATAGAAGTTATACTGTCCGCCATAGCCGTCATTGTCATCAGCGATGCCGTCGAGGTTCGTATCAACGTGATAGCATTCTTCCCTGTAGTTATTCGCAAAGAGGTCCTTGTTCGTGATCCTGACTTCACCGTCTTCGGAAAGGAATCCGAGAATCGAGATCAGACCTGTCGAGTTGCCGCCGCCGTTGTCCGCGAGATTGATGACGACATTCTTCACTTCATCATGTTTCTTGATGTCTTCGAAGCATCTGTAGAAGAAGGCAAAGTTGCTGTCGGAAATATCTTCATCATGGATGGGGTCTACATAGAAAGACGGATCTCTTCTGTGGTCGTTCTTGAAGGAAGTGAAATAGATCACTGCTGTGTCGCCGGAGTAGTCAAGACGTTCCGTTCCGTAGTCCTCCGGCTTGATTTTATTGAAGTATGAAGACCATACAAGCAGCGGGAAGAAATCAGGCAGATCAAGTCCTCTTTCCATCAGAGCGCCGAGGATCACGTTGAATTCTTCAGCAGACTGCGCAGGATCAGTCTGTGCCTGTTCATTAAAGATCTGCTGGCCGACTTCCGATTCCTGCATATCTTCAGCCACCTCGGAAGCGATCGTCTGCACAGCCTTATTGGTCGGGGCAAATACCGTGTCCGCGCTCATCAATGAGTCATGTCCTGTACCGAACAGATAATTGAACAGCATGAACTCGGCGATGACCGCAGCGGAAGGATCTGTCGAAGTCAGTACCTTCTTGGTGTTGAGCTTTGTAAAGTACTCGTCAAAAGACGTGATCTCCATTTCTTCCTTATGACCGAATGTAAGGTCAAGCAGCAGACATGTCGCATAATAGCCGTAGTCCGCATATGCCTGTGTAGTCTTGGTCTTCTTGCTGAAAGGACCGGAATGGAGTCCCTTGTAATAAGCGAGTTCCTTTCCTTCCTCGTTTTCCGGCTTGAGCAGGAACTCATCCACATCAAACGCGTTGTAATAGTCTCTTCCGTTATACGCAAGTGAAGTATCCGATGCCGCGGCGCCGATCGTATTCTGCAGTGCCAGGAACGGCATCAGGACGTCATCCTCATA
>JAFOMZ010000268.1 GCA_017421125.1 Solobacterium sp.
GAGACAGCTTGAACAGAGAGCACTCAGAAGACTGAAATTCAAATTTGGAAGAGACGGAGATCTCGGTGACTACCGTGATTGACGGGGAGGAAAAATGGACGCAGTACGCGAAAAATTAAGAGAATTGCAGAAGCAGTATGATGAGATCAGTGAGGCGCTCCTGAAAGAGGAGAACCTGTCGGATCCGAAGATCCTGACAAAACTGTCCAAGGAACAGGCACGTCTGCAGCAGACAGTGGATGCCTGGAAACATCTGCAGGAACTGGATACACGGATCGAAGAAGCCAATGAACTTCTGAATGAAGATGATCCGGAAATGAGAGAGATGGCCAGGGCGGAAAAGGAAGAATGTGAACCCGAAAGGGAACAGCTCCTGGAACATATCCAGCATCTGCTCATACCGCGTGACCCGGATGACAGTCATGATGTGATCATGGAGATCAGAGGCGGCGCAGGCGGCGATGAAGGAAACATCTTTGCCGGTGATCTGTACCGCATGTATACAAAATATGCTGAATCAAGAGGCTGGAAGGTCCAGGTCATGGAAGCCAGTCCTTCCGAAGCAGGCGGGTTCAGCCAGATCGTATTCTCCGTCAAGGGTACGGATGTTTATCATGATCTGAAGTTTGAATCGGGAGCACACCGTGTACAGCGTGTTCCGAAGACGGAAACGCAGGGACGCATCCATACATCCACAGCTACCGTACTGTGCCAGCCTGAAGCGGAAGAGTCTGATATCGATATCGATCCCAAGGATCTGACGATCGAAACACACAGGGCTTCCGGTGCAGGCGGACAGCATATCAATAAGACCGACTCCGCAGTCCGTATCGTGCATATTCCGACAGGCATTACCGTCAACTGCCAGGAAGGACGTTCCCAGATCGAAAATCGTGAAACAGCGATGCGTCTGATCAGAGCACGTGTTTATGAAGAACTGAAACGGATCAGGGATGAGAAAGCAGGTGCGATCCGCAGGGCCAAGATCGGCACGGGAGACCGCTCGGAAAAGATCCGTACATACAATTATCCCCAGAATCGTGTGACCGACCACAGGATCGGTCTGACGATCACACAGCTTGACCGTATCATGGAAGGAAAGCTGGATGATGTCATTGCCGGACTTCTGGCGGAGGATGAGAAGAACAAACTGAAAGAGGCACAGTAATGACAACGTTTGCAAAAGCTGTCAGAAAATATGAACGCCTGTGTGAGAAGAACGATGTACCTCAGCAGACGGTCATGGCATACCTTGTGGAGATCAGCAGGAAAGAACGGTTCGATCTGTATCTGCACTTTGATGAGCAGATGCCGGAAGACCTTGAGAAACAGTTCGATGAAGGCATGGCAAGGATCCTGGATCAGGAACCGATGGCTCATGTACTCGGTTATTCATGGTTCTATGGATACCAGATGATCGTCAATCCGGATGTCTTGATCCCCAGGGAGGAGACGGAAGAGCTCTGTTCCAGGATCCTGGCAAGGATCGATCATATCTTCCCGGATCAGAAAGAAGTCGTCTGTGCCGATGTCGGTACAGGCAGCGGCGCGATCGCGATCACGGTTGCGAAGGAAGAGCCGCGCGTACGCATGTGCGCAACGGATATTTCCGAGGAAGCGCTGGAAGTCGCGAAACAGAACGCGAAGAACAATGACGCGGATATCGAAATGTTTGCCGGCGATATGCTGGAGCCTCTGAAAGAACGCGGTATGAAGCTGGATGTCCTGATCTCCAATCCGCCCTATATTCCTGCAGAGGAAAAGATGGAACGATCGGTCGTTGATTTTGAACCTCATGTAGCGCTGTTCGGCGGAGAAGACGGACTGAAGTTTTACCGCGTGATCTTCGAGAACTGCCGCAGTGTCCTGAAGGAAAAAAGCTTCATGGCTTTTGAGATGGGCTGGGACCAGCGTGAGCGCATGAGCGAGCTCGTCGAATCACTTCTTCCCGAGGCATCCTATGAGATCATCAAGGATATGAATGGGAAGGACAGAATGCTGTTTGTATACTTCGGATGCAGCTATGAATAAGAAAGCTGAACTGCCGGAATCGATACAGGATACCCAGATGATCGATATCAGCGATCTGAAGGAACCGGAGAAGTCACCCAAAACGAAAAAAAGGAAGCTTTCCGGAACAGGTGTCCTGGTCTTCAGTATTCTGCTTGTGATTGCACTGGGAACCGCCGTTTATTCCGGTTACTGCTTCTGGCAGATCTATGCCGAGCGGAAGCAGGGGACCGGCGCGTATGATCAGCTGACAGAACAGGTGATGACGATCGGTGCCGATGATGCGGATGTCGATACCAGGACGCAGATCCATCTGGACTTTGCCGCATTGGAAGAGATCAACCCCGATGTGATCGGATGGCTGAGGCAGGATACGTCAGTTATCAATTATCCGATCGTACAGAACGCTGACAATGATTACTACCTGAACCATCTGTTTACAGGTGAGTGGAATCATATGGGCTGCGTATTTACGCTGGACAGCACAGCACCTGACTTTACGGATACCAACACACCGCTGTTTGCGCATGGACGCAAAGACGGTACGATGTTCGGTACACTGGAGAAATATGAAAGCCAGGCATACTATGATGAGCACCGTGAATTCCTGCTTATCACAAAAGCAGGTACCGTATACCTGCTGGAACCGTTTGCCGGGTCGATCAATGATGCGAAGGATCAGTTCCTGGAGACAGCGTTTGCTTCTGAGGATGAATATCTGGCATATCTGCAACACTGGTTTGACAATTCGACCTTTGTTTCCGATGTGGTGGTCTATCCGACAGACAGGATCGTGACGATGCTGACATGCTCGGATGACTTCGCTGACGCAAGATACGCGCTTTTCTGCAAAATGACGGATGTCAGTGACCGGTACATCGTTACGGCCGGACCTGAACCGTCCCCCGGATCATGAAAACAGCCTCCCTGTGTGTATGGGAGGCTTTGTTATGCTTAATCTTCTCTGCGCCAGACCTGTTTTCCGCCGAGATATGTTTCAAGGATGCGGATGTCTTTCAGATGGTCGGGATCAGTTCCGAAAGGATCTGCTTCCAGGATGACGAAGTCCGCCAGATATCCTGCCTGGATCTTTCCTTTGTACGATTCTTCGAAGCTTGCTTCGGCACCGTGTATCGTGAAGGAATCCAGTGCTTCCTGCACTGTGAAGGCTTCTTCAGGAAGATAGGGACCGCAGTGGTCACGCAGGGAAGTACGTGTGACAGCACACTGAATGCCTGCCATGACATCGGGCAGCTCAACAGGACAGTCGGAACCGTTGGATACGGAAAGACCGCTGTTCATCAGTGTCTTCCAGCTGTAGCTGGTATCTGCCAGGTCGCCGGTCCTTTCCCTGACGATATGGTTGTCATAATCCAGGAAGATGCTCTGACAATAAATATGAAGATCCAGATCAGCCATACGTTCCAGCTGGTCTTTTCTTGATATCTGGCAATGGATGATGCCGTGCCTGTGGTCTTTCACAGGGGTCTTGCGGAGCGCGCGGTCGATCGCGTTCAGGACCTGATCGAGACATGCGTCTCCGATCGCGTGCACGGCGCACTGCATATGATGATCGTTTGCGTATTCGATCATGGATCCCATCAGCTCATCGCTGTACAGATTGAATCCGCATGTTCCGGGATCATCGGAATACGGTCTTGAAAGGTGTGCCGTCCTGCCGCCCAGTGAACCGTCTCCGAGCATTTTCAGGGGACCGGTCCTGAACAGAATGTCTCCGGTTCCTGTATTGTTACCTGCAGAAATGAATTCTTTCAGTGTATCAAGATCCTGGAAGTTGCACTGTTCGTTGATGCGCACTGTCATTTCACCGGCTTCCTTCAGCCTGCGGTATGCATCATTGACCGTCTGCCATGAGATATGGCGGAATGTGCAGTAATCATCGGTCTGGGCACTTGTAATGCCATAGGAATTCAGAGTGCGGAAAGCTGCTCTCAGCATGTCCATGATCTCTTCTTCAGACGGTTGGGGAATGTGCGACTGGATCAGTGTCATAGCGTTATCGTAGAACAGACCGTCCGGCTCCCCATCGCGCATTCCGATGGCTCCGCCTTCGGGTGCTGCTGTATCTGCTGTGATGCCGCACAGCTCAAGGGCTTTGCTGTTGACAGCCATGCAGTGCCCGCAGGCACGGCTGACAGCGATCGGGATCTCTGTACTGACGCTGTCCAGGTCATACCGGTCAGGCATTCTGCGGACGTCGCTGAAATAATCCTGGTTCCAGCCTCTGCCGGTCAGCCAGCCGCCTGTTCTTCCCCGGTGACTGCGCAGGCAGTCAAGCACATCGGAAAGGCTTCCGGTGTGTTTTGCAAGGGGAGCACTGATCAGTGACTGTCCGAATCCCAGGACATGCATATGGCTGTCGTTGAATCCGGCACAGACGAACCTGTTGTTCAGATCGATGATCTCTGTGTCTTTTCCGGCGTATGTCATGGCCAGTTTGTTTGTCCCGGCATAAATGAAGTGCTCTGCTTCTGTAACAAATGCCTCGCAGAGGGGCAGGGACCCGGTATAAACCTGTCCGTTGATATAGATCTTCCGCATATGATGCCTCCGTATTTAA
>JAFOMZ010000269.1 GCA_017421125.1 Solobacterium sp.
AACAGATCAGGCTGAGGTCTGTTTTTAAATGATCAGACGAAGGAGATAATGATGAAAATTACAAGTATTGATCTGATCGCAATCGAATCGATTTTAGGTGAATCATTCTGCCCCGTCTTTACCAGGATCCATACAGATGAAGGTATCTCCGGTATCGGCCAGGATCTCTCTGACTTTGCGATGTCTCACGCAACTGTTTATACAATTTCCTGATACATCAGAATTTACATATCACAACAAAAAATAATCATTTCTGATCAAAGAAGATTCCCGGAACATATCTCCGGAAATCTTCTTTTGATTTATGAAGTTTTATCTGATTTACATGCACATCTGCTCAATTGGAAGAGATCGCTTTGAGTGCACCCAGACAGTGAATCCTTACGACACGGTTATTGTCATCTTCCGCTGTCTTCTGCAGCAGTTCCCGATATGGTCTGACGAATTCCGGTCTGCGTCTGCCCAGCACCCTGAAGATCTCCGGAGCTTCCATTCTTACCCTGTCATCCGGATCATGCAGAAGTTCAGCAAATACATCTATGTATTCCTCATAAATATCAGGTGAATTCACTGCAATATTCTCTGATGCCCAGATAAAGCTTAATCTGACCTTGGGTTCTTTATCTGCCGCAAAACGGAACATATCTTTCCAGTCAGGTTCAATCAGCCGGTAACAGCCCCTGCCGATCCTGCCCATTGCATTGACTGCACGCTCCCTCAACAGCGCTGCGCTGCTGTCAAGGAATGAAGCGATCATCGGGATACTGTCCTGCACCTGCGCAGGATACAGCAGTCCCATCTCACCAAGCAGCCAGAGTGCTTTTGCCTGTATTTTCACAGACTCATGCTCAAGCAGAGAAGAAACATACGGAATGCTTTCCTCCCACCTGCATTTATCTTTCGTCAGTTTTCCCAGTTCTTTATAAAGTTCTGTTTCGTTCACCCTGATATCTCCTCATCAGCCGTTTAATTCTTCTTTTCCGCGGAATTAAAACTTCCCAGATAACGAATCTCTGAAACTGCTTTGATCTTTTCCAGCTGTTCAGCTGATATCCCGTCTGGATTCTCCACTTCAATGATGTAATGATAGGAACCCAGCTGACTTCCTTCAGGACGGTCATGGATCGTCACTAGTTCCAGTCCTGCTTTGGAAATTTCGATGATGATATCATCGATCCTGTTAGCTTCACAATCCGCGACAAATACCGCCCTCTTAGATCTGCTGTTTTCCGGCATTGATGCAGAGAGTACATAAAACCTGGTCTTGTTGGCATCTGTGATCTGCACATTCTCAGCCAGTACGGAAAGCCCGTACAGGGATGCGGCTGCCGGAGCGGCGATCGCTGCGATCGTTTTGTCGCCTGTTTCGGCTACATAACTGGCAGCTGCGGCAGTACTTGCCATCTCTCTTGTTTCAGCGTCCGGCATATGTTCCTTTCTCCATTTTGCGCTTTGGGTGATCCCCTGGGCGTGCGAGCAGACAGTCTTGATATCTTTGACGGTACTTCCGGGTATTCCCATTAATGTCTGGCTGATCGGCAGGATCACTTCTCCTATCACATAGATATTCTCAACAGCGATCAAAGCATCCACATAATTTGTAACTGCTCCGCCTACCGTATTTTCCTGAGGGATCACCGCATACTCTGAAGAACCGTTTACAACATCCGCGATCGCTTCTTCGACAGTTGTCTTCGGAATCAGATCCGCATCAGTTCGAAAGAAAAACTGTGCAGCTTCTTCTGTATAAGTTCCCTGCGGACCCAGATAACTGACCGACGCATCATCTGGAATTACCGGTGTGAAAGATTCAGCGGCAGGCAGCTTCTGCTGATCAGGTGTCTGATAACTGCATCCTGCAGACATGATGCATACTGTCAGGACCAAAGGGATCATGGAAATTGTCTTCATTTTTTTCATAAGCCAAACCTCCGGGAGTCAGATTCCTATTAATCTGTTTTGTTTATGATTATATTATGCGCCGTATCCGGTACAGGCAATACCGCCAGCATATTGATTCAGGCAGAAAAAAACATCCGGCGCTGACCGGATGTCTTTGATCTGTCTTCAGATCGCTTCTTTTGCTTTCTTAATGTATGCCAGCTGGATCATGCTGAAGGCGATCATGATCAGGCATGCAAGGAACAGGATGATCGATGTATAGGTTCCGGTCATGTCATACAGCATTCCGACCACAGTAGTAAAGATCGCATTGGAGACCGTAGTCGTCATTGACAGTCTCGGATATACACGGCTGTATTTTGCCGAGCCGAACATCTCTCTTGCCAGCATTGATGTTGATACTGTCCCCATGGAATAGCACATTCCATACATTACTGCTGCTGCCACCAGGACAAAGGAATTTCTGCTGACAACGATCAGCAATGCACCGATAGCTACGATGACTGCATATATGGAAACAGAAACTCTGGAACCGAAACGGTCGATCAAAACACCAAGAATGATCTTGCCTGCTGTATTGGCGATCATGGTGGCACTGACCATCAGAGCACCGGTTGCGACCATATTATAGGATTCCGCGATTCCGGAAAAATGCTGCGGCAGAGCAGATGTAGCGGCAGAGCATGCAGTATAGATCATCAGAATTGCAACCATGGATACGGAAATCGCCAATGCCTCAGGTGAAGCCGTATTTGATACGCCTGTATCTTTTCTTCCGCCATAAGGTTCCATATTTTTGTAATCAGGCTTAAGCGCGATCGGGAAAATGATCGCCGGAAGATTGAAGAGCGCTGTCAGTACAGCAACTACAACATATCCTGTACGCCAGCCGCTGGCAGCGATGATATTCGTCAGGACCGGTGACAGCACAGCACCAACAAGACCGGAGAAGCCCAAAGCAAAACTGATCATCAGGCCATTGTTTTTATTGAACCAGTAGTTGATCATGACCGTGACTGTAACGGTTCCGATCAGTCCGGCTCCAAAGCCTCTTATTCCGTTCAAAACCATCATGACCGGAATATTCGGCGTCATGGATATTAAGAACGCCATACATACCTGGATCAGTGTACCGGCGACCGCCATCTGTTTAAATGTAAATCTGCGGAGCAGTTTTGGAGCAAGCAAAGCTGTAAATGCCTGGACGAGATTATATACGGTCAGTGTTGCAGACACACTTCCTCTGCCTACGCCGAAATCAGAAGCGATCGGACTGAAAAACAGACCAGCAACATTGATCCCAAGTCCGATCGTCGTACCGATCAGTCCGCATCCGGCTATTACTACCATCCAGTACAGCAGATTTTTGTTTTCTTTCATCTTGTAATGGTCCCCTTTCCACATAATCACAATACCATAGCAAAACCTTGAATCACCATTGATTTCCAGAATTGGAAAATATAATCTCGGGTTTTCATCCTGCATTGATTGATCATTTCCGCATCTCCATAATAAAGTCTTTCAGGAAATGCTGAAATCAAAGATCCTGCAATTTAGAACAGAGAAATCAAACTCAAACTTTTTTTACTTCATACGGTCTTTTCAAATGATAACACCGTTACTGATCGATCGGAATATCCAGAGTTCTGTTCTTCTGCCAGCGGATCACGATCATGACTGCCAGCAGTGAAAGAACAATGCGGCTGATTCCCGAAACAGTCCCGAGAACATGAAAGAAGGGCCCCAGATCCATCGACATCGCAAAAGCATTTGACAATGTGTGGAGCGTGACCGGTATCGCAACAGAAAGCCGTTGATACTTCTTCTCACCGCTGATCAGGTATTTTCCATAGAAATACCCCATAACAACACCGAACGCAAAATGTGCGGGAGCGAGCGCTCTGGCAATGATTGAAACGATCCCGGAACCAACTCCATATAAAACATTTTCCAGCATTTCAAAAGTAATCCCCACAACTGCAAATACAGCCGCGGAATCCATCCATGTCCGGATCATCCCTTCCTTTCTGACAGCGATACGGCATGTCAGGTATTTAAGCCCTTCTTCCAGCAGACCTGCACTGAAGAGCATGCTGATCAGATTGAAAAAGAATGTAGGAGGATTATTTCTTACGGTTTCCTGTATCAGAGCTGCCAGCGCTTCTGAACCGTCTTCAACTGCCTGCATCCATATGGAGATGTCTTTGAATACACCGTACCGGATCATCAGAATCATACCGCTGATCGGAACCATGAGGATCGATGCCAGCAGAACACTCACTGCTCCGGCAATCAAAAGACGCAGCAGACCTCTTTTCGGAAACGGATCATTTTTCTTATCATGCAGGATCAGCCAGTAGAGAAAAAATGAAACAGCAAGACTGATAAGTATCATATACGCTCCTATCTGATCATGATCAGAAAACCATATGTGTCCGGTAAATAGTTTATCCCGCTGACAGGATCATCAGGCGGAAAACCTTTACGGATATCACGATCCATGTAAGTCTTTTTTCACTTATGATCCGTTTCATCCGGACCTTCAGTGTTTCTCACTTTTTGTTAATAATACAGCCAGGATCCCGCCGAATACAGCGACACACATTGCCGCATAGAAGTTGGCAGTATAGCCGGCGATCAGGTTTACATGTTCTCCTGTTCCGCCAAACCTATCAATGATCATTCCTGCGATCACCGGACCGATGAACATTCCTGCTCCGTAAACTGCCTGGTAGATTCCCATTGCGGCACCCCTTCTGGCATCAGGTACGGTTTCGATCGCACTTGCCATCGTTAAGGGCATGATCAGGCCCACACCGGTCCCCAGAAGCACCTGCACTGATAACAGCGATAACATGGAATCAGTTCTCGGATAAAGAAAGCACGCTGCTGACATAGCCGCAAACCCGGCCGCAAGAACAGACCTTCTGCCGAATTTCGGTGCAAAAACCGTACCTGAAAAACGGGAAACGATCGTATTGGGAAGCAGGTTTGCTACAGAAAGATATCCCAGCTGGGCAGTCATCATACCGATCACATCCCTTGCCCAGTTCTGGACAAAACCCTGTACGGTCATCCATACAACAAGCTGATAGATCGTCGCAAGAACAGTACCGCTGATCAGCTGAATGTTTCTTGTCACTTCCAGGAAGCCTTTGATCGTGATCGGATCTCCGGTCGGAGGCTGGTCTTTGACTTTGGACATTATGACAAGTCCGGCAATCCCTGCAGCGGCTGCCAGCAGGAACGCCCAGATCTCCCCGATATTTCCGGCAAGCTGTGCACCCAACAGCATTGCAATGATCTGTGACCCGCATTGCGGTACGATCACCCGGCTCATTGCTTTCGCCACCTGATCTCCCTGATAGCTGGACGCATAAAGAACGGAAAAATTCACCCAGGTGGCTGCCGTCATTCCTGACATGCCGCGGAATATGAGAACTGCATATGCCAGTCCTTCCGGGATATGTTCCCTTCCGGCGACAAGTGCGGTCAGTGCAAGTCCCGCTGAAGCGGCGATCGAAACGGCAAAGCCGATCATTACAAACAGCTTACGCTTTTTTATCGCATCCGACAAAATGCCGAGCGGGATCCTGAGGATCATCTGTGTCAAACCATAACTGCCTACGATCATGCCGGCAAGTGTTTTTGCGGCACCCAGTTTGTTGGTCACATAGGTAGTCAGGAATGAAGGATATGTATAGACAGAAAACCAGAACAGGAAAACTGCCAGAAATAAATACCTTTCATTCTTCTTTTCCATTTACATACCTCCAATACCTATTTATAAGAACAATTTCATGTCATTACGTGCCAAAGATTCATTAATAAACTTCTGAATGTTTCAAACATGATTGATCGAAGATTTTAAATATTATATCCATGAATTTAAATGTGTATCAAGCAAACAGCACACACCTGAAAATGCTGCAGCATGCCTTCCTGACATTACATTCAGCCTCAAAAAACACCCCTGGACTATACTGTAAAATATGACCGGTCTTTCAGTAAATGGAAACGGAATTCATCAAGCAGATATTATTCGATATAAAGACTTTTTTAACTGTGTTGTGTTCAGCCTGTAAATATCCTCGGTATTACAGACTGATATATTAGAGACAGATCATACCACGCAATAAGGAGATCATTATGGAAATCAGAAAAGCTGCCGAACCCGTCATCCGGAAACTGTATCCGAAGACTTCACATATGGAACTGACACTCGGCATCCTGCAGAATGGAAACACACAGATCATTCATCTTGACCCACAGCAGAACGAGTCCGATGAAACACTTACGTATCCGGTCGGTTCTATCTGCAAGACTTTTACCGCTTCCCTGCTCGCAAAATATGTGTCAGAGGGAAAAGCGGATCTGATCGATCCCCTTTCCGCATATATCAGCGGTCTGCCTGATCAGTATTATCCTTCTCTTCGCCGGCTGGCTGTTCATTCCTCCGGATACGGCGGAAAACCTTTCACAACAGTGGAAACACTGTAAAGACTTGCAAACATGAACAAACCGGACGGTCTTCTGCATGTCAATCCGTTCCGCGGAACGCTTGATGAAGAAGTCATGCTGAAGCTGATCAGAGAGACAAAGCTGCAGGATAAAGAATACAAATTTGAGTATTCCAATCTTGCATACGGGATCCTGGGCTATATCCTGGGTATCATCGGAGGAGAGAATTACTGGGATCTGATGAATGACTATGCCCAGAACGACCTCGGACTCAAAGACACAATGATCGGCAACGTTACACTAACCGGATATGACAAAAAGGAAAATCCCTGTTCCTGCTGGAAATGGGAGAAAAGCGATGTCATCATGTCAGCCGGCGCACTGAACTCAACTGCTGCGGATATGCTGAAATACGCCTCGATCCAGATGGATGAAAGCAGGCCTTATCTGGATCTTTGCCACCAGGTGCACGGACATGGCGAAAAAGACTTCAAGAGCGGTCTGGCATGGCGTCTGACTGATGACGGGATATCCTGGCATACAGGCAGTGCCGGTGCATTCAGCGCATGGCTCGGCTTATGCCGCAAAAACAAAACAGCGGTCTTTATCGGAACCAATTATGCCCTGCTCAAGGTGGAAGAACCGGGTCTGGAACTCTTAAGAAGCCTCTGAACAAAACAGCAGTTAATGGTTATTGAAAGGCGGGTGCACAGCATCCGCCTGAAACTGTTTATGCGGCTTTTCCTGATCCTGCATAGATAATTCCCGATATTTCCGTATTTTCTTTGCAGGCTCACAAAGAGATCTTACACAAGAAAAACCAGAGCGTATGCGATCAGGAACTGACCTCCGTAATAGAACAGATAATTACTGATGATGTAGAGAGCAGTATCCTTCCCTTTCCCGAAATATGTACCGCTCAGGATCAGGTCCGAAACAGCGAACAGTACGCTTCCGGCAAAGAAAGCAAGAAGTGTTCTGCCGCCTTCTGACAGAAGCAGTCCTCCTGAGACAAATACACTGGAAAACAGCAGAAAACCGTATGCCAGTACAATAGGCTTCATTTTTCCGTAGACAAGCTTCATTGGGCCTTCAAGAACAGAAACAAGTCCTGCAGCTGCTGCCGCAAGTACAAATGACAAAGGAAGATATTTACCGGTGCCATACTGCAGAAGCAGTCCGGTCACATAAAGAATATGTCCGATCCCGAATGATATAAAACCCGCATATGTAAACGGTTCATCGTGGAGAGGAAATACATATTTCAGATCCAGCCAGATATCCCCAAGCAGACCGCATACCAGACCCAGGATCACAAACACCGGCAGCCTGCCGGAAGCCCCTGCTGAAACTGCTACAGCAATGAACAATACAGAAACGATGCTTTTTCTGAATACTGCCTTCAGTGTATATCCTCTTAGTTTCTCGGGAATATAGAACGCGAGCGCGATCATCCCAAGGATCAGAATTATCAGGCTCATAATAAAATCCTCCTGTGCCGTTTTCCGGCTATTTTTATAAATTCAGTACGGACATGCCGGTAATACCGGTCATTCTGTGGGTGAACAGTTTCAGCAGACTGCTTACGGATGTATCTCCAACCCCTATGCACGAAAATGATCCGGTGCCAAAGGAATGAAAGCAGATTCTCTGTCAGTTTCTATCAGTTACATCTTTACGATCTTACGCAGTGTATTGGCTGTCCTGATCGTGATCATTTCCCCGATCCCTGCTTCTGCTGTTTTTTTCCACCAGTTTGCTTTCGCGTATCTCTGTCTGTCAAACGACCAGAACACAGCATTATCGGAGATCTGTATCTGTTCCAGTCCTTCCGTCGGCTCACCGATCTTCTTACAAAGCTCCTGTACATCCGCAGGTGGGATCATAAAGATCAGGTTATCATAAATGTTCTTGTCAGATGTTCCCCACCAGTCCGGTGCTTTATCCAGCAGGCTTTCCAGCTTATCGCATCTGATCACGAATACCGGGATTTTCATTGCAAACTGTCTTTCCAGCATCATCTGTATATTCTCTGCTAAAACGGTTTCATTCCCTTCTTCGGATGAAAAAATAACATTGCCGCTGTTGAGATGAGTAACAACGTCATCATATCCAAGTCCTTCTATTGCCGGTCTCAGGTCGGCCATTGCGACCTTGTTCCTGCCACTGATATTGATGCCTCTCAGCAAAGCAATATACCTCTTCATCCTGTACCTCATTCAATGATCATTTTTCATGTGCTGATGTTTATAAGCCGGTTCTTTATATTCATTATACCTGTATTGATTGGCTGATACAGGCTATATTCCCACGAAAAACAGTCTCCCGAAATTGAAAAACTGAACTGTTTCAAATATTGCATAGGGTAAAAGCGTGATCTGGATCAATCCGGGTTGAGGACCATCACTGATAAAGATCATCTACAAACAAAAATGGGGCGAAATTTTCGTCCCTTTCTTTCCGATAACCGGCATATCTGCCATCTGATAATAAAATGTTCATTACCATGATTATCATTGTTTTCAGCCATGATGACTCACTGTTTGACAGCCCGGTAAATATTGATGTCGATCGGATAACTGCCGTTTGCAGTGATAACAGCATGAGCCGTCGCATAGGAGTTTTACAGAGTGAAGAATTGAATTCACACTATTCTTCTTTGATGCAGAAGCTTCTTCACGCATTTTTCAGCATTGCCGGAATAGACCTTGTGTTTTGTCCGATCGATCGGAAGATCTTTTTTGTTCATGATCCCGGGACCTCCTTTATTTCCTGCAGCAGAAACAACCCATCCCTTCCACCATGGTGACTTCCGCTTCTTTATAAAACTCTGAAAGACGCTTGCGGAGACTGTTCTCAGTCTCATATGGAGGCGTAAAGAAGCCTTTTGACTGGTAAACGTGTCTGATAAACCAGTCTGTCCGTTTATGACCGCCCTGTACATAGAAGCATCCGCAGAATGTTCCGCCCGGTTTCAGTACCCGGAAGGTTTCACGGTAAGCGGCCTCTTTGTCCGGGAAGGCATGAAATCCATTGAGTGAAAGCACGATATCAAAGCTTTCATCATCAAACGGCAGAGCGCCAACATCTCCCTGCAGAAACTTGATGTTCCTGATGCCGACCGTCTTTGCTTTTTCCTGTGCTGATGCCAGCATGTTTTCCGAATAATCCAGGCAGGTAATATCTGCGTGCGGCAGATCACGATAAACAGGCATAGTCAGTACACCGGTGCCTACCGGGACTTCGAGCAGTTTTCCTGAAAAATCCTCCGGAATACCGGATAATGCCCTCTCCAGATACCGGAGATTCTTTTCACCATCCATGTTCCATACGATCCGGCAGATCGCTTTTCCGGAAAGTGTGGAATATGTCATCATTCCATCGTAGAAGCTTGCGTGATTCCCACACAGTTTATAGGCGTTTCTGATCTGTTCTTTTCTTGTCATCCGTTCATC
>JAFOMZ010000270.1 GCA_017421125.1 Solobacterium sp.
GAAAAGATCCCAAGACGATCGCCGGACTGATGACTGAAGGAAGATATGTATTTCCATACATGCCGGAAGGGATCTATGCAGAAATACGTGATCTGAACAATCTGAGACTGCAGGCAGCACAGAGTCTGGCCAGAGTAAAGAACAGGCTGGCAAGGTGGTTCAGTATCTACTTTCCGGAGTTTCCGTCATTGTATTCAGATATCAATGCAGTAAGCGCAAAGCTTGTGCTGGAACAGGCGCCGCTTCCGGAGGACATCATTGCGTTAGACGTTGACGGAGTGAATCAGCTCTGGAGAGAGGCAAAGATCAGAGCGGTAGGAAAGAAGAAAGCAGCGCAGATTGTGGAGGCAGCGAAGCGAAGCATAGGAAGGAAAGAAAGCCTGAGAGCGGGAAGAATCGAGATTAAAGGGATTCTGGAAGATCTGGAGAAGTACAGCAGCCGTGAAGATGAGCTGATGGAACTGATCTATGAGGCGGTGAGCAAAGTACCCAATGCGGACAAGCTGATGGCTATCCAGGGAATAGGGATCAGAACAGTCGCCGGATTCATCGCAGAGGTGGGAGATATTACACGTTTTGAAGACGCAAAGAGCCTGCAGAAACTGAGCGGAATGGCGATTGTTTCCAATGATTCCGGAAAGCACAACGGGCAGAGCAGTATCAGCTACAGAGGAAGGAAGATCCTGAGATGGACGCTTGTACAGGGAGCAGTATCAGTGGTTGCGAAGAATGAAGAGTTCGCTGCGATACATGAGTACTATACGACGCGGCCGAGGAATCAGCTGAAGAAAATGCAGTCCATCGTAGCGGTAGCGTGCAAGCTGATCAGAGTGTTCTATACGATACTGACCAGAGGAGTCAGCTATGACGGGCAGAAGATGATAAAAGACATTGTGAGGCCTTCAGCCGCGTAAGAAACAGAAGATTCACCAGCAGCTTTGAATCACGGGTGGATCCAAGTACCTGAAAAGATCAGATATTTGGATCCGGCTGTGAAACAAAGACCGGAAGCTAACTGAAAGACATAGCAGGAAAACGTCCTCTGCATAAAGCAAGTGCTGCTATGGAAAGAAGTCAGCGGATTCAGATTACAAAGAATGAGCTGGTAGCCGGCAGAAATAAAACCATAGGGCAAGACCCTGTTCAGGAGCTGAGCCGGCACCCTGATTATGGACAGACGGAACGAAGGAAGTTAGGACTCTGAATAGAAATATGTCAGATGATCCTGGTAGACACGGGAGGTACGCCGCCATAGAAAGACGGGCATACACCGGACCATTAATACAGACAATGCGACGCTTGTATTTCGTGTATGCAAAATCCTTCTATATTCGCACTGGATGCAGGAATTGAACATGATCTTAGCCCATTCTGAAGAGATACCAATTCAAATAAAGCCTATAAAATAGCAAAAAAACACTTGATTTAATAGGGAGGTACATTTATGCCAATGTCGACCGGTGAGCAGAATCTGGTATTGTTTCAAAGTCTTATCCCTAAGAGTGAAAAACTGTATGTCTGGTGCTATGACAGCAAAGGCGGATATATTGCGTCATCCTGTCCCGAAGAAGAACAGCCCCTGCTGGATCAGACATTTTATGTCTTCGACGGTTTGGAGAAACTGACTGCCTATGCAGCAGACACGGAAAAAACACATCCCGAGATTGTCGGCTCGCCGATCGGCATGCAGTGGGCACTGACATATGAATCCGAGCGCAGCAGAAACCTGATTTTTGTCATCGGACCGACATTCTATACCCCTCCGGATGAACAGCAGGTCCGCAGTGCTCTGGTTCCGTATATCAGAAATCCGGTACGTTCTTCCTGGGCGGACAGCCTCTGCGATCTTCTGCATGATCTGCCGGTCATGTCCTATGCCATCTTCATACGTTATGCCCTGATCATACATAATACGCTGACCGGACAGCAGCTGGATCTGCTGGCACTGCAGAGCAGTTACAGTTCAGGCCTGAACATAAAGAACCATGAAGTCTTCAGCCATGACCGGTACAAGATCTACGCTTCGGAAAAAGCCATGCTGGACACCGTCAGGCGCGGGGATATTGATTATATGGACGCCCTGCAGAACAGTATGAAGCTCAGCACCGGCGTACCGGTCAAGGGTCAGGAACCTCTGCGGCAGGTCAAAACAAGCATCATCGTTTTTATAACACTTGTAAGCCGGGCAGCCATGGAAGGCGGACTTCCGCCGGATATTGCATATGAACTCGGTGATTCCTACATACAGTCTGTGGAAGACTGCCGTGATTCCGGTGAGCTGAGTACACTGGCACATGCCATGTATCACGACTTTGTCTACCGCGTGCATTATCTGCATGCCGATCCCGGATACTCCCATGAGATCCAGAAATGCTGTGATTATATCAACCTCAGTCTGGACCGTAAGATACGGACTTCTGATCTGGCTGCACTGGCAGGATATACGGAATACTATCTGACTGAGAAATTCAAAAAGGAGACCGGACAGTCCGTCTCCTCCTATATACGTTCCGCAAAGATCGAACGGGCAAAGATGCTTTTGAAAACGACATCTCTTTCCGTACACGAGATATCGGATAAACTCGCCTTCAATACACCGAATTACTTCATTCAGAGTTTCCGTGAGATCACCGGCTGCACGCCTGCCCAATACCGCAGGCAGCGGTCGGAAGTATGATCATTTCTTCTGACAGAGATCTCAGGATTCGTTGACAAGTTTTCCGGTCATGTATTCCGGTGTCAGTTTCAGAATATATGTACCGGGACCTGACCTGAGGATCTCCTGACGGATATATTCTTCATCCTGCGTAAACTTACGGCTCAGCTTTTCACCGATATCCGCAATGACCTCCGGATCATCAATGATCTCTATCGTTCCGAACACAACGACACTGCGTACATTCAATGACCATTCACCTTCATTCCGATAACCTTTATCAAACGTGCAGAATGAAACCTTATGATCCTTCTGCAGCATTTCCAGACGGTAACCGACTTTTCCCTGATGGAAATAGATACATCCGTCATCCTCGTTGTAGTAATGATTCATCGGCATCCCGTACGGATAACCATCATCACCATTGACACTCAGTACACCCCTTGTTTCCGTTTTCAGGACATGAATCGCGTCATCCGTGCCAAGCTGCTTATGCTTTCTAACCAATTCTCTAAACATACATTGAACCTCCGCTGCTATCAAAGTATCATTCTTCATAGCAGTTTTGAAAGTGTACAGATGAATTCCGGAAAAAATCTGATCAGATCCGCGTTTTTTCCTTCTGCAGTTTCATGATGCCCGGAGATGTTCCCTGCACAAAAAGACAGTCTGAATTCTGTTTTTCAGACTGCCTGATCTCTGCAGATTTTGATTGATTACAGGTTCGCAGCACCGATCATTCCGGCTGTATCACCCAGCTGGGCAACACTCAGCTCAGGGATGGTTCCGTACACACCGCCGAAACAATCTTCCTCCATCATGGTCTTCAGATCCGGGATCATCTGTCTGATATAAGGAGACAGAGCCCCGCCCAGCAGGATCAGCTGAGGACGGAACAGATTGACGATATTCACGATGCCTGTCCCGAGCATCTCCCGGTACTGTTCCACAACTTCTTCCATGTCGATATCATCCAGACTGCTGAAGATCTCCTGCAGGGATACCTCCCTGTTTTTACGCTGTCTGGCAGCCTTCAGCAATGAGGGCACTGACGCATACGCTTCAAGACACCCTTTCCGTCCGCAGGTACACTGTCTGCCTGCCTGACGGACGACCATATGTCCGACCTCACTGCCGCCCATAATGCCGCCTTCAAACACCTCGCCGTTCAGGATAATACCGCCCCCGACACCATTGCCGAGCGTAAACATCATGACATCACTGTATTCCTTGCCGGCTCCGGCAACCGCTTCTCCCAGCGCTGCGCAGTCCGCATCATTTGCGATCCGTACCGGACAGGGAATTACTTTTCCGAGGATCTCCTGAAGACTGACATCTTCCCAGCGCAGGTTGTTGGAATAGATCACCCTGCCGTTCCTGCGGTCGATCGTTCCCGGCACACCGACACCGACTCCGATGCACTGATCCAGAGGAACCTTGTTTTCCTCCAGAAGTACCAATGTCTTTTCTGCCACTTCATCAACGATCTCTCCTGCCGTCTTCTTCCGGTCAGTTTCGTATTCCCTGACTGCGATCAGTTCATTCTGATCGTTCACCAGTCCCATCTGGATCTTTGCCGAGCCGATAATGATGCCTGCACGGATCGGGTTGGCCTTTTCCCGTATAGTGGTCAGGAGCGCATCGCACTTTCCTTCGATCGTATAGTCACCGCTGCCTGCCGTCAGAAGCAGGCTGTCGCCTTTACGATAGCTGATCTTTTCCCCGCGGTTATGGATCGTTCCTTCTCCATCCAGGATCAGGATGGAAAGGAATGATGTTTCATCAACATTCCCCTGCATGCGGTATGTCAGTCTGCCATCCAGATCAAGCTTGTCTACTGTAAAGTAGTCGCAGTCCGCGATATGCGGGTAATTCTCTCCGTGCTGAACGATCGGCACCCGGTTGGTCACAGCCAGTGCCTTCTCGATATGCAGGTCCCTTTTTCTCCCGTCCTTTCCGACTCTTCCATAGTCATATACCCGGTATGTCACATTGGAATTCTGCTGGATCTCGGCGATCAGGATGCCTTTTCCGATCGCATGCAGCGTACCCGATTCAATAAACAGGGTATCCCCTTTATGCACTTCGACCGGATTGAGCACTTCCAGAAGCGTATTGGTACGGATCCGTTCGGAAAACTCTTCAATGGAGATCTCATTCTTAAAGCCGTAGTAAAGATAGGCTCCCGGCTCTGCATCAAGGACATACCACATCTCTGTTTTACCGTATTGTCCTTCATTCTGCAGTGCATACCCATTGGAAGGATGGACCTGGACAGACAGATTGTCCTTGGCATCGATGAACTTTGTCAGGATCGGAAATTCCCGGAATCTGCGGCAGTGGGTACCCAGTACTTCCATACCGTTTTCATCGATGTACTCCTTCAGGCTTTTCCCGGCATACGGCCCGTTTTCGATCATGGATGGACCATCAGGATGGCAGGAAAGTTCCCAGGCTTCTGCAAGCACATCACCGTCATATTCTACGTTGAATTCATTTTTCAGTCTCTGCCCGCCCCAAAGATAATCCTTGCAGGCAGGCTTCAGTTTCAGGATCGTCATGTTAACTCCTCAGTTGTTTTCAAATACAAGACACGCAGCCCCAAGAAGTCCGCAGTCTTCATTCAGGGATGCTTTCCGGATATTTACATACGGCCGTACGACCGGATAAACCTTTGTTTTTACAAGTTCTTCCACTTCCTGTACAAATCCGTCGATCTTCAGTGCAACCGAACCGCCAAGGATAATAATATCCGGGTCTGCAAAACCGATCACACCGGCTATATAATTCGCAAGATACTGTTTTGCTTCATTCATGATCAGCTTTGCGACAGGATTTCCGGCATGTGCCAGATCATTTACATCTCCGGCATGTCTGATAGACAGACCTGCTATGACTGCACGATGACCGATCGCTGTGCCGGAGCTGATTGCTTCCAGCGCCCCTGCCAGCAGTTCGCCGTGCTGCGGACCGTTGGGAAACAAGATCGTATTGGCTACTTCGTTTGCAAATCCATGAGCACCGCGATAGATCTTTCTGTCAATGACCAGACCGGCGCCGAGTCCCGTGGATACGGTCAGATACTGCACGATCCGGTGATCCTTCCCCGCGCCGAGCAATGCTTCTGCCAGGGCTGCCAGATTAGCGTCATTTTCCAGATATACGGGCATACGCATGAGCAGCTCCAGTTCATCCGTGATATTCAGGTAATGCCATGGTCCGTGCAGGTTCGGCGGAGTCAGTACTCTGCCATTGATCAGGTCCAAAGGTCCGGGACAGGAAAGCCCGGTACCGATGACCTGTTTATCGAATCCTCTGATCGTTTCACATATCTTTTTCAGCACTGTCCAGGGATCTTCTGCGTCTGTCGGGAACTGGATGCGTTCTTCAATGTCGTAATTGTCGTTGATCAGTGCAATTCTTGTATTTGTTCCACCGATATCGACTGCCGCAGCATATTTCATGATTCCTTATCCTCCCTGCACAGTAATAATTCTCGTGATAGATTGAAATTGTTGATGTTTTTGGAAGGCGTATCTGATGATCTTTAAAAAAAGTATAACAGAAATCTGCCATGGAATATGTGCAACAGTAAAGTCCGGTATATATCCCGCTCAGATCACAAAAAGGAGAACCTCACGGTCCTCCTCAGTATGATTTTATTCAGATCATCGATACAACAAACATTCCGATGCACATCACGGTGAACGTGATCATGCCTGGATTCAGCCAGGAAGCTTTTCTGCCTTCGCGCAGGACCAGTTCTTCCGGCTGCGCATCGAATCTGACGGTTCTTGCCCGGATGCAGAGGCGTACAAACCCCAGCAGATATGCCGCAAACAGGATCAGGAAATACGCACCTCCCAGGATCAGCTTCAGTGATACGTTATCGGATATAAAGTCCGGCATATGAGTTACCAGATACGGAGCGATAATGCCTCCCATGAAGTTGATCAGCATGTGCAGGATGATCGTATATCTGAGCCTTCCGGTCTTCAGATATACATATCCGAACACCAGTCCCAGCATCGTCGCATAGAAGAACTGGTTCAGATTGCCATGGAACAGGCCGAATGCTACAGCACTGAGAATGACTGCCGTCCTGCCGCCGAACCGCTTTGTCCTGTCGATCAGGAATTTACGGAATATCGTCTCTTCAAACAACGGTCCAAGGATCACAGCAAACAGCAATTTCAGCGGGATATTATCTTCCATCAGCAATGACTGTACATTGTTCTGGGAAACGATGTGCAGGAAGCGGTTCAGTGCATTGGTTACAAGCAGTCCGAATACATTGGCTGAATACATCAGGAACAGGCTGATCAGGAAGCTGTCAACAGCATCACGCAGATTGAATCTTCCGGATACTTTTCCGGATGACGGTACTGCCCTGGCTGCCGGCACCAGCAATAATCCGCTGACCCAGATCGGCAGGAACACCATGCTCCATTGGAGAAATACATTTTCCGTCTGCAGTTTTGAAGCCAGAAGCTGCAGGATCACGCTGGAAGCCAGCAGTGCACTCAGAGAAAAGCCGAGTCTGCTGAAGATCTGTTTTGCGTCATCCTGACTTCCTCTGCTGGAGGTGAGCCTGACCTGCCTGCCCTGTACCGGGTCACGGTACATTCCGGCAAGTCCGAAGAACAGACTGCCGAAGAACACATTCAGCAAAGCAACTGCCATTCCGGCTCTTCCGATCTTGTTGTATGCATAGCCCATGGCAATGACCGCAATATCCGGAAGCAGTCCGAAATACAGGAACAGGATCAGAAATGTCTGTCTGATATTTTTGGAAAGTGATTCCGGAAGGGAAAGATCCAGGAAAGTCCTGGCGGATGTTGCGTAGAAGTCGATCGATACAAGGACCGGGATCCAGGTTAGCGTCTCGACCGGATCCGCTTTCAGAAACACAGTGCAGAATAATAAAGCCGGGATCAGATCCAGAAGACAGCAGACACATCCTCCGGCAGTCGAGTAAAACAGTTTTTTCCAGGCATTTTCCGGTATCAGGACAAAGAAAGGTTTTGCCGCGTCATCATTCATGGGATTGCCGAGTGACCGGTAGAAGACAAGCGCACCGAGTACCAATACAGCCGGCAACAGAGTGTTCTTATGAAGAACGAGTCTGACAAAAGCAGACACTCCGCCGGCGCACAGCAGATATGTCAGTGCGGTCTTTGACAGGATGCCACGTCTGATATCGCGGAAACGTATATGCAGTGTTTTGAAGAAATACACCGACGCACCGGATCCGCGCATACTGCGGTCAGAAACTTCCTTCTTTATTTCTTTACGTTTCCTGGTACGGACCCGGCCTTCATTCACTTCTTCCAGTCTGGCTGCCGTTTCCTCGGTCTTCTTCAGCGCATCCTCATAGAAGTCAGTTTTTATGCCATAGATCGCTAAAACCATGAGAATACAGAACACCGTCTGGGCAAGGATAAACAGAAGTGCGCGCAGCATATTTCCTTCCTGAGCCGCACGGACCATACCCTTCAGCCAGCCGAATGCCGGAATATAATACGCTGCCGGCGCATTGAAGAAACCGACTGCCGCAGAAAGCAGGTCTTTGGAACTGCGCAGATAATACATGCCGAACAGCAGCGCGCATCCGGCAGTAAACACAGCTACTGCGTTCACAGTATGTTTTTTTACAAATCCGCTGCGGTAAGACAGCAGATAGATCAGCAGCTGGAATAGCTTTCCCGTCATGATCAGAAATGCCCATGCCAGGATCAGGGACAGCGCCCCCGGTACCGACATACCGACATTCAGTACCAGGTTCGGCAGCTGGAACAGCATATAGATACTTCCTGCCAAAGCTGTCGCAAGCTGCGTGGCAATGCGGAACATCAATACAGACTGCGGTCGCATCGGAGACGTAAACAGCAGTGCGGCATCCGCCGGCAGAAACAGTGAAGCACCGTTTTTCTGTGCCGTGGCAATCTCAAACAGGAGCACACCTGCGATCACACCGCCCGCGGCCAGTTCTGTAATATCTCCAACAGTAATGCCTTCCGGCAGTTCCTGGATAAGATCCGGCGTGCTTTCCTGTGGAACTTCCGCATAGGTTTCCTCCGAAACCTCAACAAGTGTAGCTGCTCCGTATCCGATCAGTCCGCCGATCAGTCCGCAGGCAAGGATCAGCACAAGCACCCATGTTTTCATGAGCTTTTTCAGCTGATTCAGGAACGCGTGCAGACTGTAATACAGAAACAGTTTCATTTTGCGAATTCCTCCCCGCTGACTTCATCCCTGCCGATCCCTTCGGTCACGGCAAAGAACAGTTCTTCGAGGGTCTGTCCGTTCGCTTCCAGCTGTTCCCTGGTCACATCCGCTTTGATCACACCTTTCTGCATGATCAGTGCACGGTCAAAGAAATCAGAAACACTGTCTATAATATGTGTACTTATCAGCAGTGTTTTGCCCTGTTCCCGCTGCTCATGGACCATACTTCGGACTTCTTTGATGGCATGCGGATCCAGACCGATCATCGGCTCATCCAAAAGCAGTACTTCCGGGTCACTCAGAAGACCCAAACAGATATTCAGCTTCTGCTGCATACCTTTTGAGAGCTCATCACCAAACTTCTTCCTGTGTTCATACAGTTCAAAACGTTTCAGAAGCGCTTCACTGTGCTCTTTATAATCTTTCAGGCGGTATGCCCTGGCAAGGAATTCCATATGTTCCCATACAGTCAGATTCGGATACAGCGCAGGAAGTTCCGGAATATATCCAAGCATTCTGCGCGCTTCAGGCTGATCCGGAGAGAAACCGTTCACGGTGATCTCACCTTCAAACCTGAGCAGACCGATCACGGATTTCATCAGGGTGCTCTTGCCTGCTCCATTAGGTCCCAAAAGCACCGTTACACTGCCCTGGTCCAGCGTGAATGTCAGATCAGAGCAGGCTGTTGTTTTGCCGTAGCGTTTTGTCATGTGATTTACTTTCAGCATAATCAATTCTCCTGTAAAAAAGTGCAGCGGAGCAGCTGCACAGGATTTTTATTCGTGGTCCCCATGCACAACTCCGTACATGAGTCTCACCTTTCAGAACAGACCGGGCTTTCGCCGTGCTGACGGTCTGTCCGGTAATACACCGGTTACTCCCTCAATGTGATTTCAGTATACAGCATTGTAAAAAGACAGTACAGTACTCTGTGAATTATTTCACCAAGTTTTCATAATACGCCGGTTCAGAAACGCTCAGTCTTTCTTTTCTTCCTTTTTTTCAGAGTTTTTGTCTTTACTTCCGGTCCCGCGCATCTTTGCCCGTTCTTCCATCTCCTCAGTCACCTTCTGGGCAAATTTTCTGGGAATAGGATTGACTGCCGCATTGGCGATCTGCTCACCGAGTTTTGCCGTGAAGCAGAGTGTTGTCATAAAGGAATCAGGGTCCAGCCGGTCCATCGTATCGTGATGATTATGGATCTCAGCACCTCCCCGCGGGGCAAGTCTTGCAAAAGTGCATGCCGGCACACCGGCTTCCGCAAAGCTGCTGGAATCAGAAGAATACATGCCAAGCTTCGCGTCAAGCGGGAAGCCTTCCACCTTTGCCAGGTGTTCAATGGCATGCATCGTATCCTCACTGCATGAGCAGCACACATGTTCGTAGCCGAGTGTGACGCCGGTCATATCAAAATTGATGTTGAAGATGACATCCTTCAGTTCTTCCTGATGCGCTTCACAGTACTTTTTCGAGCCGACCAGACCGATCTCTTCACTTCCGCA
>JAFOMZ010000271.1 GCA_017421125.1 Solobacterium sp.
GACGCGACAGGCGTACTTAAATATGTGCGTTTCCCGAGCAGTTCCCGGAAGAATTCATTCTGATAACAATAGCTGAACAACGTCTCGATATCACGGCATGTGCTGTAGTGATCGGGGTCATGCAGTCCGGTAGGATTCACAAAATTTGTATCATGCATTCCCAGTTCTTCCGCCTTGCGGTTCATGTGATCCACAAAAGCCGTTACCGATCCATCGGTACGAATTGCCAGCGCATTGACGCATTCCGCTCCGGATGCCAGGGCGGTTCCGTACAGCAGATCGCGTACGGTCGGCTCATCTCCGATCTGATAACCTGCTACCGAGGCATTTGCCTCATACAGTCCGGCTGTCATTTCAGGTGTGATCATGACCCTTTCATCAGGATCTGTCAGTGCTTCGATCGCCAGGATCTCCGTCATCAGCTTGGTCATGGATGCCGGATACATCCGGTCCTCTGAGTTCAGCGACCAGATCACCTGGCCGTTTCCGGTATCCACCAGGTACACATATTCACTGGCAACATCCGGCGCGTCTTCCGGATGTTCGTTTTCCGCGATCCCTGTCAATGTGAGACTGCATATTGTAAGCAGGCTGATGCCTGCTGCTATGATCGTTTTCCGCATGTATGTATTATATCGTTTCAGATGAATCATGCTCACTATTTTATATCCTGACTGCAATCTTTAAAAATTCATACCGGACCCCGGACAGGATGTCCTTCATAAAAACCGGAACAATAAAATAGACGTTCAGCATTGCTTTTTTCTGTCAGAATAATATGGAAAGGATAATCAATGATGATCACCTGCAGCAACGATGAACTGAATCGGATATTTCACACCCTGCGTCCGGACATCACGGGATCTCTGAACAGCGGACAGCTGGAAGTTATTCACAGCATTCTTTCAAGCCGTGATACGCTTACGGTCATGCCGACAGGCAGCGGCAAGTCCGTGTGTTTTCAGATACCCGCAATGATCTTTCCCGGTCTGACGCTCGTTGTGACACCGCTCGTATCCCTGCTGCAGGACCAGGTCAGCAATCTGCTGAAAAACGATATACCTGCTGCCTGCATTTCCGGAACTGTGTATGCGGACAAAGACGGTCTGTATTTTCCAAGAGGAAAAAACAGTGAACAGGCAGGAAAGCGGGAACGCGATATCTTCCGGGAGATCATCCGCGCCCAGGATCGGAATGATCCGGATGCGTATAAACTGCTCTACATCACGCCCGAACGTCTGCGCACCGGTGCGTTTATCCGTTTTGCGCAGCGGGCAGATATCAGTATGATTGCCGTTGATGAAGCACACTGTATTTCATTGTGGGGCTATGAATTCCGCAAACGTTATCTGGAGATACCGCGCTTTATGCGCCGGATCGGCAGGCACCCCGTGATCGCCGCGTTTACCGCAACTGCCACAAGCATGATCCGGCAGGATATCCTCACATTCCTGCAGATGGATCATCCCGCAGTATATCCTTCCCGGCAGGAGTCAGGTATGACCATACGCAAAGAACTGTCACTCCATGTACTTGGCAGTCATAAACGCTCCAAAGAAAACCGGCTGCAGGACCGGACAGAGATGATCACCGGCTACGCAAAAGAACACCGGGACCAGCAGGGCCTGATCTACTGTCAGACAGTCAGACAGGTAGAGCAGATCTATCAGCGGCTGTCGGAAGAAAAAGACCTGCAGGTATACCGCTATTACGCATCTTTGGACAGAAGTCTTTCCCGAAAAGACAGTGAGAATAAACAGACGAACTGGGAAGCTTTCAAGGACGCTGATTCCGGCATCATGGTAACGACCAACGCGCTTGGCATGGGGATCGATCTCGACCATATCAAATGGATCATCCACGCCGGCATGCCCCTGAGCCTGGAAAACTATACACAGGAAGCAGGAAGAGCCGGACGCAGAGGTCAGCCGGCAGAGTGTATTCTGTACTGGCTGCCGGAAGACAGGGAGACCTGCGAAACCCTGATCGAAAGATCCCTGAGTGACAGCGGGCTGCAGCAACCTGCGCTTTCCCTGCGCAGGCAGATCGCCATGGACAGACTTCAGCAGATGGAGGACTACTGCAGATATCATTTCAAAAAGCCGTTGATGGATCCTCAGGAATACATCGCGGAATACTTCCGGAACTATGAACCTGATGCGGACATGAAAAGCAGTGCTGATGTCCGGAAAATGTTCTTAAAGGAAGTGAAAGAGATCGATGTCCTGTATATCAACAATACATATATTGCCAACGACATCCGTAAAGGAAATACGGAAGGCTGCCTGACTGTCAGTAAAAAAGCGGGACTTCACGCATCCTATACGCTGAGTGAACAGCTGAATTATTTCGACATGATGGTCGCGGATGCTGTATATACACTGATGATCCACCGGGTCCCGAAGATCTACGCCAAATCAATTGCCGAGCTGCTCTCGGGAAATCATGACACTGCGCTGCGTCCTGAACGCAAAACTGTCATTGAAAACAGTCTGCGCAGAATGATGCGTACCAGTATCCATATCGACACGGAAAACTCTTATGTCATGCTGTTCTTCTACAGGGACAGAAAGAGATGCTTTGACGGTCCCTTCCTGCCGCTGAGAGAAACGGACAGCGGTTTTCTGTATGACTTTGAATGTCTGCCGCCCCTGTATGAATATGCAGAAGCCATGAACAACCAGCTGTTTTCCGTTCCCCTCTCCGCATTATTCTGTGCAAAGCAGCCGGAGAGCTATATCAGTGCACCTGTTCTGACACAGGCTTTAAGACGCGGAACCGCAGAACTCCATGATCTGCATATCAACCCCAGAAGAAATGACCTGCTGGTCTCATGCATTGTCAGTCAGCCTCTGACGGAAACAGATCTGCTGGTCTTTGACGGCGCAATGTCCCTCCTGCAGAAAGAACAGACAGTGCTGCATCCGGAGCTGCTGCTCAGCGAACTGCTTGAAGATTTCAGGGCAATCGATAAACAGCTGACAGTTAATGACATCATGACTTCCCTGCGTAAGCTTTCCGGGATCACTGTATCCATCACGCTGCAGACAGCTGAAGCGCCTCCGGTGCAGTTTGAAGGAAACTTCCTTACGATCAGCGAACAGTTCCCTGCATTCAACATTGACCTGTCTGTCCAGCCACCTTTATACTGCTTCACCAGGCACATCAACGAAATGAAATATCATTATGAACGGCGCTCTCTTTCCCGCAGCGAACAGAGCGGACACGCCTCATTCCTGCAGATGGCTATGACGCATTACATCATCCGCATGGTAAGATCTGCACCGGCTTCTTCTTTTATCCGTTCCACCCGTCAGGCATCAATGATCGAATTCAGTCATATGCTGGCATTACTCAGAACCGTCCCCGGATGTGAGAACGGAGGCGTGTCGGCAAAGCAGTTAAGCACACTGCGGAATATGGAGAACCGCATCCTGAAGCACCTCAAAAACGAAGGTTATATGCATACCTTTTCACTCATGGAAAACGGTACTGTCCGTTTCCTGCGGTTTGATGTTTACCTGAATCACAGCGTGTGAGTTTTGGAACTATCGAAATCAAGAAACAGTGATAAACAAAGTATTTCCTGCTGATCAAAAGGCAGGATATATTTTGTTTTATTTTTGGTGTCTGCGTCTGCGCCGTAGACACGGGTGTTCTTTTGGATCACGTGTAAACAAGCAGCGGAGACTATGAAAACCGGAATTGCATTGCATTCCGGTTTTCATATGTTCAGAATAACGCCCTCGCTACCGCCCGGGCGGGAAAAGTAAAACAAAAGATGCCCTGCGGGCACGGGTGTTATTTTGAAGAAATCTGTAAAACAGCATTTCTCACATGTCGTTCTCCTTTCTATCAGCGGTGTTATGGCTGCGTGTCAGCGCGGCCATAACGTGCTGATAACAAACATGTATGAATAAAAAAGTAAAACAAAAGTCGCCCTGCGGGCGCGGGAGTAAATGTGAAGGAAGGTGAAAAACATATGACAAAAGATTATGCATACCGGTTCTGGACCGGTCTTTTCCGGCTTCTCAGGACAGAGCCGGAATCACGGATCATGGAAAATCCGGCAGCTGCTTTCGCTGAGAAGGCAAAAACCGGAGCTTTCGACAGCCTCAGTGACGAAGAGTACGAAGCAAAACTGAATGACGTAGAACAGGAAAACGCACTGTTCGAATATAAGAAGTTTGCGACTTCGTACGTAGTCCTGCTGAGAGCGCTGCGGCGCCTCGAGCTCAATGATACTGAGATGCACACATTACTCAGAGTGCTGATCAATGCGTCTTTACGTACAGACTTCAGAAAGGAGCGTGATGCAAAATGACGAGCATCTATTCCCAGCAGCCCTGCATCATCAGGGAAAACGCGCGCGGTTATGAGCGCATTCAGATCGAAGATGAACTGATGCAGAACAGGGAGATCTTTCTGACCGATCCGGTCAGTCCGGATACGATGAACAGCCTGCTCAAGCAGCTGATGTTCCTGAACCGCGATGACCCGGCGAAAGAGATCATCCTGTATATCAACAGTCCCGGCGGCGAGGTTCAGAGCGGGATCGCTGTATTTGACTACATGAAGCTGATGTCCGCTCCGCTGACGACTGTCTGCATCGGTACAGCAGCTTCCATGGGAGCGATCCTGTTCCTTGCCGGATCCAGACGCATCATGACACGGCATTCCCGCATCATGATCCATGATCCTGCCCCGGGCGGCGGATCGCTGGAAGGCATGAAGCCTGCCGAGATCGAAAAACGTCTGGAAAACCTGAAGCAGACACGCGATGTGATCTGCGGCATCATTGCCGAAGCAGCGGGCAGGACGCTGGAAGAAGTCATGTCAGTCACATGTGAAGACAGCTGGTTCGATGCTGAAGAAGCACTTCAATACGGACTTGCCACAGAGATCATGGGCAGTCAGAAAGGAGCCGGTCAGATATGAATGTCACTTATCAGATGCACGGTATTACCGTGATGCTGGAAGAAGGCCTTGAGCGGTCTGAAGAAACAGACCGCATCGCCGGTCTCTGGATCGATGAACAGCTTTCCAGAGGCATCAAGGTCAGGCCTTCCGGCAGGAACAGATCCCTCCACAGCATTCATTTTCTGAACATTGATGAAGTTCGTACCGTGGAGAGGGATCCGGTGCCTTTCCTGCCGGTCCCTCTTCCGGACGGTACCGGCAGACTGTATCCGATGTACGGACTCCGTCTGCAGGATATTACCGATGATGACATCCGAATGGCAGTCCTCTTCTGGACTGAGTCCGTATTTATTGCAAGAGATGAAGACGGAGAACTGTATGTCTCCGACTAGAAAGGAATCCATATGAACAACAGAAAGAATTATCAGAACAGACATATTCTCGCAAAAAACTGCATCGCAGATACAGACACCTGGAGGACAGGCGTCAACAACAATATACTGATCTTCGGTCCTTCCGGTTCCGGGAAGACCCGGAACTACGTAAAGCCGAATATCATGACTTCTCATGAAAGCATAATCATTTCCGACACCAAGGGGACACTGTATGAAGAACTGGGTCCCCTTTTGAGACAGCGCGGATATACCGTGCACAACATCAACTTCACTGCGCTTTCCGGCAGTGACGGATATAATCCGCTGAATTATATCCGCTGTGACGGTTATTGGAATGAGCAGGATATCCTGACGCTGAGCCACTGCCTGATCGAAGACTGGCATTCCAATGATCCTTATTGGTGTCATGCCGCAAGGCAGTATCTCGCGTGCCTGGTCAGCTACGTCCTTGAGATCATGCCGCCGGAAAAAAGAACGCTGAAAGAAGTCATGCGGCTGCTGTCCGTCATGGACGGTGAGAGATTTCCTGCCCTGATCGAAGAGTGCACTTTCCTCTATCCGCACAGCACCACAGCATTGCGGTACAGCGCGTTCCGCGGGATCGCGAAAGCCGAGAAAATGGATGCCAGCATCCGCGGCATCGTCTCCACGAACCTGGATCCGCTGTGCTTCGATCAGGCATGTGAACTTTACCTCAGGGATGGTCAGATCGACTTTGCGGAGCTCGGCAGGAAAAAGTGTGCCGTCTTCCTGACGATCAGCGATACCGACCGTTCCATGGATAAGCTGGCCAATATCTTCATGACACAGGCTCTGCAGATCCTCATGCGCAGTGCCGATCATGATTATCCGGAGCACCGTCTTCCGGTCCCGGTCAGATTCTATCTGGATGACTTTGCGTCGAACATGTACATCCCGGATTTCGATAAGATCATATCCGTAGTGCGTTCACGCGAGATCAGCGTCAGCGTCATCCTCCAGAGCCTGACCCAGCTGAATTCCCTGTACGGCAAGGACCGTGCCGCAACCATCCTGAACAACTGCGACAGGCAGTTATATCTGGGCGGTCAGGACCTGGATACCGCAGAATACATCAGCCACCGGGCAAACAAACCGATGGAACAGATCCTCGCCATGCCTGTTGATCACGCATGGCTGTTCACACGCGGGCAGAAGCCTGTCATGACTGAAAAATACGATATTTCCTCTCTGGAAGCAGCACTGTATGCGTCACCCTCAGATACTGAACCTTATGAGGAGATATCCCCGTCAGTATGAAGGCAGTCGATGAGAGGCAGTACAAAGCTGCCTCTTTTTCCCGCCCCATATGCTTATCGGAACTCGCAATATGTTAGACTTTGTAATGTAAAAAGAAGGATGATCGATCATGAAAAAGATGCTGAAGCGTGAAGATATTATTACAAAAGGCAACGGAAACGCCAATGACTACTTCTATCACGGGAATGGCGGTGAATATTTCCTGATGGCATCACTGTCCAGAAGGAAATATGATGCGTTCAAGCTTCCCGTAGATTACGGATTTGATGTGCTGGCTATGGATCCCCTGAATGCCGGCAAGAAGACGCACGAACCGGTCATGCCCTATTATTTCCAGGTCAAGACAGTTTATGTACGTGACCTGAAGCCTGTACAGGTGACCACCAAGAACAGCACGAGAACGGTCGTACGTATTCCGGTAAAACTGAAAAAAGATACGCTGGTGCTGATGGAGAATGATGTCAACAAAGCCCTGATCGTATATGTTTACGACCAGAACAGGACACATTCCGGAATGGAACCGGATGACTGTCCTACGTTCTACTTCTGGATCAACGGTACAGGCATCGCAGAGTACAAGGACATGTTCGTCCAGGAAAAACGTGATGAATATGTCATCTGCTGGGTCAACATCGTTTATCCGGAGAATCCGGACCTCCTGACAGACAAAGAAAACAAACAGAGCACTTATGTTGCCTTTGGAACAGACTTCCTGACTGTGGAAGAAGGAAACAATATCATCAACAATACCGCGAAAAACACATCTTGGAAAATGTACCGCAGCCTGGCAGATCAGGACGGCAGGTATTTCAAACTCAGCGGGTTTTTTGCCGAAGCAGGACGAAAACAGAAGTAAAACGGTTATTTAAACGGCAGATGCCCTCTGCATATGAGCAGGAGCAGCTGCCGTTTTCTTTTTGTATATTGTGCCTGTGATGAAACATGGCCTTTTATCGCATCTGCTGTGCTGCTACGGATCTCTGCCTTCTGAGTATGATCTCCAGCAGGATGAACCTGAACCACAGATCTGCATTGAACGCCCACCAGATCATCATAATATCCGCATTCAGTACACTGCCAAGCAGGTACACAAGCGGGACCCTGATGAGCCACA
>JAFOMZ010000272.1 GCA_017421125.1 Solobacterium sp.
CAGAGGCGCCGCGCTGATGACCGGAACAGAGATGGAAGAGATCTTTGTGAAAGCCACTTCCAATATCGTTCCCAACAGGGCGATCGAAGAAGTATTGCAGAAAAATCTGGAAGCTGTACCGCTGCCGGAATTTGATGAAGCGGAAATGGCGTTTGCCAAAGGCTTCTATGATACTGTCGCCGTAAAGGGCGGAAGTCTCAAAAAAGCACTGAAGCACATGAAGCCGGAACAGGCAATGGAACTGGAAAAGCATATCGGAGAACCGTATTACGGTACATTTATCCTGCCCATGTCCGATAATGAAGAAGCTTCACCGGGCTCCAGCGATGTCGGCGATGTCAGCTGGGTGACCCCGACTGCCCAGATCAATACCGCCACTTGGGCGGCAGAAACACCGGGCCATTCCTGGCAGATCGTTGCTCAGGGCAAGAGCAGTATCGCGCACAAGGCACAGCTGTTCGCAGCCAAGGTCATGGCGGGAGCAGTGATCGATCTGCTGAATGAACCGGAAACGATCGAAAAGGCAAAGAAGGAACTGGACTACAGAAGGGGACACAAACCGTTCGAATCACCGATCCCCAAAGGCGTACGTCCTTCAACATTGAAGTAATGAACATATGAAAACGGCCACATCACTTCATTGCGGCCGTTTTTGAATGTGCGTATATTTCCTGTTACATGAACTTTTTGCCGTCGGAGAATGCGTTTCCGACGATCTCACCGATCACACGGTAGAGATTCATGGAGCTGTCGAACATGATCGGTTCGACCTTTCCGAGATCCACCACACCGTCGGTCATGACGGATTCATCAGCGTTGACGCCCAGTACGCGTCCATACAGCAGATATCCGTCTCCGTCCGGTTCCATCTTTTCAACTTCGCATTCCAGCGCAAGCGGGAATTCTTCAAATACCGGCGCGTCGACTTTTTCCGCCTTCATTGCATGGAGACCGGCTTTCTCGATCTTGTTGACCTTCCTGCCGGAAGCCATACCCAGGTAATCAGCTTCTGCTGTGTATTTCCTGTTGGCAAAGCTGACTGTAAATGCCTGTTTCAGCTGCAGATTATCTGTTGTTTTATGTTGGGAAAGACTGACGATGATCTGATTGGAATCGATCTGTCCGCCCCATGCGGCATTCATTGCATTCGGCGTACCGTTTTCATCGTATGTTCCAAGAAGCAGAACCGGAAGCGGTGTGAAAATATGTTTCTTATCAATGTATTTTCTCATTGGATTTCACCTCTGAACCAATTATCTCATTGAATGGAACTGCAGTGTATGATGATGATCACAGAAGCGTTACAAAGAAATTCATCAGGACTACGGTGATCATACCGGATACGGCGATCGAGAGTGAACTCATCGCACCGGCAGTTTCACTTAACTCCATGGCTTTGGCTGTACCGATCGCGTGGGAACTCGTACCGATGGCAAGACCCATCGCAACGGGATCCGTGATCTTCAGAAATTTACATACGGCTTCACCGATCATATTGCCGCAAATACCGGTAATGATAATGGAAGCCACTGTAATGGATACGATGCCGCCCATTTCTTCCGAAATGCTCATGCCGATCGCAGTCGTAATGGATTTGGGAAGGAATGAAACGTAGAGCTCATGCGAGAACCTGAATACCAGTGAGAAGAGATAGACCGACAGCATGCTTGTGAGGCAGCCGATCAGGATACTGATCAGGATCGCTTTGATATTCTGCTTCAGACGTTCCAGCTGCTGGTACAGCGGGATCGCCAGGGAAACGGTAGCAGGCGTCAGAAGCCAGCTCAGGTATTTCGCGCTTGCGTTGTAGGTCTGGTATTCAACACCCGTCAGCAGCAGGAAGATGATCACGAGAATGATCGCGATGAGCAGAGGATTGAGGATTCCTGATTTGAATTTGTTTTTCAGCATCATCCCGATCCAGTAGGCGATCAGGCTGATAACGACACCGGCAGTGGCAGATGCAGCAAATAATTCGTTCATGATCTGTTCCTCCTGTCTTTGCCGATGATGAACATTGCGGTTTTTCCCGTTACTGCCATAACGATAAATGTTACGGCGACCATTGTTATGAACATCTGGATGACGATCGGCTGGACCTGTGACCATGAGTCGATCAGACCTGCCGCGGCAGGAATGAACATGACGGGCATGATCGCGATCAGGAACTCGGCGGCTTCACGGATATCTTCCAGGCGCAGGACCTTCGCACAGAGCAGAACGAACATCAGGATCAGTCCGTAAATGCTTGCCGGGATCGGCAGAGGAAGCAGAAAACGCAGGATCTCACCTATAAAAGTGATCAGCAGTATAATGCCGAATTGTTTTAAATATTTCATAATACGGCTCCTTACAGATAATATGATATATCAAGTCGGCAGATGATTCTGAATGTTTTTTGATCAAAATACCCGTTTTATGCATGCAGGGTTTTACAAACGATTTTTTGCAGTCAAAAAAGTGAAAAGTTCACAAAAAATTCATTTGAAAGTTGTAGATGAATCGATTTCATCGTGTTATATTTTGGTAGGATTGCAAATGACCAAAGGTCATATTTATTTGTGCTTCTGTATTTACAAGCTAAACTGATGATAGTCAATATGTAACAAATAACTGTAATTCGAAACAAAGGTTTTATTTATCATACCTGTTCGATTGTTTAAAATGGACATGCAGGGGAAGTATACAGGTTTGTCGATAATGCCGGAAAAACTGTAAGGAAATATCTACAGAAAAACACTAGCGGATGAAACGTACAAAACGTTGGATGGAGTCGTTTATGGCAAAGAAAGCAATCAAAAAGTTTAAAACTGCATTTTCAGAACTGCTGAACAAAAGCCCATATGATGAGCTTACAATCGTACAGGTCGCTGACGCCGCAAAGGTGACACGGCAGTCTTTCTACTACCATTACGAATCTATGGATGATTTTGTCTTCGATATTATCTCTGATGGACTGGAAGACGCAATCAGTAAAGAACGCAGAAAGAACCTCACACTTGAAACGGTATTTGTCAGAATACTGAACGCATGCAGATCAAATAAAAATGAAGCGCTGAATTTTTACAACAGCTCTTTGAGAGACCGTCTCGTATCCTTCAGCAAAGACTATTATGCAAAGATCGTCAATGAACTGATCGACGGACTTCTGGATAAGAATCCCAGGGAACTGACGGATGGAGACAGAAAATTCATTGTAGATCAGTACAGCAACGGACTGACATACAATACCGTAAATTATATTGCGGACGGGATGAGAGAAAAACCGGCCGATGTGGGAAAAGCAATCACGAAGTTCCTGGGCAGGACTCTTGATGAGATCCTGACGGAATTTGCGGCAGCTCCGTTATTCAAATAAGGCAGACTGAAAAGTCTGTTTTTTTCTGCATCGCCTGTCCTTTGAAAGAACTGACCGTCTTTTTAGGAGAAAATACAGGATCTTGTGAAAAAAATACGTTTGCCACAAGACAATCAGTCGTTTCTGAATGCATAATATCATTGACGGAGATGAAACATATGAAGATTGCAAATGCTGTAAGAATGAATAGTGTCCATTCGGATATCCGTGGACCGTTATATCAGGAAGCACTGAAGATGATGAAGGAAGGTACGGACGTACTGCGCCTCAATACGGGAAATCCGGCAAATTTCGGATTCAGCCTTCCTGACAGTGTCAGGGAAGCACTGCTGTCAGGTATTGACAGGGCAGTCGCGTACTGCGATTCCAGGGGCATGCCGGATGCCAGGGAGGCGATCCTTGCCTATCACCGTTCCAAGGGACTGACGGATCCGTGCATGGAAGATATCTTTATCGGAAACGGTGTTTCCGAGATGGCGCAGATGGCTGTGCTTGCGGTCATGGATCCGGGTGAAGAGATGCTCGTACCATGCCCGAACTACTCGCTCTGGTCCAACGCACTCTATCTTGCCGGTGCAAAGCCCGTTTATTACAGATGCGTGGAAGAGAACAGATGGATGCCGGATACGGAACATATCCGTTCACTGATCACGGACCGTACAAAGGCGATCCTGCTGATCAACCCGAACAACCCGACCGGTGTCCTGTATGACGAGGATGTCGTCAAGGAGATTCTGCAGATCGCCCGTGAACATCATCTGATCGTCTTTTCGGATGAGATCTATGACAGGCTGGTCATGGACGGGAAGGTACATCAGTCCTGTGCGAAGCTCGCACCGGATCTGCCTGTGCTGACATTCAACGGGCTGTCCAAGTCACATATCATCTGCGGCTTCCGCTGCGGATGGGTCATCCTTTCTTCACCGGACCATGAACTGGATGAGATCAGGGACGCGCTGGAAAGGCTGTCATCCATGCGCCTGTGCGGAAACGCGCTGACGCAGCTCGTTATTCCGGCTGCGCTGAACGACCCGGAAAGCACGAAGGCAATGCTGGTGCCGGGCGGCAGGCTGTATGAACAGAGAAAGGCCGTAGTGGATGTGATCTCCCGCGCAGAGGGCATGTCGGTCGTACCGAACGACGCGGCATTCTATGTGTTCCCGAAGTTTGACGCAGAACGCTATCACATCACGGATGACAGGGATTTCGGAATGGGTGTGCTGAAAGAAAAGCATATCCTGATCGTTCCGGGCAGCGGATTCGGCTACCCGACTCCCGATCATTTCCGGATCGTGATGCTGCCGGAAGCGCAGGAACTTGCAAAAGCAGTGCAGGATATCGCTGATTATCTGCATACATTATGAAAATAAATACCGCTGAGGATCTGAGCCTCAGCGGTAATGTTTTTTTATACAACTGAATTTTCAATAATATCGAAACCGAATTCCTTCAGTGCCTTGGGGATCGCCTGGTTCCAGAAGAAGAAATTATGCTGGCCGTGCCAGTATTCACTTTTGACCTGCACATCGGGACAGGTGCTGCGCAGAC
>JAFOMZ010000273.1 GCA_017421125.1 Solobacterium sp.
AACGATGTTCCTGATCGGTCTGCCGGGTGCGGCAGTCAATCTTTATCAGACGATACGCGGACTGATCGTGAACAAGCTGGTCACGGTCTATGTCGGAAGCGCAGGCATTTCCGCATTTGCGGCAGTTAATAACTTCCTTGGTATCTTCTGGGCGATCCCTGCAGGTATGCTGGCAGTATCAAGGATGATGATCAGTGTCAGCACAGGTGAAGAAGACAGGCAGACATTGACGGATGTTATGCGCATCATGTTTACAAGGTTTATCCCGATCATGTGTATGATCGTGGCAGGAATTATCCTGCTGGCTGTACCGCTGACCAGGATCTTCTACCGGGATCCTTCAGAAGCAGTTTATATGATGACGGTGAACGGATTCCGGATCCTTCCGTTATGCATGCCGCTCAGTATCATCGCCATGCATTTTACCTGCTATGGACAGACTTCCGGGAAGCAGGCATTGGTTCATATAAACGCGCTGCTGGAAGGGGCAGTCTGTGTATCGCTTTTTACAGCATTGCTGATACCGTTTATCGGAATGAACAGTGTCTATGTCGCCAATGTGTTAAACGGTATTGTCAGTCTGCTGCTGTTCTTTGGCTACGCCTGTTTCATGAACCGGCATATTCCCCGCAGTATGGAAGAACTGATGGTGATCCCTGAAGGATTCGGTGTTTCAAAAGATGAACGCCTAGATCTCACCATAACAACGATGGAAGAGGTCGTCATGATATCGGAACAGACCCAGAAATTCTGTCTTGAACATGGAGTCGGGGAAAGAAGGTCCTATCTGTCCGCACTGTTTTTAGAGGAAATGGCAGGCAATGTTGTCAGTCACGGATTTGTAAAAGACAAGAAACCGCACAGGGTCGATATCCGGGTGATCCATAAAGGGGATGATGTGATCCTGCGTATAAGAGATGACTGCATTCCGTTTGATCCAAGTGAACGTCAGAAACTGACTGAACATGATGATCCGGTAAAGAACATTGGGATCAAAATGGTTTATAAGATGGCTAAGGACATCAAGTACCAGAACATCCTTGGTATGAATGTTCTGATGATCACGATTTGAGGACGATGAAAAAAGATGAAATGTAAAATACGAAAGATACTATTCTGTCTGCCGGTATTACTGTTGTTTTCCTGCAGTTCTGTAAAACACCCGTATACGCAGGAATATCATGCAGGACAGGGAAACATCAAAGGAAATGTCGATGTGGATGATTTTCTGAAGCGCGATGAACGTTTTGAGATCGGTGCGGCAAAAGACGGTACAGCAGTCTTTAAAGATCCCGACAATGCATACCAGGCACTGCTGGAAAACTATGCGGAAGGACTGGATCTGATCCAAAGTGAAATGAAACTCGAACCTGTTTCCCAGAAAAACTATCAGGATTACAAAACATTTGGCTGGCAGGTGACATCCGGAACAGAAGCAGCACGTGAACAGGCTCAATTTATATCCCGCTTCTTTGATATTTATGAAAACAGTTTTAACTAGATCTGTTTTGGAGGCTGTATGGGTTTTTGGATATATATGCTGGGAACGGAAATGCTGATCCCGCTGATCATGATCATATTCGGCTATGTGTTTGCACACAAAGCACCGGACAAGATCAACTGGCTGTATGGCTACAGGACAAGACGTTCCATGATGAACGTGGATACCTGGTCATATGCGCACCGGTATATCGGTAAACTATGGCAGATCATGGGTTTTGTTATTCTTCTGGTCACAGTGATCGTTATGCTGTTGGTGATGAGAAAAGACAAAGACATGATCGGCCTGGCCGGCGGTGTGCTCACAGCCCTGCAGATGATCCCTCTGATCGGCTCGCTCTTTGTGACGGAGTCTGAACTGAAAAAAACATTTGATGAATCAGGCAATCGAAGATAACAAATATTATTTCAGAATACAGGAAGCTGTCGGATCATCCGGCGGCTGTTTTGTCTTCGGACAGGTTACAATTGTTTAAAGTGTTAAACGGAGGAACGAAGGTATGGATCAGAGGATCATGGATTATGTCACAAGTCATCAGAAAGATATCATCAGTGATTGGCAGGAACTGGTCGATCTGGAAGGCAGTCTCAGGGAACCGGAATATCTGGATACTGAAGCAGAATGGCTGAAAAAGAAATTTACTGATGCAGGTGTCAATTGTGAGATCGTACATACAAAGGAACATTATCCGCCGCTGGTCCGCGGGGTGATCGGAGAAGACAGGCCGGGGAAACCGGTGATCTTTGCCGGCCACTTTGATACGGTATTTGATCATGGAACATTCGGAGACCATCCGTTCAGGATCGAAGGGGACCATGCCTA
>JAFOMZ010000032.1 GCA_017421125.1 Solobacterium sp.
CGGCGGTGCAGTACTCTCACTGGCATTCGGACCGGAAGTATTTGCTGAATTCCTGGATGGTGCAGCTGAAACAGACAAACTCTGCAAAGAACCCGATGTCTGCAAGAACGCAGCGTTGCTTGATGCACTGATCGGCGTTTATGAGCGCAATGTACTGGGCTTCGAGAACACAGCAGTTCTGCCGTATTCCCAGGCTCTGAGCAGATTCCCTGCACATCTGCAGCAGCTGGATATGGAATCCAACGGCAAGTCCGTCAACCGTTTCGGCGAGCCTGTTGCTTATCCTACAGGACCGATCATCTTCGGTGAACCCGGCACAAACGGACAGCATTCCTTCTATCAGCTCCTGCACCAGGGCACAAATATCGTCCCGATGCAGTTCATCGGCTTCCGCAATTCCCAGATCGGCTCTGATGTCGTGATCCAGGGAAGCACAAGCCAGCAGAAGCTGAGCGCGAACGTTGCTGCACAGATCGTCGCATTCGCATGCGGCAAGGATGACGCAAACCTGAACAAGAAGTTCGCAGGCGGACGTCCTTCCAGCATCATCATCGGCGACCAGCTGACACCGAGAACGCTTGGCGCGCTGCTTGCTCACTTTGAAAACAAAGTCATGTTCCAGGGCTTCGCATGGAATGTCAACAGCTTCGACCAGGAAGGCGTACAGCTGGGCAAAGTCCTTGCAAAGAAAGTCCTTGCACACGATACAGACGGCGCACTGGCTGAATACAGCGCACTGCTCAACATCTGATCAGAACAGACTGGACAAACCAAAGGCTGCACCGGACAGGTTATTCCGTGATACGGAACCCTGCATAGGATGCAGCCTTTTCTTTCGCTATTTCACATACACAGTATCCGGCGTTCTCCTGCCTGAACAGCTGCTGCCATTCCGGAACATGAGCATAAACTGACCTGATCTCTGTACGATGCGCCGGCTTTACAGTGCAATGGAACTACTGGTTCTTCTGGAATCCGATCGGAGTTGCTCCGCTGTCTGCGTCGGTTCCTTTCAGGAGAAGAACATCAAACAGATCTTCAATGTGCAGTGTTTCGAATTTATACTGATTGCCGCCGGCAGTGTAGTCGACCGTATAAAGTGTTTCATTCGATGTGTGCAGATAATAGCCGAAGACTTCTGCTGTAACCTGTTCGCCCGGTTTCAGGCCGTTCGGTACAAGATTGCCTTTGTCTGACTTATAAACATACAGTTCCGTGATATCTTCTCCTGAAGCATTTTCCAGAGTGTACACACGTTCAGCGATCTCATCATCCGCGGGTGCCGCGACAGATTCCACTTCCTGTTTGGACCCGTCCGGATTTGTGAATGTGACAGCTGTTGCGCTTGTTGTTTCATCTGTACCGTTGAGATACAGTACATTGAACATATCTTCAACATGCAGGGTCCTGATGCTGTTGGAGATCCCGCTTGCTGTTGTATATTCAACGGTATAAAGTGTTTCATTCGGTGTGTGCAGATAATATCCGGCAACATTTACCGTGACCTGTTCTCCCGGCTTTAGTCCGTTTTCCGCCAGATTCTTTCCTCTTGACTGATAAACGTGAAGTTCACTGATGTCTGTATCCATCGCGTTTTCAAATGTATAAGTGCGTACCACGATCTCATCATCGGCCGGTGCAGCTGTCTCTGCAGGTGCTGCAGCAGTTTCTGCAGGCGCTGCTGTTTCGGAAGCGGGTGTTTCCTCTTTTGGTTCCTCTTTGCCCTCGGCGGGAGCGGCAGTGCATCCTGCAGCCAGGAGTGCGCTCAGTACAAGTATCATCTGTTTCTTCATTTCTGTATTCTCGCTTTCTGTTGTTTTGCAAGTTGAATATAACGCGATAAAAACATATAGTAAAATACGTAAAATATTATTTTATTATCTGTTTTTTATATACCTGAAAAAGGAGATATTTATGGACCTTCAGACTCTGCGCTTTTTCATTGCTGCCGCTGAAGCCGGGAGTTTATCTGCAGCGGCCGACAGTATGCATTATGCCCAGTCAAATCTGTCCAGCAGGATCAGACAGCTGGAAGAAGAGATCGGTGAACAGTTGTTTTACAGACACAAACGCGGTGTGATCCTGACCGCAAAAGGGCAGGTGCTCTATGAATACGCACAGCGTGTACTGAAACTTTCGGATGAAGCTGTCACCGTCATGCGGGATATGGACCATGCCCGCGGAAAACTGGCATTGGGATCGCTTGAAGCGATCGCGCTGATCGATCTTCCGCAGCTGCTGGCTGCTTATCATAAACAGTGTCCGGATGTAAGCCTGTCTCTTCAGACTGATATGAATGATGTGTTTTTATCCCGGATACTGTCAGGAAAACTGGACGGCGCGTTTGTGTGCGGACCGGTGAATCATCCGTCTTTGTCAGAACTGTTTTTCAAACATGATGAACTGATCCTGGTAGGAAGTTCTGAGGGACAGGCAGAAGATGTGCTTTCCGGTTCCCCGCTGATCACGTTCCCTGAAGGCAGTGCATTCCGCCATCATCTGGAACTGCTTCTTTCTTCACGATCATTGCCGTACACGGATAATCTCATCGTTCTGAACTCACTTGGTGCCATGATCGCGGGGATCTGTGCCGGGATCGGCTGCGGGTATCTTCCCCGTTCGGTCACACAGTCCTACATAGAAAAAGGCATCATGAAAGAATATCCTCTGGAAGATCCTTTCTCCCCGCTGGACTTCATTTTCATATACCGCAAAGACCGCATCATGGACGCCGCATTCCGGACACTGCTTGACAGCATACGCGCCTGAAGTATTCTGGCCGATCATGCATAAGAAAAACGCCGGCCTGATTTGCCGGCGTATGTCTTATTTCTTAAAGCTGTCTCTCAGGGAAACACTGCGGTTGAAGACCAGGTGGTCAGCAGAGCTGTCCTTGTTGTCGAGGCAGAAGAAGCCTACACGCATGAACTGGAAGGTCGGAGCGTTTGTTCCGGTACGGTTCTCACGTGCGTCGAATTCTCTTGCGACATCCTGCATGGACTTCTCAACCTTCACGTTGTGCAGTACTGTCAGGCTCTCGGGATTCAGTGCCTGCAGGAAGTCCTTGTCCGGTCCGTCCGGGTTCGGATCTGTAAACAGATTGTCATACAGACGTACTTCCGCATCCAGGCAGTTCTCGGAGTCTACCCAGTGAATGGTAGCACCCTTGACCTTGCGTCCGTCAGCAGGGTTGCCGCCTTTGGATGCAGGATCATATTCACAGAGCACTTCAACGACGTTTCCGTTCTCATCCTTGACGCAGCCTGTGCATGTTACAAGGTATGCACCCTTGAGTCTGACCTCATTGCCGGGATACATTCTCTTGTACTTCGGAACAGGTTCTTCCATGAAGTCATCTTCTTCGATCCACAGATGACGGCTGAATGTGATCGTATGTGTTCCGTCTTCCGGTCTTGTCGGGTTGTTCTCGACTTCGAATGATTCGGACTGTCCTTCCGGATAGTTCGTAACCGTCAGCTTAACAGGGTGCAGTACAGCCATCGTACGTTCTGCTGTTGCGTTGAGATCGTCTCTCAGGCATCTTTCCAGTTCCGAGAATGCGATCGTATTGGA
>JAFOMZ010000274.1 GCA_017421125.1 Solobacterium sp.
GAACAGCTGTGCGTAACATATTTTGATCCGATCTTTGACGTAACCGTAACGATGGAACGGATGAAGAAAGAAGAGATCTATCCGGAAACGATCTACACCGAGGATGAAACGCTCCGTGAAGGAAAAACAGCCCTGCTGACAAAAGGCATCAGCGGTTCAAAGAATTCTCTTTATTCCGAGAAATGGATCAACGGCGTCCTGGTTTCAGGTACGCTGGTCAGCAGTGTTGATACACTGCAGGCCGTTGATGAAGTTATCGGCGTCGGTACGCTTGTCATACCCGGTGTCGGTACCGGTACATACAGATGGCCTGTCGACAACGTGATCATTTCCTGTTACTGGGGATGTTACTGGGGACATCAGGCGATCGATATCCAGAATGCCTACAACAAATGGGATAAGATCTATGCGGCTGACAGAGGTACGGTCATTGAAAATGCCTACAACTATATCAGCGGCAACTATGTTGTCATCGATCACGGAGACGGCTATACGTCATATTACGGTCATATGATCGCGCCGAGCCCGATACCTGCAGGTTCGGTCGTTGATAAAGGTGACTACATCGGAGACATCGGAATGACGGGAAGGGCGACCGGACCGCATGTCCATTTCTACATCGCATATAACGGAACCAAGCTGAATCCATGCAACGGGTTCCTGGATTGTTCGGGGATGCACTGATGAAATTTGCACTGCTTGCAAGCGGATCAAAAGGAAACTGTTTCCTTTACAAGGATGAAAACACCAGTCTGATGATCGACTGCGGAACGACCAGAAAATATCTGAACAGCTGCTTTGAACGATTGAAATTCGATCCTGCAGATCTGGATGCTGTACTGATCACACACGACCATACAGATCACATTGCCCAGATCAGAATGTTCAGTGACCTCGAGATCTATTCTCCGGTAGACCTGCCGGGGATCAGCACGCACCGGATCAGACCGATGCAGAAATTCCAGATCGAGCATGTAACCGTAACACCGCTGGCACTGTCGCATGATGCCGGGCCTACTGTGGGTTATATTCTCGAGACATGGAACAGCAAACTCGTATACATCACGGATACCGGATACCTGAAGGAGGAATACATTCCCCTGATCACCGGTGCCGATGTTTATATTCTTGAAAGCAATCATGATGTGGAGATGCTTATGGCTACGCACAGGCCGCAGTTTCTCAAGGCCCGTATCTTTTCGGATACCGGACATCTCTGCAATGAAGACTGCGCATCCATTCTGGAGCACGCAGTGACGCCAAAAACAAAAATGGTGGTCCTTGCCCACCTTTCACAGGAAGCCAATGAACGGAATCTGGCGCTCAGTGTAGCAGCGGAACGTCTGCGCCGTCTTGGCAGTGTCAGGAAAGACCTTGTGATCTGCGCGGCAGGCCAGTATGAAATGATCCGAGGAGGTGACCGGAATGAAAAAACTGATCCTGGCAGCGTTAGCTGTATTGCTGGGATGGAACGGATGGCTGACATATAAGCTTCTGGAAAAGGAAGAGCCGGAAGGGGAAGTCCCCGAGACAGTCAACGGAACGACCTATATCAATCATACGGTCAACAGCTATGCGACCGATGTGACGGAGATCGCTTCGAATGCACAGCCCGGTCTTGTTTCCGTGACCTCCTACCTGGAAACGGAACGGGTCAGAACCATTACAGGCATTATTTATGAAAGCGCAAGCGATCACTGCGATATCCTGACCAACGCGAGGATCCTTGAGGATGATGTCAGGGTCACTGTACGATTCGACAACGGCATTGAACTGGATGCGATCGTGCTGGGCAGCGACAGCAGGTCAGACCTTGCGCTGCTGAGAACATATCCCGAGTTTATTGCGGAACCCATGAAATTCACGGATTCCGACAAGGTCCATCAGGGTGAATACATGGTGGCGATCGGTTCCAGAAGAGCCGATACACAGCACAATACCGTCAGCTTCGGTGTTGTTTCCCAGCCTGGCTTCATGAACCGTCCGGGTGACGAAACAGCTCCCCCGTGGGTCCTGAGCGTCATCGAATCAGACGCATCCATCAATCAGACAAATACGGGCGGCCCGCTGCTGAACCTGAGCGGGGAGATCGCTGCGATCCTGTCCCAGACACTGACAACGGCGGCTTCTACGACCGGCATGGCATACGGAGTTGCCGCAAACGAGATCCAGCTGATCGTCAAGGATATCTATGAGAGCGGATACGCTACCAGGGCATATCTGGGTGTGATCGGCATGGATGTCAGCGAAATGGAACTGTATCAGAAGAGCGCTCTGAATCTGTCGCTCGATCAGATCACGGGCGTCTATATCCACTATGTGGCACCGGGTTCTCCTGCGGAAGAAGCCGGCATCGCAGTAGGGGATATCCTGACGGGTATTGGTGAAAACCCGATCGGCAATCATGCGGATCTGATGCGCACGCTGTATGATATGAATCCGGAAGACAGCACGACACTGCAGATCATACACGGACAGAATACCGTCGAGCTTCCCGTGGTAATGCAATGATCAGGGTGATCGCATGCGGTAAGATGCGTGAGAAGTGGATGAAGGACGGGGCTTCCGAATATCTGAAACGGATCGGCGCATATGATAAAACAGAAGTGATCGAGGTGCAGGATGAAAAAGCACCCCAGAACAACTCTGAAGCGGATAACAGAAAGGTCATGGAAATTGAAGGGGAACGACTCCTGAAGGCAGTCCGCCCGAACGATTATGTCATCCTGCTGGATCTGGCAGGAGAAACATGTGATTCCGAAGGCCTTGCCCGGAAGATCACCGAACTTCAGACACACGGACAAAGCAGGATCACTTTTGTGATCGGCGGTTCGCTTGGCCTGAGCGATGCGGTAAAGCAGAGAGCTGATTTCAGATGGAAGCTCTCCGACAATACATTCCCGCATCAGCTGTGCAGGGTCATCGTGCTGGAACAGATCTATCGCGCATTCAAGATCATGAATCATGAACCGTACCACAAATAAAGGATTGAAACATCTCTGCTTCAATCCTCTTTTTTTTGTCTTCTGAATGATATTTATCTGATCTGAATGCTCTGAAGGATCATGTCTGCTGAAGACTGATCACCATCCTGCACACGGCTTACAGCATATATCCTTGGTGTTTCCGATGTGAATACCGCAAATGACCATTCCGGACTGCCGTCATAGTATCCGACGGTCACTGCCTTGTCATTGATCGTCGTCCTTTTCTCAGTGAGCCCGGTACCGCAGACACCGAAGAAACCGGTGCCGACGGAAATGATCTCACTGGTCCCGTCTTTGATCAGAATCTCTTTTGCCTGTTCCAGCATGATCTCTTCTGCCGTACAGGAGACGGGGATCTCAAAGGTGATGATGTGTTCATCGCTTTCCAGGGTCACTGTCTTTGTTTCAACAGATGGTGCCGGCGTCATATCCTGCGAGGGTGCTGTCTCTTCAATGACAGTGGGCTGCGGTCGTGAACAGCCTCCGGTCATCAGGACAGCCAGCAGGATCAGAATCTTTTTTTTCATAGTCGTCTTCTCCTGCATGCATGGCTCAGTTTTCGCTGCTTTCAGTGTGGTCTGTGCCTTTGTTCTTCTTTCTGAACGGCATTGAGAAGCCCTTGCCGCCAGTACGGGGATGAGCTGCTCTCCAGCGTCTGAATGCGTAGTACAGCGCAGAGAGAATGACGATGACAGGGAAGTATCTGATCAGTGTGAAGAGCACTGTTTCAACAAAGTTCCTTGTGATCTCCCAGGAGTCCTCAAACGCGATCTTCAGTCTGTCGAGGAATGTGGCGTCTTTCTTGGTTCCAGGTGAATACTGGACGACTTCGCTGATGGAGATGTTGACGGTAGAGTAGGCAACATCCATGTCCATGTTGTCAATGACGCTGTTCAGCTGGTTCAGCCTTGTTTCAACATTGAGCAGTCTGTCTTCGATCGCAAGCATGTCTTCGATGGTTTCAGCTTTTGCCAGCATTTCCTGCAGACGTGTCAGCTGGATCTTCAGCGCTTCTGCTTCGATCGTATGGTCATTGTAGGCCTTCGTAATATCCGAACGGTTGATGGACTGGTTGCGGACTGCACCGAGTGCGGATGAACCATTCATGAAGTCATGGAACTGACCGGAAGGAACACGGACAGTCAGGTACAGATAATGCCGGTTATTGTTGTACGTACTTTCATCGGAAGACGTGACAACGGCATTGTACTTTGTTTCAAGCTCGGTCAGAGTTGCCAGACTGGCCTGATAGTCGGTCGTCTCAACATTGATATTGCCCGTATAAACGATCTTTTCCTCGGTCTTGCTGAGTGTTTCCGCGCTCTTCTGCTCGGCAGGAATGGCTGCGCTTGTTCCGGCGCCTGACTCTTCCCTGGCGTACTCAGGAGCTTCTTCATCATACGCCGCTGATTCGTAAGCAGCTGAAGTGTTATATGAAGTATCGTAATCGGCAGCATATGATCCGCTGGCCGGTTTGGCGTTTCCTCCGCATCCTGCAAGCAGCAGCGGCAGGATGATAAGCAGTGTTTTTTTCATAAGGTAATTCCCCCCTTCGCACTATAACACAGCTTTCAATGATCATTAGTCACACTTTTACCGAAAAAAGAGTATGATGTTACAGTCAGTGAGGATTTTTATGGGTTCGATTGTTAATACGCTGGCAGTCATCGCAGGAGGGGTCCTGGGGCTGCTGCTGAAAAAGGGACTGAATGAGTCATATGAAAAGATCATCATGTCCGCACTCGGGGTGTCGGTCATGTTCATCGGTATTGCCGGAGCGCTGGAAAAGATGCTTGTCATCACGGACGGCGCCATCTCTTCCCAGGGAGCGATACTGCTTTCCCTGTCCATGGCATCGGGAGCCCTGATCGGGGAATTCCTGAAGATCGAAGACCAGTTCGAAAAGTTCGGCGGCTGGCTGAAGGAAAAGGCAGGCTCCAAGGATTCGCGCTTTATTGAAGCGTTTGTCAGCACATCACTTACGATCTGCATCGGCGCGATGGCGATCGTCGGCTCCATGAAGGACGGCATCCTGCATGATCCTTCCATGCTGTATACAAAAGCGATCCTGGACCTTCCGATCGTCATGGTATTTACTGCAACCATGGGCATCGGCGCACTGTTTTCGGCTATCCCGATCCTGCTGCTGGAAGGCGGTATCACGCTTCTCGCGTCATTCCTGGCAGGGGTGATGACGGATGCCGTGATCGCCAATCTTTCCATGGTCGGATCCGTTCTGATCTTCTGTGTTGGCATCAATCTGTTCTGCCCGTTCCATGTGAAAGTGGCAAATATGCTTCCGGCATTGATAACTGCGTCAATTTTGACATTTATTATGTAACAGGGGTTTTTCTTAAAAATGTAACCGCTTGTAAAGCCTTATTCATTGAGTTAAAATATCATCAGCAAGCAGGAGGAAAATTAATCATGAAACAGATTTCAGTAACAGTAGTGGATCCCGTTGGACTCCACGCACGTCCGGCTACAGTAGCTGTAAACGCTGCTAGCAAATTCAAGAGCGATGTCAAAGTTGCTTTCAAAGGCCGCACAGTTAACATGAAGTCCATCATGGGCGTTATGTCCCTTGGCATTCCGACACAGTCCGAAATCACGATCACATGTGAAGGTGATGACGAAGACGCCGCTGTCAAGACGATCGAAGAAGTTCTTCGCGCTCAGAAGGTCATTGCATAATTAAAAGAATGCAAAACTGAAAAGGCAGGGGAGTGATCCCTTGCTTTTTTGTATAAGGAGTACGGATATGGAGCGGATCATAGAAACAAAAGATCTGATGAAAATATACAACTACGGTACGCCGGTAGAGACTGCCGCCCTCAATAAAGTGACTTTTCATGCGGATGAAGGGGATTTTGTCACGGTCATGGGTCCTTCCGGGTCAGGCAAAAGCACATTCATCAATGTGCTGTCGACCCTGGATTTCTATACGGGCGGTACCGTAAAGCTCATGGGAAAAGATGTCCGTCAGATGAACAGCAATGAGGTCGCCCGTTTCCGCAGGGAACATCTCGGCTTTGTTTTCCAGGAATTCAACCTCCTTGATACAGAGACGATCTACGAGAATATAGGCCTGTCCGCAGCGATGCTGAAAACAGACCGCAGAAAGATCACGGAACGCCTGGAAGAACTGGCTGAACGGTTCCGGATCACGGATATCCTGAACAAATGCCCGTACGAATGCTCTGCCGGACAGCGCCAGCGTGCTGCGATCTGCCGGGCGCTGATCCATAACCCGGATATCATCATGGCAGACGAACCGACAGGAGCCCTGGACAGCAGCAATTCTTTTGAACTGATGAAGATCATGAAGCAGCTGAATGATGAGCAGGGTGTCACGATCATCATGGTAACGCATGATCCCCTGGTAGCCTCTTTCTCAAAAAGGATGATCATGATCCGCGACGGTTCCATTGAACATGAGGTAATCCGCGGTGATATGACCCAGAAGGAATACCTGCGTGAGATCAATGCGCTCCAGGATGCGGAAAACGAGGGCCTGCTGAGTATATGATGCACCTTGCTTTGAAATCATTGAAGGATCAGAAACAGCAGGCAGTGATGTATTTCCTGTCCCTTGTTTTTGCCTGCAGCGAGATCCTGGTCTATTTCAATATCACTGCCGCCCAGGATGCTTTTCGCCTGACCGGGGAATCGGATTATATGATCGTCGGTCTCAGTTTCTACATCCTGGTGCTTTCCTGTGCCATGATACTGTCTGCCAATCAGCTGTTTTCCCGCAGCAAAGCCAGGGAACTGGCCTTAAGAAGCTCACTTGGCATATCACAGACAAGCATATCCCTGTACCTGATCCTCCAGGTGCTCATCCTGTTCGCAGCTGCCATTGTCATCAGCCTGCTTGTCTCCACGCTTGTGCTGAAAGGC
>JAFOMZ010000275.1 GCA_017421125.1 Solobacterium sp.
AGGATCTACATCGACTATGCCAGGAAGCTTGGTATGAAGGTATGGGGAGGCACTCTGATCCCGATCTACGGATGGAGAACATACGAACCATTCCGTGAAGACCTGAAAAATGCCTTCAATGACTGGCTGAGAACAACCGACCTGCTGGACGGATGCGTTGACTTTGATCAAGCGATCCGTGATCCTGAACATACCCCGGCATTTGCCCAGGGATATGATTCAGGCGACCACCTGCATCCCTCCGAAGAAGGATATAAAGCAATGGCATATGCCGTTGACAGTGAACTGCTGAAATAAAACAAACGGTCCCGTAATTGGGATCGTTTATTCGTCATATTCTCCGTATTCACATCCGACATTGTATGCGTCAACTTCATCGATCAGTTCCGTACCGGAGATCGTTTTTCTGTACAATCTGACAGTACCTTGACCGTTTCCGCCGTTCCAAAGTCTGTGGAAGTGTTTTATACCGTTCGGAGCTTCATAATTGATCCACAGCATATCCTTTTTCTGACAGGTGATCTCCGTTTCCATGACCGCATGGATATTTTCCTGACGGATATGCCAGTATACAGCGTCTTCATCTTCATCAAATGAGAACTGTGTTCTGACGACCAGATGAAGCTTGGAGAAGTTGAAGTCAAATTCTTCTCCTTCATACCAGAAGACGCCCAGCAGTCTTCTGTCCAGCGCGACATGGAAGACCTTCGGCCTGCCTCCGCCGATATCAAAGGCACTGTTGTCCAGCCATTCATTTCTGCGTCTGCTGAACAGATGATTGGAAGAAAGCCATACCCATGGTGTTGTAAAATCACAGCCCCAGTTTTTATCTGCGTAGCCATAGGAGGTTTCCGGAGTTACCGTATATGTCTTTCCATTGCATACAACGGTGCCGGAATATTGTGTCTTCATGCCTTCTGCATGCCAGTACATGTCAAAAGCTTCAGCATCTCTCATGGGCTTGCTGGCTCCGTATCCGACATTGAATGCGATCTGTTTGTCAACAGTGAGGTCCCAGGACATATCGCCGTCATCACACATCCACTCAGGATGCTGTTGACTTCCGGCAACATGTACGGAACCCTTCAGCCTTGTTTCACATGCCAGGCAGTCGTCTGCCTGAACGGAGTACGGCGCATCCATATGTACATTGACATCCTTCCATGCAAAGAACCTGTGCAGCTGGCAATGATCTTCACCCCAGCAGCCTGCTTTTACCATGAGATAAGAGGGTTTGGGACGGTCAGGCAGCTGTCCCAGTACAGGCTTATCCTGCGCCAAAGCCGGATTGCAGAGGAAGAATTCTATGAAGAATGGTTTTTCTTCACCTGTCAGTGCATTATGTGCGGTGAAGGAATGCCACCACCAGTCATAACCCTGCTTCCTGAGATGACCTCTCAGCATGCACGCATCACGTGTAATATCATGAACATTGAACATTCTGGTCACACTTTCTGTTTAATAATTCCGGAAGCTCAGACGGTCTGCGGATACTGTCAAAGCGGGGATCAGCTTTGATGCCCGGCTTGACAAGCGACTGTACCGGATGGATGCCGAGCTTTTGGGCAGCCTCAAGGTTGCCCGGAAGGTCATCGACAAAGATACACTGCTGTGCAGGAAGTCCGATCTTCTTCAATGCATCATGATACAGCCGTGGATCGGGTTTGAAAACACCGAGTTCATAACTGTAGGATGCGCAGTCAAACAGATGAGCAATACCATACTGTTCCAGTCTTTGCTCCGTGCTTGGCCATGTGTCTGAAATGATGCCGATTCGATAGTTCTGTTCCCTGAGTTTTAAAAGCAGATCCCTCACGTCCGGCAGCAGGATATACTTCGGTTCATATACATAAGTGCGGTCATGGGATATTTCCCGGGCAATTGCTTCTGTGATCTGAAGTCCTGCATTGGTGATCAGATCATGGTAGAAACCTGTAAACGCGTCCTCCTCTTCTTTCCTTGTCCGCATCTGATGGTGTTCGATGAGCGGCTGGCTTGCCTTCATCAGGGCATTTCTCCACACAGTCCGGTCCACAGACTGCTGCATTTCCAAAGGATAGTATTCCCTGAACTTCTTTGTTAACATCCAGTCACCTGTTTCCGGTATTTCAAGTGTCCATCCCAGATCAAAAAAGATTCCGTTAAACTGTTTTGTCATACTTTAAGTATAAATGATGTTTTATGAACAGCATGTTATAATCGTTTCATGGCGGTACCGAAAAGACGTAAACGCAGGATCAACTATCTGGCACTTGCAGTGGCGATCTTGATCACATTGCTGTGCATCGTTTTGTTTGCGGCACTGATGATCGCATTGACAAGCGGTCATAAACCTCCTGTCCAGCCTACGATCGAACCGACACCTACACCCGATCCCAGGTATCTTCATGATTATGACTGGGAAAAGATGGATGGAAGCGATCAGTTCTGGGTATATGAAGATGACCGGTATACATCCGCGGTCGGTATCGATGTGTCCGTACATAATGAAGAGATCGACTGGGAAAAGGTCAAAGGATCAGGGGTAACATTTGCGATCATACGCGCAGGCTACCGCGGTTACGAAACAGGTGAGATCCATGAGGATGTCCTTTACCACAGAAATATGAAAGGCGCTGCCGAGGCAGGCCTTGATCTGGGTGTATATTTCTTCTCACAGGCAAAGAATGTTGAAGAAGCGGAAGAAGAAGCACGCTTTGTTCTGTATGAGATCAAAGATTACGGCATCAAGTTCCCGATCGCCTACGACATGGAAGAAGTCACGGATCATGACAGGATCATCGATCTGACGACAGAAGATCGTACGGAAATTGCCAGGGCATTCTGCCAGGTCATCAAAGATGCC
>JAFOMZ010000276.1 GCA_017421125.1 Solobacterium sp.
ATTTGAACCTGCCGCACAACAGGATAATGCCATACGTCTGAAAAATCTGGAAAAGAAATATCAGAATGAGACCATTATGATGGAAAGGATCGCAGCCGGTGACGAGACAGGCGCCAGGAAAGCCCTTAGCAGGATCAACAGATTTACATTCGATAACAGATCCTCTGATACCATCCGTTCCAGACAGTATTATCTTGCCGTTATGAATACATTGTGCAGAAAGGCAGCACAGCGTGGAAATGTGCATCCGTACTTCCTGGATGAGGTCTCACGTCAGCTGTCAGTCAGGATACTGAAGACATATGATATGAAGAAGCTAGATCATCTGGCAGATGAAATGATCACGGAATACTGCAGGCTTGTCCTGAAAAACAAGGTCAGCGGATATTCCCGTACCGTATCCGATGCCGTCAACTATATCAACGCCAGCCTGAGCAATCAGGATCTGTCACTGACTTTGACGGCAGATGCCCTCTCTGTCAGCAAGACTTACCTTTCGGCACGCTTCAGCGAAGAAACGGGCATGACCATCACGGACTACATAACAAAAAGGCGCATTGAGAATGCGCAGGAGCTTCTGGAGAATACAACGCTGCCGGTACAGGATATCGCATCTCTGTGCGGATATGATGACGCTGCTTACTTCACCAGATCATTCAAAAAGATGACCGGTATCTCACCGAGGGACTACCGGAAAAAGGGCTCAGGCAAAGAGAAAGGCTGAGCCGCAGTACACCCTGTGGCATCCGGTTTTCATCTAATTTAACTAACAAAAATAAAATGAGCGGAGCCGGGTATTTACCCACCTCTGCTCATTCTTCATTTCTGTATACTGTCCAAACAGGATTACTGTTCTTCAGCTTCCATCTGTGCAAGCTGTTCTTCGAGCAGTTCGATAACCTTGTTATTGGAACGGATCAGATCCACGACATCTCTCATTTCATCCATGGATGTGCCGTGTTCGACATAGTTGAAATATGCTTCGCCGACTCTTGTGTAGGCTTTCTGTACGGCCCTGCGGTTCTTGCCGATCTGGGATCTGAGATCCATCTTTTTCTTTTCACGATTGAGAGTTTCCGGCAGGTCCTTTGCGCCTGAGTCGATCAGTCTGCTTGCTTTTTCCGTAACATCAGTGAGACTCTTCACCAGTTCGTCGAGTGTCCTTCTTAATTCATCCATATGTTTGCCCCTTTCTGTTATTTCAGTATCTTCTTGATCATCTTTTTGATCTCTTCCAGGTCTGCTTCGGATTGTGCGACCAGGTCACAGATCCCTCCGACGATCATATCCGCATAGTATTTTGTCTGTTCAATATCCAGTTTCTGCAGCTTCTTCCCTTCTTCCAGAAGATCCTGCAGTGCTTCCGAAGCGGTTTTCTTGGCTTCGTCCAGACTCCTTGAAGTCAGGATCGACAGATCAATGTTATCTGTATCGCCGTGCAGGTTTACCCAGAGATTTCTGAATGAAACGATCGTGTTCTCAATGAACTGGTCCATTCTGCCCTCAAAGTCATCGGTATTCATCGCCTTTTTGATCGTTCTGATAAAGTCCTGATTATAGCGCTCCGATATCGCATCGATGACATCATCCTTGGAATTGAAGTAATAATAAAACAGTCCTTTTGCGACATCCATTTCCTTGACGATCGCGCTGATCGTCGTATCGACGATGCCGTTCTTTTTGAAGAGCTTTTCAGCCGCATCCACGAATTCCTGTTTTCTCTGCTCAATATCCTGATTATTCGGCATGACTCCTCCTTCCGATTCAAATATACCTTTTGACTGACCGCCAGTCAAGAAGAGAAAGCCGATAAATGTGTTATACTTGTTGCATGCATCTGATATGTCCGGTATGCGGGAGACCGCTGGTCAGAAAAGATCGTTCTGCTGTCTGTGAAAACAGGCATTCCTTTGATTATGCAAAGAGCGGATACCTGAACCTGCTGCTGAAAGCATCCGCTTCCACCGGCGATGACCGTGATATGGTGAGTGCCAGGACTGCGTTCCTGAATACCGGTTCCTATCAGTTCCTCAGGGATCAGCTGTGTACGCTCATTCCGGATGAAGGGATCCTGGCAGACCTCGGATGCGGTGAGGGCTACTATACTTCAGCCTTCCCCTGTCAGGAGAAATACGGCTTTGACCTGTCCAAGGCAGCCCTGATCCATGCGGCAAACCATGATCCTTCCACGCAGTATGTACTGTCATCGATCTTCCATCTGCCCCTGGCGGATCACACAGTGAAAACAGCAGTCACGTGTTTTGCGCCGGCTGCTGTTGAGGAGATCAGCAGGATCCTGACGGATGACGGGATCTTCATCCATGTCACACCCGGTCCGGATCATCTGTACGAGCTGAAAGAGATCCTGTATGAACAGGTCAGGCTCAATCCTGACAAGAAACTGTCAAAAGGACTGACATACAGGGATACGATCGTTATATCAAATATATTCCATGCGGATACCTATACACTGATCAGTCTGTTCCGTATGACGCCATATGCATGGCGCACCGGAAAAGACGGTATCGACAAACTGAAACAGGCCGGTGAAGCTGATATCACGGCAGAGTTTCATATCCATATCTATGCAAAATTACTGATGATGCAAGGCATTCCGGACATATCTTCGGAATGCCTTTCTTTCTTTTCTGAAGATATCCTGCAGACTCAGCTGAACCACTTAAAGAATCCTTTCGGTTTCTCCGCAGGTTCCTGCCTGATCTGCCCGATCTCATCGGAGACATCAAAGCCGGCATCAGAAGCTTTCTCAAACCAGTACAAGGCAGTATTCAGGTCTTTGGGCAGGAGCTCACCGCGCCAGTACAGATTTCCCATATTTTGCATGGATATGGCAACTCCCAGTCCTGCTGCTCTCTC
>JAFOMZ010000277.1 GCA_017421125.1 Solobacterium sp.
ATTCTTATAGGAACCGGAATTGCGGTATGTCACAAGCGTAACGATGGTCAGGACCACGAACGTCAGGATACCGATTACCGCACCGATGTTGTAATACTGCTGGTCAATGGTCAGCTTATACAGCCATGTAACGAGCAGGTCTGTCTGGCCGGCTGTATCTCCGACATATGTCGGACCGCCGCCGGATAACAGATAGATGACATTGAAGTTATTGATATTGCCGACAAATGATGTGATCAGGTAAGGTGTTGTCACAAACAGCATGTACGGGAGCGTGATCCGGAAGAAGATCTTCACAGGACCTGCGCCGTCCATCTTTGCGGCTTCATACAGTTCTGCAGGGATATTCTGCAGGATACCCGTGATCTGCAGAAGTGTATAAGGAATACCGACCCAGAGGTTGATCACGATTATCGTGATCCTTGCCAGCATAGCGTTGGACCAGAACGGGATCGGATTTTTGATCCACCCGAGATTCTGAAGCACAACGTTTACTGCACCGTACGGCTGCAGCATCGTATTCATGATCATCAGGGATACGAACTGCGGAACAGCGATGCTCAATACAAAGCAGAATCTCCACATTCCCTTCCACTTTGTATCCTTGCGGTTGATGATCAATGCAAGGATCATACCGAGGATATAGTTCAGGAATGTTGCGAAGATCGCCCAGACGATCGTCCATGCCAGGACATGCCAGAACTGACGGCCGATGTTTCCGTTCATGCTGAGGACTCTCACGAACTGCGTCAGTCCGTTCCAGTCGAACAGCATCAGATGGTTGCCCTCTTTGGAATAACTCGTAAACGCCATGCAGATCATGAAGACCAGCGGCACGATGTTGAATACCAGGATACCCAGGAACGGCGTCGTCATCAGAAGCATGTACAGGTTGCCGTTGAGCAGCGATCTCAGATCTTCTTTGAATGTGTTGACATGTTTGCCCTGCTCGACAGCCTTCTGAAGTTTATAGGACTTCTTCAGCTGAAGGATCCACAGGAGTATGAACGCAGCGACCACAAACAGTGTGACCACGCCATACAGCAGCATCAGCAGTGAGTTGTCGCCCTGTGTATATTCGTAGATGCCCTTGGCTTCATTGTAGACTTCACCGGCTTCAAGACTTCCAAGCCCCGGCAGATTTGCCAGGTGGGTCAATCCGGCAGATGCCATGTAGAAGATAAACGCTGCCTCAAGAATGAGTACCAGAATACCCTTCACCTTCTGGCCGTGCCCGAATATTCCGGCACCCATCAGGATCGTGGACAGCTTTGTCCATAGATCACCCCTTGTGATCGCCTGACCGACTGAATTACGGTCTTTTAGTGTGGCCATAAACCCGCCTCCTTTATTCTTGGAAACACGGCTGAGAGAATGATCCCCCAGCCATGTATCAGATCAGATTGATGATTTCCGGATCAGTTGACGGTAGCTGTGTTCATGCCGTCATTCATTGCTTCGGTCTTTTCAGCAGCGTTTTCATGTGTAACTGTCTTAGCGACAAGTTCCTTACCCATGTTCTCTGCCGGGCTCCAGTACTGACCCATTTCAGCCTGCAGCGGCTGAACGATGGAAGCGAAGCTCATAGCGTCCATCTGTGCCTTTGCAAGAGCGTCATCAACTTTCAGTCCTTCGTCTGTCGGGATGATGTTTCTCAGATCATAGTGATCCTGCTGAGCCTGTGTGCTTCCCAGGAATGCTGCGAGTGCTACAGCAACTTCCGGGTTCTTGGAGTTTGCATTGACACCGATCGCTTTGGAACCTGCAAATGCCTTGAGCTGTTTTGCTTCGCCATCCAGTGTATAGGTAGGGGCTGCGCAGATACCGACATTCTCTTCGCCGAGCGCTTCAACAACAGCGTTGTAATCCCATGTACCGGAGAACAGGCAGTTGATCGTTCCGTCAGCCAGTGTGCTCGGTGTCAGACCGTTTGCGTCAACGAAGTTCGGGTTAGCAGCGAGGTCGACCAGGTAATTTGTAACAGCGACAGCCTTGTCACCGGAGAAGTCGATGCCTGCGTCTGCGTTGTCACCGTTTTCTCCGAACAGTGTGCATCCGTTTGCTACATAGAAGGAAGCGATATACCAGGAGTTGGACAGCGGGAATCCGACTTTGCCCTTTTCCAGCATTGTGTCAAGGCTCTTGACATCATCTTCGGAGAAGACGCGCTTGTCATAGTACATGAACCATGTGTTTCCTGTGAACGGAACGCCGTATACGCCGCCATTGTAGGAAACGGTATTCAGTGTTGTCTGTGAGCACTGTTTCTGTACCTGTTCCAGAGTAGCTCCGCCCAGTCTTGCCAGTGCGTTTGCTGCGAGCATGTCAGGGATCTGGTCGTTTGCATACATGAATACATCAGCTGCTGCTTCAGGGTCTGTCTGGATGTTCTTCAGAGTGTCGCCTTCAGAGCTTACGCCTGTTTTGAATTCAAGTTTCCATTCAGGATGTGCCGCCTTGAATGCTTCGAGTTCTTTGTTCAGCCAGTTGCCGTTTTCATCGGACTGATCTTCGGACGGTGCCCATACTGTCAGTGTGATCGTTTCGTCTTTAGCCGGTTCTGCCGGTTTGTCAGATCCGCCGCCGGATGTTCCGCCGCCTGATGAGCCGCCTGAGCACGCAGCCAGCATGCTGAGGGAGAGCAGAGCTGATAAGCCTGCTGTTAAGAATTTCTTGCTTGCCATATCTTTCCTCCTAAACTAAGCAATTGTTATTTGATCCTTCATTCGTTTGCGAACTCCAGATTGTTTCCGTTTAAATCAAATACATGTATGACGTTTCCGCCGAATGTGAACCTGATCGTGGAATTCATATCGAGTGCCTGATTCCCGAGTTCCAGTGTCGGCACGATGATGATGCTGTCCTTTCCGCAGGCATTGATATGCAGGTGGACGGAACTGCCCATCATCTCACTGACATCCACCTTGCCTTCAATCATGGCTCCGGGTGTTTCCTGCAGTGTGATATGTTCGGGTCTGACGCCGAGCACGATATCCTGTTCCGGTATGTTATTTGCCTTCAGTTTTTCCTGCTTGGCATCCGACAATGTGATCTCCGCATTCTCGACCCTGACCGCATACTGACCTTTTTCATTCTTCACAAGATGCCCGTCATAGAAATTCATCTGAGGCACTCCGATGAATCCTGCTACAAACTGGTTCTTCGGGTGATCGAATACTTCCTGAGGTGTCCCGATCTGCTGGATCTCGCCGTCCTTCATGATGACGATCCTGTCGCCCAGCGTCATCGCTTCCGTCTGGTCATGCGTGACATACATAAATGTTGTATTGATCTTCTGGCGGAGCTTGATGATCTCGGCTCTCATCTGGTTTCTCAGTTTTGCGTCAAGGTTGGAGAGCGGCTCATCCATTAACAGAAGCTTCGGCTCACGGACGATCGCGCGTCCGATCGCGACTCTCTGTCTCTGACCGCCTGACAGCGCCTTCGGCTTTCTGTCCAGATACTGGGTGATCCCCAGGATCTCGGCAGCTTCATTGACCCTGCGTATACGTTCTTCCTTCGGAACATTTCTCAGTTCCAGCGGGAATTCCATGTTCTGTCTGACCGACATGTGCGGGTACAGGGCGTAGTTCTGGAAGACCATCGCAATATCACGGTCCTTGGGTTCGACCATGTTCATCAGCTTGCCGTCGATGTACAGTTCCCCGCGGGTAATATCCTCAAGCCCCGCAACCATTCTCAGTGTCGTTGACTTTCCGCAGCCTGACGGTCCTACCAGTACGATGAACTCTTTGTCTTTGACTTTCAGATTGAAATCATCGACAGCGACCACGCCCTCATCCGTAATTTTCAGATTGTATGTTCTGTGCGCGGGCTCTTCACCCTTTTTCTTTTTACTGGCCGGTTCCGCGTGGGGATAGATCTTCTGAATGTGTTTTAATTCCAGTTCAGCCATTGTTTGTTTTCTCCTTAATCATACTGCAGTTTTTTAACACTTTCTCCTGTAATGACCCGGTGTCTGATCATTTCATGTCTGGGTCCTCTCTGGTAACTGATCCTCCAGAGAAGATCTTCGACACTTCTTACGGCAAGTTCCCTGCTGTCCTGGCAGATCGTAGCGATCCTCGGGATCGAGAACTGCGTGTAGCCGATCCCGTCATAACCGATGATCGATATATCATCAGGGATCTTCTTGCCCAGATCCGCAATACCGCGGACTGCGCCGAGGGCGATGATATCGCCGATCGCGAAGATCGCTGTGATCTCGTCGTTGGCACTGATCAGCTTCCGGGCGGCTTCATATCCGCCTTCCATGGAAAACAGGCACGGTTCATAGTTCTTCTCAAATGTGAAGTCCAGATTGTTGCTGTTGATGACTTCCAGGGCGCCGCTCAGTCTGTAATCACTGATCTGTCCCTGTTCCCAGTCCAGCGATCCGCCGATCACACCGATATGCCGGTGCCCGGCTTTCACCAGATAGCTGATCGCATCCTTGGCACCCTGCTTGTCGTCAGTTGTGAAGCTCGACAGATTATCGAATCCAAGTTCTTCACCGCTGAGCGATGTCAGGACACATGGCACTTTGATCGCGGAAAAACCTTCCCGGAAGTATTTGAGATTTCCACCCAGAAAAATCAAACCTTTCGGTTTTCTCTCGGCACACACCTGTGCAGCAGCCTCGACCTCATTTGATTTCTCATCCAGAAACAGAACACTGACTTCTTCACCGTTATCCCTGAACACCTGCTGCATATCTTCCAGGATCGATTCGAAGAATACGTTTTTCGATCCCTTTACAAGTACTGTAACAGCGGAAGTTCCGGACTGCTTCAGCAGCTTCGCGTTTGAGTTCGGCTGGAAATTCAGGTCCTTGATCACTTGTTCTATCGTCTGCCGTGTTGATTCACTGACATCCGGATGATGATTTATGACGCGGGATACCGTTCCGATGCTGTAACCGGACAATTTAGCAATGTCCTTGATTGTTGCCATGGTTTCCTTCTTTCCCTAAACGGTATCGTAAACATTACCGTTATCATTTCCGTTAACGTTTACAGTTTTAGTTTATGATAGCGTTTCCAGTATGTCAACAGGTAATTTATTAATTTCTCCGGCAGTATCATTTTTTAATATTTTGAGTTATTTACAGAGCCTGTGTCCGCCTTCTGTGTGTGAAAAATCTTTAACATGACAAGTGTTCCGGGTATGCATTTTCCGACAAACAGAACGGGATATCGCTTATGATGTAATCAGAAGGAATTACGGAGTATCAGCATCATGAAAAATGAAGACATTCGCTGTATGATCAGCCAGCTCTTTTCAGCTTCTGCTGAAAATATCGTCCATCTTCCCGAGGAAAACATAGATGTCCCGATCCTGGAGGAACCCTTGATCGGCTTCGCCTCTGCAGATGATCCGCTGTTTGACAGCTATAAAAACGATCCGGCAGCGATCGGTGAAACGTTTATGACACCGGAGGAATGGCTGCCCGGCGCAAAATCAGTGATCGTATTATTCTTCCCCTACACGGAGGATATCAGGGGACGCCTCGCCCGGTCTGAAACTGTGATCGCGGAGTCCTGGAAATACGGCTACGTACCGGGAAGCAGACTGGCCAAAGCGATCGCAGCGCAGCTGAAAGATCAGCTGGCTGAACAAGGCATCACATCTATCGAACCGACCTCTACAGAACGCTTCAGCAGAGTTAAAGTTCCGGACACATTGGATGGAGAGGAAGATGTTCACTATATGGTCAGCTGGTCGACACGTCATGCCGGCTTTGCGGCAGGACTCGGTACATTCGGTATCCACCGCCACTTCATCACGGAAAAAGGTTCCTGCGGTTCGCTGGCTTCCTGATCACAGATCACGAATTCACCCCGACAGAGCGTGATTATACCGATGTCTATGAATACTGCATTCACTGCGGTCAATGCGCAAGGAACTGCCCTGCGCAGGCGATCAATCCCAACGGACTTCGCAATTTGGAAAAATGCTCCGATTACGGAGCCAATGGCGTCAACCTATGAAGAAGAGGTTGCGCCTTTTTTGACTAATAGTGGCAGTATCAGCTTAACTACAGCTTCAGTGATACATTTATTCTTCGCAAAGTGCATATGAAAACACTATCTTTTTCCAGATGTTTCAAATA
>JAFOMZ010000278.1 GCA_017421125.1 Solobacterium sp.
GTTGTATATACCGTTGTATCATCTGCCGGTATTGTTTCTGCCGGCAGTTCTGTTTCAAGAGGCGTTTCTTCTGCAGGCTGCGGTTCTTCTGTTTCCGCAGGTACTGCAGATTCTTTTGCCATTTCTTCGTCGATCAGTTCCTGGGCATTGATCAGCTCAGGTTCAGCTGTGCTTTCACCCTCAAAGAAAACAAAACCCTCTGCCGGTCCTCTGTTCAGTGTTTCACCGGGCTTGATCATTGCATATGAGGTCGACAACACAACAAAGAATGCCAGTAAAACTGTCACTCTTTTGCGTATTCTTTCCGATATGAAACGGTCTTTTCCCCACTTATCTTTCATGAAACGAACCTGAGTTTATGCTGACGCTTCCAAATGTACCCCTTTTGCACATAATTAAACGTATTTTCATATTATCATTACTAACATGATATTTCAAACAACGTGTAAAAAAACGGGCATAATTTCATGACAATCTGATCATGTCTGAAATAAAGTTTCACCGGCAATTACCCACGATTTGTTAACAATGAAAATGAATTGTTGCTGTGTATTAAAAACAGCCTGTTTTAATGCAGGCTGTTTAACAAACGTATAGTAATGTAAAGTTTTAGATATGACTCTTAATAGCGTTATACACACCTTCGCCGTCAAGTCCGTATGCATGCAGCAGTACTGCAGCGCTTCCGCTCTCAGCGAATGTATCGGGGAGACCGATCCTGTGGATGAATCTCGGGCAGTGTGTAACAGATACTTCAGCGATCATGGAACCAAGACCATTGATGATGTTGTGTTCTTCAGCAGTGAAGATCACATCATGGTTCTTCAGAACTTCTACAATACCTGCCTCATCTGCAGGCTTGATCGCGCATACATCAACAACTGTGATGTCTACGCCTTCCTTCAGCAGCATCTCTCTCGCTTCCAGTGCTGACTTGACCATCAGACCGGTAGCGAATACTGCGATCTTCTGTCCCTGTGCAAGTACATGGATCTTTGTAATATCCGGTACATTGCCTTCTTCGTATACATCCTCGACCTTAGCTCTGCCGAGTCTGATATAGCAGGGTTCCGTTGTTTTAGCGACATAGTCAACGACAGCCTTTGTTTCAGCTGCGTCAGCCGGGCAGTAGATCTCCATGGTAGGAATCGAACGCATGATCGCGATATCTTCGATCGCCTGGTGGGATACACCGTCTTCACCGACGGAGATACCTGCATGTGATCCGGCGATCTTGACATTCAGATGGGGATATACGACAGAGTTCCTGATCTGTTCCCAGGGTCTGCCTGTAGCGAACATTGCGAATGTGGACGCGAATGCTGTATAGCCGCTGGCCGCCAGGCCTGCAGCTGTACCGATCATGTCTGCTTCAGCAATACCCATATCAAAGAAACGTTCAGGCGCTACTTTGCCTGCTTTGATACTGTGAGTGGACCCGGCCAGGTCTGCGTCAAGCACTACGATCTTGGGATCTTCCTGAACGAGCTTTGCCAGCTCTTCTCCATAAGCTTCTCTGGTTGCGCGTGCCATGTTTATTCCTCCTGTGCTCCAAGGTCATTCAGGGCAACCTTGATCAGATCGCCGCTCGGAGCCTTTCCATGCCAGTCCACATTGTTTTCCATGAATGAAACGCCTTTGCCCTTGACCGTATTGGCAATGATGACTGTCGGTACACCTTTGACAGTCTTTGCTTCAGCGAAAGCATTCTGGATCTCGTTATAATCATGTCCGTCGATCTCGATCACGTTCCAGCCGAA
>JAFOMZ010000279.1 GCA_017421125.1 Solobacterium sp.
ACAGCCTTCACCGATCTGAGCAAACATCTGCTTCAGAAGTGTCTGCCGTTTATCCTGTTCCTCAGGTTTTGTCTGATTGTATTCGTACTGAAGCTGAAGACACTGTTTCTGGACAGCCTGGATATCGCTCAGATTCGGATCATACAGATCACGGCTGTGCAGCAGATCAAATTCACTCATAAAGCACCTCTTTTTCTTCAGTATAAAGCAGACAGTACATTTCTGCACTGTCTGGTTTGGTGGGATATTTTAATCCTCTGAAGGCTCTTCCGGTGTCTTTCGTGTCTGACGCCACTGTGCGTATGCGGAGAGTTCCGGTTCTACCATTTTCAGTGCGACCATTGCTACACCGATATCGTCCAGATGTCCGATCAGCGGGATGTTGTCAGGGATCAGGTCTTTTCTCTTCACAAAGTAGAGGAAAGAACTGACGATCGCGGCGATCACCCTCGGGGAGACTTCGGTATAGTCTTTTGTGACATAGCTCTTGACCATGGAGATCATGAGCGGAACATTGGACAGGGTCGTACCGACTGTCGGTACATCCTTCAGCCTTGTCTGAAGGTCATCCAGAAGTCCGTCAATCTTAGCAGGATCCTGGATCAGTTCCTGTGCCTGGTCGATTCCGTTGTCAATTGCGGCTTTAGCCCGTTCGAGATCAAATGATGTTTCCATAATTACGATTCCTTTCTGTTTTCATTGTGTTTTATTGAATTAAGCAGACAATCACTGTCAGGTTTTCTATTAACAATTATATATCTTCTGTAAACAATGATACGTATTTTTGAACAGTTCTGCTCAGTCCGGTGAATGAAAAAAAACGGAACCGTGAAGTTCCGTTCAGCTGGCCTGTCTTACCATTTTCATGGCGTAATACAGCAGGGCAATGCATATTGGCAGAAGTATGATCTCGAGCAGTACTGCTCCGGCATAAGTGGCGAGGATGACGGTACATGCGTCTACCGCAAAGTGGATCAGGAATGCCAACAGCAGGTATTTCCGATATGCGCCGCCTTTTGTGACAGCCTTCCAAACAAAGATCGACAGTGCGATGTGCAGGCATATCGCCGAAACACGTTCAACGATGCCTAACAGGAACATATATGTCGGATAAGATGCGATCTGTGCCGCCATATCCTCTGCAAGTCCCGGTACATTTGTCGGACCGACAGGAGGTCCTGCCAGGGCAAGGACCAGGTTGTTGATCCCTGTGATCCCCAGGACGACCATAGCTTCAAACCCGCCGTGGCCTGCTCCGTACATGACAGCATTCATGTCATTGCGGTACATGTCCTTCATCAGGAACCGCATGGCAAGATATCTGCCGGTCTCTTCAAACAGCGCCGCCATGAGACCGCCGTACAGTGCATACAGCCAGATGTTCTGCTGGATGGTCATTCCTGACGGTGATGTCAGCACGACCTGATGGACCATTGCCTCGAGTGTCAGGGCAAACACCAGCATTACGATCGCGCCGATCAGGAATGCCTTGACTTTACAGCCGTACTTACGGCGCAGCACGATCAGAAGCGCCAGCGGCAGCAGGAAACCGGCCAGTACCTGCAGGACCATCATGAACAGCTTCAGACCTGAGACCATATTACTTCTCCAGTATCCTGACGGCTGTACCGTATACGACGACTTCCGCAGCTCCCTGCATCAGGGAGGAAGAACCGAAGCGGATGCCGATAACAGCATCGGCACCGAGTGCCTCCGCCTCATCAACCATTCTCTTTGTGGCAAGCTGGCGTGCTTCAGTGAGCATTTCGGTATAGCCGACGATCTCACCGCCTACCAGTGTCTTCATCCCGGCCATGAAATCCTTGCCGAGGTTCTTTGTCTGTACGATCGTTCCTTTGACGAGACCCAGGGCTTCAATTTCCTGTCCCGGGATGTGTTCAATACTTAGAAGCTTCATCTATTTCTCCTTTCTGCACTTCGCTGAGCCTCTGCCGAAGTGCCAGTATGATTCCTATGGTCATGGAACCGATGATAAAGATCATCATCCATAATACAGCTGTTGGCGCGGGGTCTTCCTTATTTGCCCAGAGTATCAATACCAGCAGCATCACAAACATTCCGATCGATACTGCAGCTGCAGCGATCGCTCCGGTGCGTCTTTTTCTGACATCTGACTCCCGGACATTCATAAATCTGGTTCCTCCTTTTTCCATTTCACTGATCTCTTCAAGATATGCCGCAGCATCCAGCCCGGCTAATTCAGTGTGTTCTTTCATCAGTTTTTCGCAGATCTCCTGATTGTGGATCAGGTCCTGCCTGCGGTGTGAAAGGCTGATGATATGGTGATCCATGCATTCCCCAAGCGAAAGACTACCGTTCTGTATCCTCCGGATATCCTCACAGGAGATCCCGAGCTTCCTGAGCAGCTTGATCCTGTTCAGGTCGTCTACATCCGCAAGGGAGTATTCACGGTATCCGTTTGCCGGATCCCTGTTCGGCCTGATCAGTTCCTGTTCCTCATAGAACCGGATATTCTTTTTGGTAATGCCTGTTAATTCTTCAACCTGGTTGATCTTCATATATGATTTTCACAGCCTTTTCTGCTTTGATACTTCAAATGTAAGGCTTCCCCTTGGTGGAAGGTCAAGGGAAATCTGGAAAAAAGTGAATTTTTTTTGCAGAAACAGGTATCTTATATCAACAGAAGGGCATGATCTGCCTTCTGTGTGTTAAACTAACTGTTAAGTTGATGGGGGTAAGGTATGAGTGAATACACGATCAATGAATACAAAGAATGGCTTCTGTCTCAGACAGATGATGCATATGAACTGAAATATGATGAAGAAAAGAACCAGATCAGGTTCCTGACACAGTATGCGGAAGGCGTTGCCTCACTGCATGAGGACCTGGGGATCGTTGAACTGACGATCACGACGCTGGCTGACAGCCAGACGATGTTCTTCCTTCACTTTGAACCGAGCAATCCCGAACATGCGGAAGGTCTGTTCAAGGAAATGAAGGATACATTGCTGACACTGAATGAAAAGCACGGTGTCAGGATCCTGCTGACATGTTCCTGCGGACTGACGACAGGATTCTTCGCGGAACAGCTGCAGGCAGCAGCTGAAGCGCTGAGCCTGGATTACAAATTTGACGCAGTGTCTTTTACAACGATCTACGAAAAGGCATTTGACTATGATGTCATCCTGCTTGCCCCGCAGATCCAATATGAACACAAAAAACTGGCGTCCGTGCTGACTGATAAGGTCATCCTGGATATCCCTGCAGCAGCCTTTGCCCAGTACAAGCCGGCAGTCGTGATCGATATGATCGCTCATGCGCTGCAGGATAAGAAAAGTGAAGCACCGGCAGAAAAACCTGCAGAACCGCTCAATATCGGAATGGTATCCGATAATGATCAGGTCATCCTTTCCGTCGGTATGCTGGATGACCATGATGCCGTACGTATTTCCTATAGGATCTATGACCATGGAAAGATCACGCTGGACGATCAGGTCGTCAAAAAGACCATATCGGAAGAAGACCTGTATGACATGCTGGGCTATGCGCTGAAAAAACATGAAGAGATCGAAATGATCGGTATTGCCATGCCGGGCATTGCATACCATGGACAGGTATACAGTTCCCTGCACGGGTTCGATCATGTGGACTTTGCGGACAACATCAGAAAGAAATACAAGAAAAAGGTCGTGATCATGAATGATATCAATGCGCTTGCGCTTGGTTATTATTCCATGCACGACGATACGAGAGACCTTGTATTCTACTACCTGCCAAGAGGAAATTCATTCGGCGGTTCCGGTATCGTTATGAACGGAAAGATCCAGATGGGTTATCTGAATATGGCAGGTGACCATATCGGAGAACTGACCGAACGGTTCGTGGATGACGCAGAGAGAAAGAGCGAGACACCTGAGGGATGCATTGAGATCATCAGTACTGCGTTGTACGCATATATGTGCACGATCGCTCCGGAACGTATCGTTGTTTA
>JAFOMZ010000280.1 GCA_017421125.1 Solobacterium sp.
TACAAGCAAACCTGATGCTGGATCATTCAGCTTCACGAACAAAGTACTGAAGGTGCTGGTGAACAAGTACAACGACAGCAACAAGAAACTGAAGGGTGCAACGATCACACTGTACGCTGAAGACGGATCAGAGATCGTAAGCTGGACATCTACCGGTAAGGAACCGTTCGACTTCGGACCGTATGTAGAAGCGGGCAAGAAGTACATGATCAAGGAAACAAAGGTACCTAAGGGATACACAAGATTCAAGCCTGTAGTATTCACGGTAGATCCTGACGGAACGGTCAATATCTCCCTGAAGGTCGACAATGAAGGAGCATACAAGCTCGTCGACAAGTCGATTCCTCATGACGATACACCACCGGATAAGTACATCCCGCCGATCCTGCCTCCTACAGATGTAAATGGCGGAAGCAGCACAGGAATGTGGGGCGGAATGATCGCAGCTTCGATGATGGGAGTCATCACAGCACTGTATCAGCTTCTCAAGAGCAGAAAGCAGTACAGCTAACAAATGGTGCAAAGTTTCCTGAAAAGGAAGCGATAGCATAAAAAGAAACCAGGATGGTCTTATAACTTCCCCAATGAGACCTCCTGGTTTTCTTCAGTTTTGATGTGGCTATGCTGTGAGAAAGAACACAGAAAAAGGATACGGATGTGAATTTCCGTATCCTTTATACTAGTGATGATCATATTCAATGACCTCGCCGGTCCATGATTTCCGCAGGATCTCCTGCATGTCCTCAACCATCGGTACACGAGGGTTGGCAGGGGAGCACTGGTCTTCATATGCGAGGTAGGAGAGTTTTTCTGCAGCAGCCATCCAGTCTTCTTCGTTCAGATATGGAATGCTGTTGAAGCGCATGGGAATACCGCAGTCTTCACCGAGCTGCCATACAGCATGAGCGAATAATTCAACACCCTCTTCCACGGAATTGACAGGCAGACCGAGTGCTTTTGCAAGCTGGGCATAACGCTCATCAGCTCTGTAGTAATTGTACTTCGGCCACACGCCCGGCTTCTCCGGTTTTGTACCGTTGTAGCGGATCGTATACGGCAGAAGGATGGCGTTTGCCTGTCCGTGCGGAACGCCGAATTCGGCACCGATCTTATGCGCCATGGAATGGTTCATACCAAGGAACGCGTTGGCGAATGCCATTCCTGCAATCGCGGAGGCATTATGCATCTTTTCACGCGCTTCCGGATCATTCGGCCCGTTATGGACAGCTCTGGGCAGATAGTCAAATACCATCTGGACTGCTTTCAGCGCAAGCGCGTCGGTAAAGTCGGAAGCCAGTACGGAAACATATGCTTCTACAGCGTGGGTCAGTACATCCATGCCTGTATTAGCCGTAACAGTTTTCGGCAGGTTCATGGTCAGCGCCGGATCGATGATCGCGACAGTAGGTGTCAGTGAGTAGTCGGTCAGCGGATATTTGACATGTGTCTCCTTATCGGTGATGACCGCGAACGGAGTGACTTCGGAACCTGTGCCGGATGTTGTCGGAATGCATACAAGACTTGCTTTCTTGCCCAGTTCCGGATAACGGAATGCACGTTTGCGGATATCCATAAACTTCTGCTTCAGATCATCGAAATTCACTTCCGGATGCTCGTAGAACAGCCACATGCCCTTTGCGGCATCCATGACGGAACCACCGCCGATCGCGATGATGGTATCCGGCTCAAATGCCTGCATCAGTGTCAGTCCCTTGCGGACAGTCTGGATGGAAGGATCCGGCTCAACATCACAGAAGAGCTCATATGTGACTTTGCCGCGACCGCGGGAGGAACGGCTTTCCAGCTGGTCTGTGACTCTAGTGACAAAGCCGAGTCTGACCATGGACTGGTCGGCAACGATGAATACCTTGGACATTTCACGCATATCATGGAGGTATTCAATTGAGTTTCTCTCAATATAGATCTTGGAAGGAATCTTGAACCACTGCATATTATTTCTCCTCTGTCCCACTTTCTTGATGTTCAGCAGATCGACTGTGCTGACGTTTCCGGAAACGCTGTTGTGGCCGTA
>JAFOMZ010000281.1 GCA_017421125.1 Solobacterium sp.
ATGCGTCATCTTTAGCAAAGTTGTTCCGCAATGCTTCGGAACCTGCGGAGGTGTGCATTTTATCATGAGTCGAGATATTATCCTTGATCAGGATCGGGATCCCATGCAGCATACTGCGCGGTCCGTTCTGTTTCCGTTCCCTGTCGGAAGCCCTGGCGATCTCCAGCGCGTCCGCGTTGATCTCAAGCACTGATTTCAGCATCGGACCGTCCTGATCCAGATCCCTGATCCGCTGAAGATAGGCTCTTGTGATCTCTTCGGATGTTGTAATTCCGTCCGTCATGTCCTGCTGGAGCTGCATGATCGTCTTTTCAAATACGTCGTACATAGATCAATATTCCGTTTTCATATCTTCAACGATGCCGTATGTCTGTTTGAATTCTTTCAGGTCATCCGCATTCGTTATCAGCATGACTTCCTGATACGCGCCTGTGTGGATGTTTTTGAATCCTGCTGTCGTCTCACCTGTACAGATGCTGCTGCGCAGGATGGGGACAAGGTTTTCCTTGTCATATGTTTTTGTTATCTTTTTCTTTCCAAAACCAAACATAACTGCCTCCCGGGTCAAGCTGTTTTCATTATAATACCTGACTGCTGTGATTCATTTTGTGATACACTTTTTTTCATGACAACTGCAGCTAAAAATCTGATGACGGAAGGAGATCTCCGCAAAAAGATCATCCTGTTCGCGATCCCGGTATTTCTCGGACAGCTGTTCCAGCAGCTGTACAGTACAGTAGACTCCCTGATCGTCGGCAATATTCTCGGAGCTCAGGCACTGGCCTCCGTCACTTCTACAAGCGCGCTCGTATACCTGCTGATCGGTTTCTTTCTCGGTTTTGCGACCGGATCGGAGATCGTGATCGCACGTCATATCGGTGCCAGGAATGATGAACAGACGGAAAAAGCAGTTCATACGGCAGTATCGATCGGTCTGTTCTTCTCGGTGCTCATGACACTGGCAGGTATTTTCCTCTCACCGTTGATCCTGAGATGGATGGGTACGCCGGATGATGTACTGCCCGGTGCGGTGACCTATGTCAGGATCTATTTTGCCGGGTCATTCGGCATCGTCATGTACAACATCTTTGTCGGAATACTGAGGGCCTCCGGTGACAGCAGACATCCGCTGTACTACCTGGTCGCCTCATCATTGGTAAATATTATACTGGACTGGATCTTTGTGGCAGTCTTCCATATGGGCATTGCAGGGGCTGCGCTGGCCACGGTCATTTCCGAGCTTGTATCTGTCGGTCTGGCGCTGCATCGTCTGCTTCATATCGATGCGTCATACCGGGTCGATTTCCGAAAGCTCCTGCTTGACAGTTTTAACGCGAAAACGATCATTCGTTACGGCATCCCTTCTGCCATCCAGGGCTGTGTCGTGGATCTCTCCAATATCCTGATCCAGTCATATGTCAATTCATTCGGTATGGCTGCGATCGCCGGGATCGGCGCATATTCACGTGTGGAGGGCTTCATCTTCCTTCCTGTCACTGCTTTCTCACTCGCCTTGTCTACATTTGTTTCACAGAATATGGGCGCAAAGCAGTACAAGCGTGCCCGGGACGGCATCCGTTTCTCCACACTGTGCTCTGTGTTCATGATCGGATCGATCGGTCTGCTGATCTATGCATTCGCGCCCCAGCTGATCGCTATGTTCGTCCAGGACCCGGAAGTCATCTATTACGGTGTCACCCGTGCCCGGATCTGTTCATTGTTCTTCGTCCTGATGGGATATTCACACATCACCGCAGCAGCGCTGAGAGGCCTGGGACATCCGGTCGAACCGATGCTCGTCTATGTCTTCTGCTGGTGCGCAGTGCGTGTCGTTGTCCTGATGACGATCGGGAAAGTCGTCCACAACTTCCTGCTTGTATGCTGGATCTATCCGTTCACATGGACACTCAGTACGATCGTCTATGCAATCCTGTATCACAGGATCACCGGACAGCAGATCAGGGCTGTCGGACAGATGTAAGAACCTTCAGGCATTCCGCGTTTTCCGGAATGCTTTTTTCTGATTTCCATAGCTTCGCCTGCCGGACAATGAAATTCAGAGAAAAATATGAGAAAAACATTTGATTTAGGGTATACTTGTTACGTGATTATCAAGGAGGAGACGTTATATGGATGAGGAAAAGAAAGAGACTGTTCTGGAAGATGAAAACAGCCGTAATTTCATATACAACTTCATTAAAGAGGATATAGCGCCGGGCGGACAGTTCGAAGGACTGACAGTACATACCCGTTTCCCGCCGGAGCCTAACGGCTACCTGCATATCGGTCACTGCAAGGCTTTGTGCATTGACTTCGGCATGGCGGAGAAATTCGGCGGTATCTGCAATCTTCGTATGGATGATACCAACCCCGCAAAAGAGGATACGGAATATGTTGAAGCGATCCAGGAAGATATCCACTGGCTTGGATTTGACTGGGGAGACAGATTCTACTATGGATCCGATTATTTCGAGAAAGACTACGAGTATGCTGTGGAACTGATCAAAAAAGGTCTGGCATATGTCTGTGAACTGACACCCGAGCAGTTCAAAGAATACAGAGGAGACACCACAACACCGGCAAGATCACCTTACAGGGACAGACCGATCGAGGAAAACCTCCGTCTGTTCGAAATGATGAAGAACGGTGAAGTGGAAGAAGGAAAGATGACGCTGCGCGCAAAGATCGATCTTGCCAGCGGCAACTTCAACATGCGTGATCCGGTCATCTACCGTATCCGTTATATCAACCATCACCGTCAGGGAACAAAGTGGTGCATCTTCCCGATGTACGACTTCGCACACCCGATCCAGGACGCGCTGGAAGGCATTACGCATTCACTGTGCTCTCTGGAATACGAAGACCACAGACCGCTGTACAACTGGATGGTGGAGAATGTATCCATCCCCTACCACAAGCCCAGACAGATCGAGTTTGCGCGTCTTGGCATCGACCATACCGTCATGAGCAAGCGCAAGCTGAGAAAGCTTGTTGAAGAACACTATGTTTCAGGCTGGGATGATCCCCGTATGCCGACACTGTGCGGACTGCGCAGACGCGGATATACAGCAAAATCCATCCGTACATTCTGCGACACGATCGGTGTAGCGAAGAGCTCCAATACGATCGCATTCTCGGAACTGGAAAGATGCCTGAGAGACGATCTCAACGCAACGGCAGAACGTACGATGGCTGTTCTGCATCCTGTTAAGCTGACAGTTACGAACTATCCGGAAGGACAGTCCGAGTCATTCGAAGTCGAGAACAACCCGACAAGACCGGAAGACGGAACACATACGATCACATTCAGCCGTCATCTCTGGATCGAAGAAGATGACTTCCTGGAAGAACCGATCCCGAAGTACAAGAGAATGTATCCCGGAAACGAAGTCAGACTCAAGGGTGCGTACCTTGTAACATGCACAGGCTGTGTCAAGGATGAGAACGGCAAAGTCGTTGAAGTGCTCTGCGAATACGATCCTGCTTCCAAGGGCGGCAACCCTGCTGACGGACGCAAGGTCAAGGGTGCTACCATTCACTGGGTAGACTCCGAGAACTGCCTGGATGCGGAAGTACGTCTGTATGACAACCTGTTTACAGACCCGAACCCGGACGGACCGGACAAGGACTTCCTGCAGGCACTGAACCCTGAAAGCCTGACTGTCCTGCACAATGTCAAAGTCGAGAAGTCCATGCAGGATGTCGCAAGGGAATTCGATGCACGTGAGAACCGTACCGGAACAAACGCTCCGACCTTCCAGTTCATGCGTGTAGGCTTCTTCTGCCTCGACAACAAGGACAGCTCTGCTGACC
>JAFOMZ010000282.1 GCA_017421125.1 Solobacterium sp.
ATCGGATACGAGAAGACAAAGGTCGGAGACAAGTATGTTTACGAGAACATGGTAGAGAACGGCCACCGTATCGGAGGAGAGCAGAGCGGACACATCATCTTCACGAAGTACGCGACGACAGGAGACGGAATCCTGACATCGCTGAAGCTGATGGAAGTGATGCTTGCGAAGGAAAAGCCGATGAGCGAACTGGCAGCACCTGTCGTATTCTATCCGCAGGTACTGAAGAACGTGCGCGTCAAGAGCAAGCCCGAGGCACAGAATGATCCTGACGTACAGGCAGCAGTGAAGAAGGTCGCAGAGGAACTGGGAGACAACGGAAGGATCCTGGTGAGAGAGAGCGGAACAGAGCCTGTGATCAGAGTCATGGTAGAAGCTGATACAGACGAGATCTGTGAGAAATACGTAGATTCAGTCATCGAAGTGATCAAAGCAAAAGGACATACAGCATAAGCGGAGGTTGAAAGAACATGAGAGTCGTAATCCAGGACAACTATGCCAAGATGTGCAAATGGGCAGCAGATTATATTGCCAATAAGATCCGTAACCACAAAGAAGACAGACCGTTCGTACTTGGACTTCCTACGGGAAGCTCACCGATCGGCGTATACAAGGAACTGGTGAGAATGAACCAGGCAGGGGAACTGTCATTCAAGAACGTCGTCACATTCAACATGGACGAATACATCGGACTGCCGCATGAACATGACCAGAGCTACTGGTACTTCATGCACGACAACCTGTTCAACCACCTGACAGACATGGATCCTGCGAACATCAACATCCTGAACGGAATGACAGATGATCCGGAAGGTGAATGCGCAAGATACGAAGAAAAGATCGCATCGTATGGAGGGATCGACCTGTTCATGGGAGGCATCGGAGTAGACGGACACCTGGCATTCAATGAGCCGTACACATCCCTGTCCAGCAGAACAGGCGTAAGAGCCCTGACCACAGACACGATCATCGTCAACTCCAGGTTCTTCGACAATGATCCGAGCAAGGTACCGACACATGCATTGTCAGTCGGTATCGGAACAGTCACGGACTCGAAGGAAGTACTGGTACTGATCTCCGGCCACAACAAGGCAAGAGCCCTGGCTGCTACAGTCGAAGGCGGTGTCTCCCAGAAGTGGACATGCAGTGCGCTGCAGCTGCACCCGGCAGCGATCATCGCGTGCGATGAAGCAGCCTGCGGGGAACTGATGGTAGATACCTACAAGTATTTCCTGGATATTGAAAAAGCGGAAAGACTGTAATCTGGCAGACAATAAGGGGATGCGGAAACGCATCCTTTTTTGACTGCCTGAAAGAAAAATCATCATCCGGTTTTCATTCCCATGCATGATAAACAGGTATGGAAACAGAAACAGGTATGGAAAAATACCCGTGAAAGTGATATATCTTTGCAATAAAAGGGGGCACTTATGGAACAGAGAGTATGGAATTTTGCGGCAGGGCCTTCGGTACTGCCGGAAGCAGTCCTGAAAAGAGCTGCATCGGAGATGCTGAACTGGAACGGTTCCGGCATGTCGGTCATGGAAATGAGCCATCGCTCCGCGATGTTTCAGAGTATTTTCGACCATGCGCAGGCACAGTTCAGAAAGCTGATGCGTGTCCCGGACAATTATCATATTCTGTTTCTCCAGGGCGGCGGAAGCACGCAGTTTTCCATGGTGCCGCTGAACCTGATCGGCCGTACCGGCAAAGCCGATTATGCCCTGACCGGTCATTTTTCGACGTCTGCCGCAAAAGAGGCCGGGAAATACGGAGAGGTCCATATCGCTGCCGATGTCAGTGATACGGGTTTCCGGGTGATCCCGGAACAGGATGAACTCTGCCTTGACCCGGAAGCTTCCTATTTCCATTACTGTGCCAACAATACGATCTACGGTACGGAATGGCAGTATGTACCGGATACCGGCGATGTACCGCTTGTCTGCGATATGTCGAGCAATATCACATCCAGACCGGTCGATGTTTCCAGATACGGTCTGATCTACGCAGGCGCGCAGAAAAATATGGCGCCGGCCGGACTGACGGTCGTGATCATCAGGGATGACCTGATCCTGTGTGAAAAAGAATATACGCCGTTGATGCTGTCGTATCGGAGGATGATCGACAAGCAGTCGATGTTCAATACACCGCCGTGCTGGAACATCTACATCCTGTCGCTCGTCATGGACTGGATGGAGGAACAGGGCGGCGTGGAAGGCATGGAGAAGCTCCGGAATGAGCGTTCCGCCATGCTGTACCATGTCATCGATGAATCAAAGCTGTTCCATGGACATGCCGAAAAGTCCGCACGTTCCGGCATGAACGTCACATTCAGGACAGACGATCCTGAGATCGACGCCAGGTTTGTGAAGGAAGCCGCCGAAGCAGGCTTCGTCAATCTGAAGGGACACCGCCTGAGCGGCGGGATGAGAGCTTCGATCTACAACGCAATGGATCCGGAAGGAGTGAAGCAGCTCTGCGGATTTATGGAGTCATTTGAGAAAAAACTTCTGGGGGAATAACTGCTATGTACCGTGTAAAAACACTGAATAATATTTCCGATTCTGCGAAAGAGATCCTGAAAGAACCGATGTATACGATCGGTGATGATGTGGAAGCACCGCATGCACTGTTTGTGCGCGCGTCGGACCTGCATCATTATCCGTTCAATCCGGAACTGCTCTGCATCGGCAGGGCAGGCATCGGATACAATACGATCCCGGTCGATGAATGCATCAGGAAGGGCATCGTCGTATTTAATACACCCGGCGGCAACGCCAATGGTGTCAAGGAACTGTTCCTGTTTGCCATGTCCATGGCAAGCCGCGATATCTTTGACGGCATGAAATGGGTCTACACATACGACGGAAGCGAAGGACCTGTTGAAGAGCGGATGGAAAAGGTCAAGAAGCAGTTCGCCGGACCGGAATACGCCGGCAAAACACTGGGTGTCATCGGTACCGGCAACGTCGGCAGTATGGTCGCCAATGTCGCGCTGAACCTTGAAATGAAGGTGTTCGGATATGATCCCTTCCTGTCGGTCGATGCCGCATGGAAGGTATCCAGACATGTAGAACGTGCATCCAGCCTGGATGAACTCCTGCAGGAATGCGATTATATTACCCTGCATGTACCGCTCAAGAACGATACCGTAGGACTGATCAACGCGGAACGCATCGCGAAGATGAAGGACGGCGTACGCATCATCAACTACGCAAGAGGCGAGGTCGTTGACGAAGATGCCATCATTGCCGCGCTGGAAAGCGGAAAGGTATCCAGGTATGTCGCCGACTTCCCGACAGAACGGCTGATCCATGCCCCGAACACGATCCTCACACCGCACCTGGGCGGAACGACGATCGAAGCGGAAAGCAACTGTGCAAGGATGGCAGCTGCCCAGATGGATGATTATCTGAGAAACGGAAATATCCGCAATGCTGTCAACATGCCCAATGTATTCCTGGAGCGTACCGGTACAGCCAGACTGTGCCTGATCCATGAGAACAAACCCGGCATGCTGGCAAATATCATGCCGTTGTTTGCCACGGAAGGCATCAACATCGAAAACATGACAAACAAATCAATGGGAGACTTCGCGTACTCCATCTTTGATGTCAACTCACACATCGAACAGCACACGATCGATGAACTGAACGCGATCCCCGGCATGATCAAAGTCAGACTGCTCGTCTGAGGAGAATTACAATGAATAAACCCCGTATATTGATCACGACAGACATGGAATGCGATGACATGAATTCCATGATCCATCTTGCCCTGCATCTTGACGAGATCGATCCTGCGGGGTTTGTTTATACAGCTTCCAAATACCATTTCAACGGTGACGGGATCCATACGCTCGGTGAAGTCACGCCGCACTATTCCTGCGGCGGGGAACTGGCATATTCCGGACACGCGGGATATCCCCATCCCGATCCCGAGGCGGTGAACCTCAGGTCGTACCGTCCGTTTGAAGAGGGATGGATCGAATCGCTCTGGAAGAACGAATATGCGGCAGTATACCCGAATCTGCTCAGGCATTCCCCGGATTTTCCGTCCCCGGAATACCAGCTGAGTATTACAAAAACAGGAAACATCGCGTTTGAAGGGGATGTGAGGGAAGAAACAGAGGGTTCTGCATTTATCGAACAGGTCATTCTGGATGATGATGAACGGACACTGTACCTGCTGTCCTGGGGAGGCATGAATACGATCGTCCGGGCACTGATGTCGATCCATGAACACTATGCCGGTACTGCCTGCTGGGAACCGATCCTCAGCAAGGTTTACAAAAAGGTCTGCATACTCGGTGTAGCGGACGGATTCGGGCAGGACAACAGCTGGCTGGATCACGGCAAACAGCTGTTCCCGGAACTCAGGATGCTGAGAACGGAGTTCATACATGCCGGATTCCTTGCGGCAAAGTTTGCCCAGGAAGACGCTGTCCATACATTCCGGGCACCATGGCTGAAGGAAAACATCAAATTCGGACACGGACCTCTGATGGAAAAAACGATCCTGTTCGCGGATGGAACAAGGATATACGGCGAACCGGAAAACCGCCAGTACGGTCTGATCACCGTTCTGGACTGGGGCTGGGACAGCATGCCCGCATATCATTTCGACCAATATGACTGGATCGGTGAGGGAGACAGCACAACAGTCGTTCCGGTACTTCCGCATGGTCTCAGGGGACTTGAAGACGGCAGGTTCGGAAGCCTTGCCGGCAGGCTGTATCCGGACGGGGAAACGCTGGAAAAGAAAGAAACGTACAATCCGTTCCTTCCGGCGTTCCAGAGCGAATGGGCCGCAAGAGCTGACTGGTGCGTCAGACCGTACGAAGCCTGCGATCATCCGCCGCTCGTGCGCGTACTGACAAATGACTGTACGGTCTCACCCGGCGAAACAGTCATCCTGTCGGCGGAAACGGAAGACCGTGACGGACGAGGCCTGGAAACGGAATGGAGCTTCTATGTGCCCGGCTGTTCCTGCAGCGCGGCAGAACTTCCTGAGATCCGTGGACCCCGCAGCCTGAGGGCGTCGTTCACGGTCGCGGAAGATGTCTGCGTTCCCGGCTGCCTGGCCGCAGTGTTTTCCTGCAGGACAAAAGGCGTCAAGCCGATCACAAGGTATGGCGAAGTGATGCTCAATATCCGGAAATGACAGTTGATCCGGTAAAAATGTGACATGCAGTTTTGATCTCGATACTGCTAAAATATCTGAAGTTAGGGGGAAGAAGATATGCCGATAGGAATAATCGTAAACTGTCTTGCTGTAGTTGTAGGAGGACTGATCGGAAGCAGCGCGTCCGACCTGCTCAGCGATACAGTGAAAGTGAACCTGAATATGATATTCGGACTTGCGTCCATGGGTATGGGCGTATCAAGCGTGGTCCTGATGCAGAATATGCCGGCGGTCATACTGGCTCTGGTCATAGGAACACTGCTGGGCCTGTGTTTCCATCTTGGTGAAGCGATCACAAAAGCAGCTGCCGGCATGCAGAAGCTGTTCCATGCGGAAGGAGGAAGCTCCGATCAGCTGGTCACAGTGATCGTGCTGTTCTGCGCAAGCGGCACAGGCATCTACGGCTCGATCGTATCCGGCATGAGCGGTGATCATTCCATCCTGATCGCCAAGAGCATCCTTGATTTCTTTACAGCCATGATCTTTGCCTGCTCGCTGAAAAAAACAGTCAGCCTGATCGCGGTGCCCCAGTTCATCATCATGATGATCCTGTTCGTCCTGGCAGGCTATATCCTGCCGCTGACCACACCTGCCATGATCAATGACTTCAAAGCCTGCGGCGGATTTATCATGATCGCCAGCGGCTTCCGCATCCTGCAGCTGAAAATGTTCCCCACGGCGGATATGATCCCGGCAATGATCCTTGTCATGCCGCTGTCATTTCTCTGGGTCACTTATATCCTTCCGCTGCTGGCGTAAACGATCATACCTGTGTGAAAAACAGATGAAAATCTGCCTGCAGCCCGGGTGATAGTCAGGACAGAACAGGGCGTTTATGTTAAACTTCATGTGTCGCATGTCATGTGTCCTGAAAAATGGAAGATTCTTCCGGGATCCGGGATGCAGGATCTGCTCACAGAGAACAGTGTAATTGATTTCCTGTCTTTACAAACGATGCCTGTTCCGCTACTATATTTGCATCTCAAAGGTCTGCAGACCTGAAAGGAGCGTTCATGGTTGAAATGATCTGCGTGCTTCATGCAAGAGTCCTGAACGAAGATATTGTTTTCAGCCTGCAGTCTGCGAAAACACACACTGAATCACTATGCCTGGATTTTTCGGAACCCGGGCTTTTTTGATACGCGTTAAGGAGGCTTATGAAAAAAGTTGGAGTAATCATGGGCAGCGACAGCGATTTCCCTGTCATGTCCAAAGCACTGACAGTCCTCGATGATCTGGGCATCGGATACGAGGTACATGTATACAGTGCTCACCGCACCCCTGTACAGGCAGCGGAATTCGCGTCACATGCCGTTGAAAACGGATTCGGCGCGATCATTGCCGGTGCAGGAATGGCAGCAGCGCTTGCCGGCGTACTGGCTGCGCACACAACACTGCCTGTGATCGGCGTTCCCCTGAAGTCCGCTGTTCTGGAAGGAACAGACGCGCTTCTGGCAACGGTCATGATGCCTCCGGGCATTCCCGTCGCAACGGTAGCGATCGACGGCGCAAAGAATGCCGCCTGGCTGGCAGCACAGATACTGGCAGTCTCTGACCCGGAACTGAGCAGCCGTCTGAAGGCTGAACGCACAGCAATGACAGCAGGCGTCCTGGCAAAGGATGCAGCGCTGCAGGAAAAACTGAAAGGAAACAGCTGATGGAAAAAAGTTACAGTGAAAGCTATAAAGCTGCCGGCGTCGATGTCACTGCCGGTTATAAAGCAGTACAGCTGATGAAGGAACATGTCTCAAGGACTGCCGTTCCCGGTGTCATGGAAGGCATCGGCGGCTTCGGCGGACTGTTCTCACCGGGATTTGCCGGCATGGAACATCCTGTCCTGGTATCCGGTACGGACGGTGTCGGCACAAAGGTCAAGCTGGCATTCCTGCTGGACAAGCATGACACGGTCGGCATCGACTGCGTTGCCATGTGCGTGAATGACATTATCTGTACAGGCGGAGCACCGATGTTCTTCCTGGACTACATTGCCTGCGGAAAGAACATTCCGGAAAAGATCGCTGCGATCGTCGGCGGTGTCGCGGAAGGCTGCGTGCAGTCAGGCTGCGCGCTGATCGGCGGTGAAACAGCCGAACATCCCGGTCTGATGCCGGAGGATGAATATGACCTTGCCGGATTTGCGGTAGGCATCGTGGATCAGAAGAATATCCTGGATCCTGCCAATGTCAGGGAAGGCGATGTGATCATCGGACTTGCCTCAAGCGGCGTCCATTCCAACGGATTCTCACTGGTGCGCAAGGTCTTCGATGTCGAAGCACCCGGCGTCCTGGACAGCTGTACGGAGGAACTGGGCAGACCGCTCGGAGAAGTCCTGCTCACACCGACAAAGATCTATGTGAAGCCCGTGCTTGAAGTCCTGAAGAAGGTCAATGTACATGCGATCGCGCATATCACAGGCGGCGGCTTCCAGGAAAACCTGCCGCGTGCCTTCGGGGAACACCTGAACGCTGTCATTGAAAAAGGTTCATGGAACGTTCTTCCGATCTTCCGCCTGATCCAGGAAAGAGGCGGGATCAGCGAACATGACATGTTCAATACATTCAATATGGGTGTCGGCATGGCATTGTACGTATCGGCAGAAGACTGTGAAACAGTGCTTGGCATCCTGAAGGAAAACGGTGTGGAAGCACACGTCATTGGACATATGGAAGCAGGCGATCATTCGGTCGTCTTCAAGGAGAACGTATGATCCGGATCGCGGTACTGGTCAGCGGCGGGGGAACGAACCTGCAGGCGCTGATCGATTATGAAAAAGCCGGAAACAATCCGCACGGAAAGATCAGCCTCGTGCTGGCTTCCAACAATAAGGCATATGCCCTGGAAAGAGCCCGTCAGGCAGATATTCCCACTGCCGTCGTCAGAAGAAAAGATTATGAATCACAGGAAGCGTTTGACCACGCGGTCACGGTGACGCTGCAGGAAAACAGGATCGATCTGGTGATCCTGGCAGGCTTCCTGAGCATCCTCGGCCCGGAAGTGATACAGGCATATCCGGAACGCATCATCAATGTCCACCCGTCACTGATCCCGTCATTCTGCGGGAAAGGATTCTATGGCCTGAAGGTACATGAAGCAGCCCTTGCCAAGGGCGTCAAGGTATCAGGCGCTACCGTCCACTTTGTCAACGAGATCCCGGACGGCGGAAGGATCCTGCTGCAGAAGGCAGTGGAGGTCAAAGACGGAGATACACCCGAAATACTGCAGAAGAGAATTATGGAACAGGCTGAATGGATCCTGCTGCCGCAGGCCATGAAACAGCTGAGTGAAGCTTTGGATCAGGAGGAGAACATATGAAAGCAGTTGATCTTTATGAGTATCTGTCAGGAAATGAATATCCCGGCAGAGGCATCGCCATCGGACGCACACCGTGCGGCAGAAAAATCAGAATCGGATATTTCATCATGGGAAGAAGCGAAAACTCCCGCAACAGGATCTTTGTCGAGGACGGAGACGGCCTGAGAACGGAAGCTTTCGATGCTTCAAAGATGAAGGATCCTTCACTGATCATCTATGCGCCGGTACGTGTACTGGACGGAACAACGATCGTCACAAACGGCAACCAGACAGATACCGTATATGACTACCTCAAAGAAGGAAAGAGCTTCGAAGATGCGCTCAGAACAAGAACATTCGAACCGGATGAGCCCAACTGGACACCGCGTATCTCAGCTGTTGTAACAGGCGCAAAAGTCAGCTTTTCCATTCTGAAGAGCGCTGACGGAAGCGACGCGCATGTTCAGAGACAGTTCTTTGACTATGATGAAATGCCTGCCGGAGAAGGCCGCATCATCCATACATATGAAACAAACGGAAGCCCGATCCCTTCCTTCAAGGGAGAGCCTGTCCGCTATACCGTTGCAAAAGAACCGTTTGAATCGTTCGGTGAAAACCTGTGGGAAGCACTGAACCATGATAACCGCGTATCCCTGTTCGTCAGATCGATCGATCTGGAAACAGGCGAAACAACAACAGAGATCATCAACCGCAATAAGTAAGAGGAGATAACAGTATGGCAAAGGAAATTCAGCTTAAATACGGGTGCAACCCCAATCAGAAACCTTCAAGGATCTTCATGGAAGAGGGAGAACTTCCCGTTACGGTACTCAACGGACGTCCCGGTTATATCAACTTCATGGATGCCCTGAACAGCTGGCAGCTCGTCAAGGAACTGAAAGCCGCTACAGGCCTTCCTTCCGCAGCAAGCTTCAAGCATGTATCGCC
>JAFOMZ010000033.1 GCA_017421125.1 Solobacterium sp.
GATCTGCTGCTCTGACTTGCAGGCACCGTCAGACCATGTCCCGCCGTTTTCCAGGCAGTCACGTTCCGGTGTGATGCAGGCTCCGTCTTTCCAGACATTTCCTTCATCCGAGCATGCCTGTTCCGGTGTCTTGCACGCACCATCCTGCCAGATGTTTCCGTCCGCAGTACATACATCAGCCTGGGAGACCGTCTGAACATCACTGACTTCCATGTTGCTGTTGACAGTAAATGTTCTTGTAGGATCACTCAGCATATTTCCGTCTGTCAGATATTCTGTCAGAACATCGGAATATGCATATGTACCTTTTTTCAGATACAGCTCTGCTGTATTGGTCTGGGCTCCGGTGAACTTCACGGTCACTTTGTACTGATATGCACCGTATGTCAGTCTTGCAACTCCGGTCTCACTTGCTTCATAAGCATCGGATCCGCTCTTAGGCAGTGCCGTAACACGCACTTCGTATTCTTCGCCGTCATTCAGACTTCCGATATACTCGGCACGGTTCGTCGTTACGAGCAGTGACTGCGTATCGGAACCGACCGTTACCTTATATGAATCCGCATGCGCGACCTTATCCCACGTGATGATCCACTTATTCTCACCGGTCTCAGCTGTGATATTTGCCGGTGTATCAAGCTGTACTGCCGCTGCAGAATACTTCAGTTTAGCGGTCAGCGGATCACTGTTGTTCGCGTCGTTCCTGCCGTCTGAAGCAATGACAGTGACCTTATATGTTGAACCGTTCTTCAAAGAAGATGCCGGTATGGAACAGGTGTTCCGGGTAGACGTCATCTTTGTGGCCGGGTCTGTATTGACTGAAATAATGTATTCTTTTGCGTCCGCAACAGCATCCCAGCTCAGGTCCCATGTATCCTCGGTAGAGGAAGCTGTCAGGTTTGTCGGGGCAGCCAGTTTTACGGGTGCTGCCTCATATCTGAACTCCAGAACCGTCGGTTCACTGCTTTCTTCCTCCGAGTCCCCGTATGCAGTCAGTGTAACTTTGTATACTGTTCCGTTCTTCAGGTTTTTCGTTGGAATGCTGGTGGAATTCTTTGCGGAACGCAGGGATGTCTCAGGTATCGTGTTGACCTTGATCATATAGTACTTGGCATCAGCGACCTTATCCCATTTGATCGATACGTTTTCTTTGCCTGTCTCAAACGTGACATTTGTGACTTTATCCAGCTTCGCGGTTCCTTCCGAAGGCTCGGGTGTTTCGGTGGCTGTTCCATATACCTTATTGGTATTGTCACCCGCACCGATGATATCGCCGTTGTAATTGACAGCGACCAGTGTACCGCCTCTTGCGGCGATATAGCGGACATGATCCAATGCCGCTGCCTGCTTGGAGAAGGCATCATCTGTAGAAGCTGTCGTGATCTTTCCCTCAGACGTCAGTCCTGCCGCAAAGCCTGAGCCTGCCACAGCACTCGTCATGCCTGACCAGGATGCCGTATTCAGTGAGGATGCCGAACCTGTTGCGTAGCAGGTCACTCCTCCTTTGTCATCAACGACTGTCACATAGCTGTCAGATGCGCTGAGAGACCTGACATTAGACAGTGCCTCAAGCGCAGAAGCGCAGGAAATATTGCCCGAAACGACCAGACTGCCGTTTTTCTTCTGTCCGATCGTATATCCGTTGCCGGCATATACATATTTGATATTGTCCCATTCGTCGACCTTGCATGCCGTATCGCTTCCGGTGCAGATCACTTTTCCGTCATCCTGCAGACCGGCAATATGCGTGTCCGCTGCTGCGATCATCGTGATATTCGTCCATGTCTTGGCTGCCGTATAGGAACTGGAGCCCGCAAGCATGACCGTTCCGTCATTTTTCAGTCCGGCCAGCCAGCTGTTGGCTGCGCTGATCTGTACAAGATCGGTATACTGACTGATATCAAGGTTTCCCATGGATGTGATCCTGCCGTCATCATCAATAAATGCCGAGAACGTCCTGCCCAGCGCAAGACGGTTGACATCACTGATCCTGACGGTGATATGACCGTCATCTTCTTCACCGTTTCCGCCGAACATACGGCCGATGCCAAACAGCATCAACAGCGCACAGAATGCCGCGATGCCGATCAGGATCCTCTTTTTCATCGGTGAAGGTTCTTCTTCATCGTATCTTTCAGGTTCATATTCATCTGTTTTTTCCGGAACGGGATCTGTGATAGCTTCCGTACCGAACTGGATCGTTCCGGTAACAGCCGGACGGCTGATATCCAGCGTTCCGCCATCAGATACCGGATAAACTGTCTGCGGCGCAGGAACCGGTACCGGTTCAGGCATCACAGATGCGATCGGCAGAATGTTATCCGCAATATCCTCTTCCAGTGTTTCCTCGGAAGCAGGACGGTTCAGATTCTGGAAAGGGATCTGAACACTATGATATATCTGATCTTCTCTAGGCATCCGGAGCTCTCTGGTATTATCCAGAAAGTCCACGATCGGAATAGAATACAGCTGCGAAAGTTTGCGTAGCTGTTCGATCCGGCAGATCATTCCGCCGTTCTCCCAGCTCATATACTCTGCAACAGAAACATTCAGCTTCGACGCAACATCAGCCTGAGCATAACCAAAGTGCTTGCGCACTGCTGTTAATTTTTCAGGAAGTCGATTGTTCATTTCTTTTCACCTACTATAACCAGTTCTGACTGGTTAGCATTATTTTATACAACTCATCCGCCGAGTACAAGTCAGCCATTCTGACCGTACTGCTCGAAGAATCTGTATAATGCCCCGATCAGGTTCGCATCACTGCGGTATCTGCAGGGTCTGATCACAGGTTCCGGACA
>JAFOMZ010000283.1 GCA_017421125.1 Solobacterium sp.
CGCCTGCTTCAGGCGCTTTGTGACCGCTTCATCATTGATCGGATGCATTTCTTCCGGATCGTTTTCCAGATCGAACAGCAGTTCACAGCCGGGTCTGAGGACACTGCCTGCCGGGTATTTGTTCGGTGTCGGGACAGCGATGACATTGCAGCCCTTAGTAAAGCTGAACGGTTCTCTCCATTCTGCCTTCTGCAGCTCCTGTACGCTGAATCTTGCCCTCATATGGGTCGGCATCAGCGTATAGTCATATCCCTGCGGAGCGTCTTTCTTAGCGGCAAGCATGAGCTTGTATCTGCCGTCGGTAACATTCAACGTGCCGCCGTGATAACCGAACAGCGCGTATTCACGGACTGCCTCATCGCATTCCACTGTCTTTCCGAGCGGTCTTCCGATCATATCCTTCGGTACATCCACGCCGAAGAAGTCCAGGATCGTGGGAGCCAGGTCGATCGTCTGCACCAGTGCCAGACGGTGCTCATTCCGGGCCTGTGATCTGGGATCCCAGATGTACAGCGGTGTATGCATGACTTCCTGATAGTCGGGCATGGAGCCTTTGGACCACCAGTCATGTTCACCCAGCATATAGCCGTGGTCTGTGTTGACGATCAGCATCGTATCTTTCCAGAGATCATATTTGTCAAAGCAGTCCAGTACTTTCCCGAGAGAATCATCACAGAATCCCAGCAGCGCAAGATAGTGCATGCGGAAGGAGCGGATCTCTTCTTCTGTTTCCGTTACCGGAGCGTATGGCGGCCAGTCGAGTTCCCCGATGGTATCGGGATCACAGATCCTGCTGATATAGGAATCCGGTGTGTCGAACGGTTCATGCGGATCAAAGGTTTCGATCTGAATATACCAGTTGTCATACTGATAATTCCTGTTGATGAAATCAACGCCCTGGGCAAATGTCCTGGCCTGGGGATAGTCGGAAACAAAGTGATAGCTGGCTCTGTTCAGCATGTCCTGTCCGTGCATTTTTGAATGCATCTTCTTGAATGCTTCCGGAGCGTTTTCGGAAATGGGATTGCTGTGGGTGGATACCGGAAGCGGTCCGGCACTTGCCTGCCAGGGATCACCTTCCTGTCCCCTGTTGCATTCCCATGTATTGTAGCGGGTCAGGTAGGTCGCACCGCCGTCTTCCACATAGTGGTTATGGTCGGTCACGATCCTTGTGTATATACCGTTCTGCTTCAGGATCTCCGGCATGGAATCATCGAATGGTTCCAGCGGTCCCCAGCTCCTGTGCAGGAAGTTTGCCCTGCCGGTATGGATCTCTCTTCTGGCGGGCATGCATGGCATGGAACATACATAGCTGTTGTCAAATACTGCTGTATGCTGTGCCAGACGTCTGAAGTTCGGCAGTTCGATCTCTTTTCCTCCATAGCAGGGAAGATCCATGCGCCGGAGGGAATCGAACATTACCATGACTGCTTTCATACTGGTTTTCTCCTCTTATACTCTTTTACGGAAAACAGCCTCCCCGTCTGTTCTCTTTCGCGGAAGGCTGTCTGATGTGTTGAATGGAGGGGGTTTTGATTATGCAGCTGCTTTTTCAGCCATCGCTTTCTGGGCAAGTGCAAGTCTTGCTTTTCTTGCCTTTGCATAAGCGATCTTGTGTTTGTTGGTGTTATAGATCATGAAGAGCAGGAACAGTCCGTAGATGATGACATTCTGCATCGAGCCTGCAAGTCCGAGCTTTGCCAGACCCATAGTGAGCAGGTTTACGGATACAGCGCCCATCAGGACACCGATCTCACGGTTGTCGCACATTCCGCCGATCCATGCGCCGATCACCATCGGGAACATGTTTGAGAAGACCTGTCCATTGGAGCTCATGCCCAGTACCGGAGCGAGGCTTCCGCTGTAGGCTGTTGTGAATACACCCGCACAGGCTACGAGAACTCCTGCGATGATGTAGCTGAGAATGCAGTTTGTGTAGATGTTGATGCCTGCATCTGATGCCAGTTTCTGGCTGCCCTGGATCGCTCTGTAGCGGAATCCGAATCTTGAGAACTGGAACAGGTAGTGGGATACCAGGACGATCAGCGCTGTGACGACGATGATGAATGTGATATTGGACAGTACTTCAACGCCGGGCTGGCCGAAGAAGATGACACCCTGCTGGTTGTTGATTGCGAAGCAGATACACTCGAATACCAGTGTCATACCTAAGCCGAGCACCATCGGCAGGATCCTCAGATTGACGAAGATCACACCGATCAGGAGTCCGCACAGGCCGCCGACGACCATTGAAAGGATCAGGATACCGATGCCGTTCAGTCCGAGCATCAGGGCGATGTTGCCGCCGAAGATCACGCCTGCGTACATCTGGGCACCCATCGAGAGGTCCATTCTGCCGCACTGCAGGTTCGTGCTGATCGCCAGGGCAAACGCCAGTGATGAGATCAGATTACGGAACAGTGTTTTGAAATCTGCCGCATTGTTGATGACTCCCATACCTACGGTGCTTCTGTCAATCAGTTCCATGATTGCCCATACCACCAGCGGTACTGCAATTGCCTTCGCCAGATGGATCAGTGTATCTTTCGTATTGCTGTTCATAATCATTCCTCCTCATCACTGACATTATTCAGTCTGATTTTTCTGTTTCTTCTGCTTTGTTATTACTTCATCTTTGCGGAGATCGCATCGAAGTCATATTTGTAGATATTGCTCTGGAAATCTTCATTTGTTGCAGCGCCGCCTCTTTCTGTGATCAGGGAGTTGACGAAGTCGATATCTGCTACCCACTTGCCGGGCTGGTCCCATGTAGACATTTCTTCCAGCTGTTCCGGAGTCGTAACTGCGTTCATGCGGAACAGGTTGACGGATGTTTCACCGTTTGTGAGATTGACATCATGATGTCCTGTCAGCGTGTTGTATACTTTCGCGAATGCCATTGCGGATACGATGGATGTGAACTTGACTGTGGACATGGAGAGTGTCTGGTTGCCGAAGGAATCCTTTGTGCCGATCGCTGTCTTCAGCGCGTCGCCGAATGTTCCGAAGCCGATCCATGTGAAGTCTTTGTTCATCGCTGTTTCAAGTTCGCTGATCGCTGTACCGACATTTCCGATGACGTTCGGGGAAGTCAGGATATAGTCATAATTGCCTGTCTGCAGAGCTGCTGTGAAGCCTTCGAGCCAGCCGTTCTGGTTAGGTCCGCCGGGATAGCAGTATACGGCGATACCCTTGTCGTTTGTGCCTTCGATCGGTGAAGAGGACTGGTAGAGTTCTTCTTTTGTCAGGTCAAACTTCAGGCCGTACAGTTCTTCCAGAGCTGCCAGCATGTTGGAAGAGATCTCAGTCTGCTGCGCATTTCCCTGATATGCCATACCTGTAGCGATCAGATAGCCGTGTTCTTCGGATGTATCAATGTTCGCTTCCATCCATTCCTTGAACAGACGTCCTGTATCCGGCTGGTCTGCCATGAATCCGCCAGAGAAGTTGTCGTAAGCTGCTTTGTATGTATCGTCATTGTCTTTGTTGCGTCCGCCGTTTTCCGTGAATACCATGCCGAGTTCTGCTGCTTTCTGAACAAGCTGTTCGGTGTTTGCGCCGATCGGATAGTAGTTGATCACTGCTTCGCATCCTGCGTCTGCAGCATTCTCGAGGAAGGACAGCGCTGCGTCCAGGTCCTGGATTGCTTCGGAGAACATGAATTCAACGTTGTATTCCGGACCGATGTAATTTTTGAAGTATTCAGCTCTGTTTGTGCTTTCGTCATTCAGCTGGACTTCGAGTATTGCGATCTTATGGCTCTTTCCGGAATCGCCGCCTTCAGATCCGCCGGATGAAGATCCTTCGGAAGCGGGTGCGCCGCCGCTGCAGGCTGCCAGCATGGAAGCTGCCAGGGTAAAGGTTGCTGCTTTTTTCATCAGATTTTTCAGTGACATTTTCTTTCTCCTTTTATCAATAATGATGTTCACCATTTGTTTCTTAATTCAGAACTGCTGTCTGGAAGGAAGTGTCTTGGGACGCTCGCTGTTCAGGAATACCAGAAGCAGGAAGATGATACCGCGGACACCCTGGATCATTGTGGAAGAAACACCCAGCATGAGAAGTCCCTTGTCGAGGATCGTTACTGTGATGGCACCGATCAGGCCTGCGTAGCAGTTTGATTTCGTGCCGCCGAAGATCGACATACCGCCCAGGACCGTTGCCAGCATGACGTTCATGCCCATGCCGTTTCCGACGTTCTGTGCGACGTTCGCTGTTCTGAGTGTCTGGAAGACGCCTGCGATGCCGACGCCGATGCCTGCGAACAGGAAGGACAGATAGAGCGTTTTTGTTTTGTTGATGCCTGTCTGTACCGCGCAGTTTTCGTTGCCGCCGATGAAGCGGAGCTTGCGGCCAATCGCTGTTCTGTGATACAGGATCAGGCATGCTATGAAGTATACCGCAAACAGGATATATCTGAGGCTGCCTTCCAGCGACTGGCATGTTTTGAAGTCCACTTTCAGAGGTGTGGCTCCGACAAGTGTCTGGCACAGCGCGCTGTAGATCGACTGGGCAACGATCGCGACCATTGCCGGCATGATATGGAAGACCACACCCATCGTGCAGTTGACCATCATCAGCAGGATGCCTGAGATCAGTGTAACAATGATCAGGGCCGTCATACTGCCGGATGTCTGATACACCATTGCGCCGATGACACAGGCCAGACCCATGACACTTCCGATCGAGAAGTCAATGTTACCGGTCGTGTAGATGAATGCTGCGCCGGTTGCCAGCGTTCCGATGATCAGGGACTGGTTGAAGATGCCTTTGATCACCGTTGTGCTGAGGAACCTTCCCCCGGTCAGTGCAACGAAGAGGAAGAAGAGTACTACCAGCATTGCCAGCGGGAAGATGATCGGGAAGAAGCGGTGGTTTTTGATGATGTTGATACGGTCACCAAGCGTCAGCTTGGGTGCACGTTCTTCATTTGATATATCTTTAACTGTCATCGTTATTCCCTCCTTCTCAGATCATGCAGTCGATCAGTTCTGTATTGTCGAAGCCGTCCGGTCTCAGGAATTCTCCTGTGACCTTGCCGTCTTTCATGATCAGCAGCCTGTCTGCCATACCGCAGAGCTCAGGAAGTTCTTCCGAGATCAGGATGATCGATTTTCCTGCTTTTTTCATGTCATTGATCAGTTTGTACATCGAAGCCTTGACACCGATGTCAACGCCTCGTGTCGGGCAGTCCAGGATCAGGACCTCCGCGTTCGCTGCCAGCCACTTGCCGAAGACGACCTTCTGCTTGTTTCCGCCTGACATTGCGCTGACCGGCTGGAACATGTCGTTGCATTTGATCGCCAGATTGTCGATCTGCAGCTGTGCGTAATCTCTTTCTTTCTTATCTGAGATAAAGAATCCGAGACCGCGGTTCGCTTTGTATCCGGTGGACTGGATGTTGACCGCAATCGATCCGTTCAGGACCAGTGATTCCAGGTCTCTGTTCTTTGATACATAACCCATCCGGTTATTGAATGCAATTTCCGGTGTTGTGATCTTTGTACCGTTTTCCATCAGGGTAACGCTGCCGGTAATAATGTCTTCCAGACCGTACAGCGCTCTTCCCAGTGTATGCATACCGCACTCCGACAGACCGCCGATGCCGAGGATCTCGCCCTTATGAAGTTCAAGATCGAAGCAGAGCAGGTCATTCATCGTCGTCAGGTTTTCTGCTTTC
>JAFOMZ010000284.1 GCA_017421125.1 Solobacterium sp.
AGGACATGATCAAACAGCGCAGGCGTGATCCTGTGCGCTTCATCGATCAGCACATACCTGTAAGCAGACAGGTCAGGCATGTCTTCTTCACTGGAACATATGGTAAGACGGTCAAAGGCTTTCATGATCTGCCTGTGTTCGTCCGACAGTTTTCCGTAATGCACGAGCAGCACTTCATCTGTCTGTGCAAAGGTGACAGCCAGATCATACAGGAGCAGTGTTTTGCCGGTTCCCGATCTGCCGTCGATGCAGTGACAGTGAAAGGAAAGGTTCTTCAGGATCTTGTTTTTGATCTGTTCCTGGGCAGGCGTCAGGAAGTATTCGTTCCTGATAAAGAGCTCCGGTGTGATCAGCGGTGAAACCAGATACAGGGAAGCCTTGAACAGGTCATCGATCCTGGATATATAGTCTGTAAAGCAGGCATGGACAGCGTAAACGACCTCACTGAGCGAGGCTTCCTGCAGACACCCGTTGTTCAGCGTCCAGCATTTCATCGTATTCGTTTCGACCGTAAACAGCATGCATTCTTTCCCCAGGCGGGAGAGATAATAATCATTCTTTTCCAGCTGTTCCCGGATCTGCCGGGCAGAAACATTCTGGGACTTGAGCTCGATATTCAGGCATGTTGAATCCGTGAATTTCAGGAGATCGAATTCCTTTCCGATGCGGGGGATATGATAGCCGAAGAAAAAACCGTCCAGTTCACTGACTTCTACACCGTTTTCCACCAGTGCATTGACCAGGAAACGCAGCGATTCGATCTCATGATATCTTGTAACGGCTCCGGAAGTCTTATGCGACTGGTGCCGTTTGATAATATGAAAAGCATATTCTTCCCTGATCCTCGATAATGTATAAATGTTTACCGGCTCGGTCATATGGTTACCTGCAATTATTATAAACCGCGCAAAAAGAAAACTGCAGAATATTTGATTCTGCAGTAATTCTGATTACCAGTCGACTGTGATCGGTCTTGCGACTGCGCAGGCGTTCTTGTAGCTGCCGTCTGCCGCGGTATACCCGCCGCACACCTTGACGTTGCCCCAGAGGTCTGCTACCCAGCCCTCAAAGTAGTTTGTATCACTGTATGCTTCACCGGCATATCCGTCATCACAGTATACGGTCGCCCAGTATCCGCTGCCGCCGCTGTATCCGACGAGCCAGCCCAGATCCACCAGACATGCGCCCCATGCGTCGATGTCATTGCCCCACTGGTCATGCAGGGAGATGTTTCTTGAACCGCCGGTACAATAGGCATCACCGGCACCGGACCAGGTGATCCTGAGTGTGTTGTACTGGTCATAGGTTGCCGAGATACCGAAGCTGCCTGTGTTCTTTGCAGCTTCATTGGCAACATACTGACGGTATTCCTCAGAGCTTACCAGAGGCTGTGCTTCAAGACCTGCCTTGGAGACCTGGGATGTGATATAGGCACTTCCGTCGATCCATTCTTCCGGACGTACATGCGGATATGTACCGTATACATAAGTTACGTTTTCAATATCTTCCGGCTCTTCAACACCCATCGGAGGGGATGTCAGAACGGTATCTTCAATATCCAGCAGGAGCTTGTTGATCTGTCCGGGAATATTCAGGTTCTGTTTGTAATCGTTGAAGTACGTTCCCTGACCGGCGATCGCCATGTCATAACCGACCCACACGGCATTGGTATATTTGCTGGTGGATGAGATCATCCACTTATCTTTCATGGCACCGGAAGGGATGCCGTACTGGATACCGTCGGAGCCCCAGTCGGATGTACCTGTCTTGGCGTAGACCGGATAATCTCTTCTCAGGACCTGCATCCAGTTCACGTTGCCGAAGCCGTAACCGTCGACATTGTTCTTCATGAGCTGGGATACGAGATACGCGCTTCCGCTGCTCAGTACTTTTCTGTTCTGGTTTTCCGGATAGTATTCGGAACCGTCCGACAGAACGGTTTTCCGGATCGTATGCGGTTCATTGTAGATACCGCGGTTGATGATCATACCATGCGCGCCGGCCATTTCCTTGACGGTCGTTTCGAACCATGTACCGCCGATTGCGAACGACAGGTGGAAGTTCTCCGCGGTGACCCTGGAATAACCGATCGCATTCATGTAGCTGGCGATCCTGTCGCCGCCGATGGCATCCTGTACTTTGCCGAGAGTGAGGATCGCCGGGATATTCAGTGAATATGCCAGGGCATCCTTGATCTCGATATCGCCTCTGTAGTTGCCGGTCGCGTTGACCAGAACTCTCTTTTCATGCGGATATGTGATCGGTCTGTCCATCAGCACTTCGTTCATGGAGTAACCGAGATATTCAAATGCGAGCGCGTATGACAGGACAGGCTTGACGGAAGAACCGGGCTGTTTGAATCCCATGGTAGCGCGGTTGAACAGACGGCCGCCGTCATAGTTTCTGCCGCCGCCGACACCGACGACTTCACCGTTGGTGTTGTCAATGACCATGATCGCTGTCTGCATCAGGTCATCCGGGAAGGCAACGCTTGATTCACTGTTCTGAATAGCCTCGATCTGATCCTGGATGGTCTGGTTCATGCAGGTGTAGATCTGCATGCCGGTCACGGTAGGATCCTTGCCGGTCAGCTTCATGACTTCATCAAGCACCGTATCGATATAAGACTGGTTTCTGGCATCAACGGAAGCGACACGTGTTTCACCGGCAAGCTGGTCCTCGACCTTGATCGTCTTGGCAAGCGCTGCTTCTTCTGCTGTGATGTATCCGTGATACACCATCATATCCAGTACTTCATTTCTTCGTTTTGTTGCTGAATCAAGGAAATAGTACGGGTTATAACCGTTAGGCAGGTTGACGATGCCTGCCAGCATAGCGGACTCCGTGAGGTTCAGTTCGTTGCAGTTCTTGCCGAAATAGTACAGGGCTGCTTTCTGAACGCCTCTGACGTGACCGCCGAAGTTCAGCTTGTTCATGTAAAGCTGGAAGATCTCTTTCTTGTCGATCAGCTGTTCCAGCTTGATCGCAAGGTAGATCTGCTGAACTTTGTAGGGGATGCCTCTGGCGACCTGGATACCTGCTTCATCGTTCTGGAAGTAGGTATTCTTTACCAGCTGCATCGTGAATGTAGAACCGCCCTGGGAGAAATCCCTGGATTTCAGGTTCTCAAGGATCGCCTTGGTAAAGCGGGGGATATCGAATCCGAAATGCGTGAAGAAACGTGAGTCCTCAATGGAGAGGAACGCGTCGACCAGGCTTTCCGGACAGCTGGCGTAAGTGATGTTTTCACGAAGATAGACACCGACTTCGGCGATTGTATTGCCGTCATTGTCGTATATAATGGTGGACTCTTCATTGACGAAGTCCGTGAGCTTCAGCTCGGGGGAATCTTCCACCATCTGCCATGCGACAGCAGAACCGACCGCACCGACCGTGATCATCACGATCAGCATCACCATCAGCAATGCCGTGACGACCGCGAACCCGCGGTGTTTCCTGACCTGCTTTTTGCGCTTTTTTTCTTTTTCAAGCGTTTCATGCGGATCCTCATGGATGACGGAATATATCTTGGTCGGTCCATCGGAATCGACAGGCGGCTTCTTCTTATTTACTGCGTGAGCATTCTCGGAATCCATCTGTTCCTTGATCTCACGATAGTCGATTTTTCTGGTCATAGTTAACCTCCAGACGTCTTTATATTGTAACATAATCCATAGTCAGTGTATATTTCACGGGTTAACGATGTTTTAAGATTTATGACGAAATCACAGCACTGCCGCCGATACTGCGGGGCAGTCTGAGGGCATCTCTTTTATTGCACGCGAAGAATGGTAAAATAGGTATATGACTGTTCATCTTTATGTAAGAAGCAGTTTTTCACTGCTCGATTCAACGATCCGTATCAATGACCTGGTGCGCAGGGCAAAACAGTACGGGTATCAGGCACTGGCGCTCACCGACCACAATGTGATGCACGGGGCACCGGTCTTTCTGCGTGCCTGCGCAAGGGAAGGCATACGCCCGGTATTCGGCCTGGAAGCGGACTGCATGTATCACGATGAGATCGTGCCGTTCCTGCTGCTGGCAAAGGACAATATCGGTTTTTCCGCGCTGATGAAGCTCAGCTCGGTCATTGCCTCGGGTGCCGGGTACTGTACGACGGAACAGCTGATCGAAAGCTGCCGGCATTGTTTCCTGATCGTCTTCACCGAAGGCGGGTGGTTTGAATCAGCAATCATTTCCGAAGACAGGGACGAGGTGACCAGACGCCTGTCCGTCATGAAGGAAGAACTGCCGCCTTTTGATGTCGCGCTGTCCTATATGGACGCCGCGCTCTGGAAAGCACGCAGCGGCATGATCAAGCGGATCTGTTCCGCATTGTCCGTCCGGACGTGCGCGTTGAACCGGATCTACTATCTGGACGAAGAAGACAGCGAAAGTTACCGGATCCTGAGAGGAATCGGACAGGGCAGGACGATCAAGGACCAGTCACTGCCGCTGATCACGGGCAGAAGCTTTCTGAACAAACAGGCAATGGAACAGCTGTATGACAGCGATGACCTGGCCAGGACGGATGAGATCGCAGCCCAGTGCAGGGCAGATATGGAACTGGAAAAAACAGGTCTTCCGGTTTTCGAAACACCGGAAGGCGTCAGCAGCGCGCAGTATCTGACACAGCTGTGCATTGCCGGACTGAAAAAACGAATGAACGGAAATGTACCGGACCAGTACATCAAACGTCTGAAATATGAACTGGATGTGATCATGGAAATGCATTTTGAAGACTATTTCCTGATCGTCTATGACTTTATCCGCTATGCCAGAAAGCAGTCCATCTATGTCGGACCGGGAAGAGGCTCCGCAGCCGGAAGCCTTGTTTCCTATACCCTTGGCATTACCCAGATCGATCCGCTGAAATACGGTCTGCTGTTTGAACGCTTCCTGAATCCAGAACGTATATCCATGCCTGATATCGATACGGATTTCCCTGACGACCGCCGTCAGGAAGTGATCGATTATGTGTACAGGAAATACGGAAGCGAGCATATCGCGAATATCGTAACGTTCGGAACACTTGGCGCCAAACAGGTGATCCGTGATGTCGGCAGGGTGCTCGACATCGATAAGCGTGATGTGGATATGCTGGCAAGGATGATCCCGAATACACAGAAGATCACGCTGGGCGATGCGCTCAGACAGTCCGCGCGGCTTTCCCAGGTCGTCAATGCAGAGAAACGCTACCAGAGACTCTTCCGCATCGCGCAGAAACTGGAAGGTCTGCCAAGACACACAAGCCTTCATGCGGCAGGCATCGTCATGAGCCGTCTGCCTCTGCAGCAGGTCGTACCTGTGATGCAGGTGGAAGAGGGCATGTCGACCGTCCAGTATACGATGGAGCACCTGGAGAGCAGGGGACTGATCAAGATGGACTTCCTGGGCCTGCGCAACCTGACGATCATCGATGACATCGTCAGACGCATCCAGAAGGAAGATCCCGGCTTCCGGATCATGAACATCCCAATGGATGACCCTGCGGCATACGAAGTATTCCGCACATGTGATACGACAGGCATTTTCCAGTTCGAATCCTCCGGGATGAAGAACCTGCTGAGAAAGATGAAGCCGGACTGTTTTGAAGACATCGTTGCGGCACTTGCGCTGTACAGACCCGGACCGATGGAAAACATCCCGGTCTATCTGAACAACCGCATGGATCCTGAACATATTACTTATCCCGACAGGAAGCTTGAGCCCGTCCTGAAGAGCACGTACGGGGTCATGATCTATCAGGAACAGGTCATGCAGACAGCGAGGATCGCTGCCGGTTTCACGCTGGGCAAAGCGGATGTGCTGAGAAAAGCTGTCTCGAAAAAGAATCTCTCCGAGATGGAAAACCTGAAGCAGGATTTCCTGAAGGGCTGCCGGCAGAACGGCTATCCGGACAACGTCAGTGAATCGCTGTTTGCCTGGATCGAAAAGTTTGCCGGATACGGCTTCAACCGTTCCCACGCCGTCGCCTATGGCGTGGTGGCGTACCAGCTGGCATACCTGAAGGCCCAGTATCCGCTCTATTTCTACTGCGCTTTGATCGACTCCGTGATCGGGGACGATACGAAGTGCGCCCAGTATATCGACGAGTGCAGAAGACGCCGGATCAGCGTATCCGGTCCGGATGTCAGTCTGAGTGAAGCGGGCTGTACGGACGTGAAGGGGAAACTCGTGCTTCCCCTGACTGTCGTCAAATCGATCGGTGAGCATGTGGCGGACGAGATCCTGGCAGAACGGGCACAGAAGCCGTTTGATGATTATTTTGACTGCATCGTCAGACTGAGCTGCCTGAAGATCAGCCGGAAGATGTTTGAGATGCTGATAGATGCAGGTGCGTTTGACTGCTTCGGGGAGAACAGGAGCACGATGAAGGGCTCCCTGGATGAAGCGCTCAGCTACGCGGATCTTGTCAGGATCGAAAAAGGCGGGATGAGCCTGATCGATATGTCGCTCGTTTCCCGGCCCGTCATGATCCGCATGGCGGATGATGAGGCGGTCAGGAGCGAGTGTGAAAAGCAGGCACTGGGGTTCTATATCGGTACCCATCCGATCGCCCTGATGCGCAGGAAATACAGCCTGAATACGGAATCGATCGCTGCCCTGAAGGAGGCTTCGGGTGAAGTGACCGGGTTTGCGATGATCCAGAAGGTGCATCAGCACAGAACCAAAAAAGGTGATATGATGGCATTCCTGAATGTCATGGATGAAACGGGAAACATCGACCTGACGGTCATGCCGAATCTTTACAGGCAGTACGGGCAGGACCTTGTGAAAGGGAATTACATCCTGTTTCATGGTAAAATAGAAAAAGAAGATTCCTGCCTGTGCGGGAAACTCAAGGTTTTGAAAGCGGAAAGGAGCAGATGATGGCCAGAATACTGATCGTGGATGATGAGAAGAATATCAGGGAGGTCGTCCGTGAATATGCCGTATTGAACGGATATGAAACGGATGAAGCGGAAGACGGCATGCAGGCGATGAGCATGGTGACCGAGACAGAATATGACTGTGTGATCCTGGATGTCATGATGCCGAGGCTTGACGGCTTTTCCGCATGCAAGCAGATCAAGAAGATCCGCAACGTGCCGGTGATCATGCTGTCGGCACGTCAGGAGGAATATGACAAGCTGTTCGGTTTTGAGCTCGGTGTTGATGACTATGTCGTCAAGCCGTTCTCACCGAAGGAACTGATGGCAAGGGTCAGGGTCGTGATCGACCGCTCGAGAAAGAACGATCATCAGGTCATGCGCTATGACGGACTGGTGATCGACGCGGACGGAAGAAGCGTCACGGTCGACGGCGTACGCGCGGAAATGACACCGAAGGAGATCGACCTGCTCATCTATCTTGCCAGACATGCGAATGTCGCGCTTTCCCGTGACAAGCTGCTGGAAGATGTATGGGGCTATGATTATTTCGGGGATGACCGCACGGTCGACACACATATCAAGATGCTCAGACATAATCTGGGCGATTACCGCAATAAGATCGTTACTGTAAGAGGCATGGGGTACAAGTTTGAGGATTGACCGGCACGGAATCGTTTATACGATCTGGAAATACTTTGTTGCTTTTGCTGTGGGCATCCTTCTGATGCTCGGTTTCATGCAGATCCTGCTGATCAAGCCGTATTACCGCAACAACAAGATCGTTACGGTATCACGCGTTACGGATCTGATCAGGGAATATATCCTGGAGAACAGCAGTTCGGCGGATGACCTGACGAGGGCATTCCAACTGACAGTCGACAACAATGTATGCGTCTGCATCTACAATGATGCAGGCAGACGGATCTACGATGCGGACTCACTTGGGTCCGGATGTGTTTTTCATGTGGCCAATAAGGTAGAAGGAGCCGGCGGCATCAACCTGACGGACGGCAAGGTCCTGAAGCAGGCAGTCCAGGAAAACAATGGAGAATGGAGCCTGAATGTCGTCAATGCCAGGACACAGCAGGAAATGATCGTCTACGGCAGACAGTATCGGTTCAATCTCGGAAGCTATTATGTATTTGTCAACTCACCGCTGGAACCGGTCGATTCGATCATTTCGTTTTTCTCCAGACAATACCTGTTGTACGGCCTGATTGTAGTCCTGGCGGCATCATTGATCTCGGTCTACTTCTCCAGAAGGCTGACCATGCCGATCGTCAGGATGAATTCCGAAGCGCTCAAGCTTGCCCACGCGGACTATTCCGCCAGCTTTGAAGGCGGCGCGCTGACGGAGACGAGGGAGCTTGCGGATACGCTGAACAACGCAAACAGGAAGCTTTCCAGGATCGATGAACTGCGGAAAGACCTGATTGCCAATGTATCGCACGATATCAAAACACCGCTGACCTCGATCAAGGCCTACGCTGAGATGATCAAGGACATTTCCGGAAACATTCCGGAAAAACGCGAACAGCATCTCAATGTCATCATTGACGAGGCGGATTATCTCGATCACCTTGTTTCGGATATGAATGAACTTTCCAAGATGCAGTCGGGCAACTATGTGCTGAAGCGCAGGAATTTTGACCTGGCGGAAAAGATCCGCGAGATCATCTATCTGCACGATGTCATGATCCAGGAAGGCGGTCTTACGGTGACAGCCGATCTCCCCGATACGCTGACCGTCTACGCAGACGAGATCAAGATCGGACAGGTGATCTCCAACTTCCTGTCAAATGCGATCAAGCATACGCCGGCCGGCAGAAGCATTCATATCAGGGCGTACCTGAAGCCGGATGAGGAAACGGTACGCATGGAGATCAAGGATGAAGGTGAAGGCATCAAGAAAGAAGACCTTCCGAATATCTGGGACAGATATCAGAAGTCCAGCCGTTCCTTCTCCCGCAGTATGACCAATACGGGTCTGGGTCTGTCGATCGTCAAGGCGATCCTCGATACCCATGGCGCAAAGTACGGCGTTGAAAGCGAAGAGGGCAATGGTTCGATGTTCTGGTTTGAACTGAGCAATCCCACGGAAGTGGAGGAACCTGATGAAGACTGATTATCTGCCGGGCACGGAGTTTACGCTGGTCCAGCAGGATGATATGTATCACTTCAATTCCGATACGGTCCTGCTCGGCCGGTTTATGAAAGCAAAACAGAAAGACAGTGTTCTGGATATCGGATGCGCATCCGGAGCACTTTTGCTGTATGCGTCCCTGCATCATCCGCGTCAGATCACGGGGATCGATCTGTTTGACGAAGTGCTCGAACAGGCGAGGGAGAATCTTGAGCGCAATCATGTCCGTGCTGAGCTTGTATGCACCAGGGTACAGGACTACCGTCCGGCTGAACAGTTTGATGTGATCGTCTGCAATCCGCCGTACTTTGATACGGAGAATGAAGAACTGATCAGTACGAATCCGTATCTTGCCGGTGCAAGACACGAATCGTTCCTGACGATGGATGAGCTTTTCAAAAATGTGCGCAGGCTGCTGAAAACAAACGGGCATTTCTACCTGGTGCACAGAGTGTCCAGGCTGAATGAACTGCATCAGACATCTTCCGCATACGGCCTGCAGGCTGTCGAGCTGGTGCCTGTATATAAAAACAGGACATCCGGGGCATCGGGAGTCCTGCTGGAATACTGCTTCGGCAAAAAAAGACAGCTGCGCATATCGCAGCCTGTCTATCTGAATGAAATGTGATCAGGGGTCCAGAAGTCTGGACTTTACTTTTAATATGTCGTGTTCACTGACGCCGCAGTCATAGAGATAGGGCAGGACACCGGCATATTTGTTTTCGATGAATTCATAGCACTGCATGATCGTATCCGGTCTTGAGAACAGGAATTCAGCGCTGTCCTCATCACCCGGATCCGTCAGGTGCGATGCGTAGAAGATGTTGCCTCTGCGGAGGTTGGAATAGCTCTGCTCATAATTGCTCATGCAGTCTTCCTTGTCGGCACCGGCCAGGTACATCAGCAGCATCGCCAGTACGCCTGTCCTGTCTTTGCCGGCATGGCAGTGGAAGAGGATGCAGCCTTCCGGGGCCTGCGCGATGTAGTTGAAGATATCACGCACGGCATCGGTCTGCTCGATCATTTCCCTGACATACAGCTTGGCAATGGACAATGTCAGCCGCTGATAGGCGAGATTGTCTGTATCTACAGGCTGATTGCCGGCAAAGGGGATGATGCGGTAATCGATCCCTTCAACACCCTCAAGCCTGTCCGGAGATGCGCTGATCTCAGCCCTTGAACGCAGATCGATGTCCGCGGTGACCCCGTAGCCTTTCAGAAACGCGATATCATTGTCCGTCAGTCTGGAGGTATTGCTGGCCCTGATAAAGCGGTGATACTGTATGATCTTTTCATCATCACCGGGATATCCGCCGATCTCCCTGAAATTATTGCCGTTTTCGAGCGGGAGCCTTGTCCAGTTCAATGTGAAGTCATACATGATATTCACCGTCAATCATATTCATCCGGGAAAATGAACGGCTTGTGCGGATAGGAGGAAGGTACATAGAACTCCTGCATATCATCAAGTCTCAGGCAGCCGAGATTCCTTCCGTAAACACAGCCGCAGTCAATGTGGATGATCTTATCCCTGACACAGATCTTTCCGTCGTACGGTCTTCCGTAGAAGAATGTCGGGGTATGGCCGACGATCATGATACAGTCATCGAACGGATTGTCATCGATCTCGACATAAGCCCAGATCATCTCCGTCTTGTCCGCATCCTTGACACGGAAATTCTTTTTGTGATCCATGAAGAATCCTGCGTGCACAAGCAGATACTGTTTTCCGTTGAGTTTCAGGTAGTGGTAATAAGGTGCTTTTTTCCAGTAGTTCAGAATGTCCATACACTTGGTATAGCTCAGCGCGAGGAACTGCTCGATCGTATCATCGCCGGAGTTGCTCCTGCGCCACAGGATATAGTCTTCACGCTGATCGCATCTGTCATACAGACCTTTTTTCATGATGATGAGTTCACGTGAAAACTTCTTCAGCCACTCGTCATGATTGCCGATGATACAGTGTATATTTTTCATTGAAATGATCTGCAGCAGCAGTTCCATGGAATGCGTTCCGCGGTCACAGATGTCGCCGACGATCCAGAGGGTATCGGACGATGAAAAATTGATCTTTTCGAGCATCTGATCAAACTCGTCTTTGCATCCATGCAGGTCACTCATTACATATGTTGCCATGATCTTTTCCCATTAATTTCTATTATAATCATAACATTTTTTTAACAGAATATAACAATCTATGCATCGAATGAACGGAATTATGACCGAAGGGAAGGCATGGTAAAATACAGGAGCGGAAATCCTTTGTCAAACGCAAAGGAAAAAAAGAATCCGGTTGACGTAAGCCTTTGTTTCTGCTAGAATCTCTATGTTATCAGCCCTCCCTGGAGGTCTGTAACCGCTCAGAATAGGATTTTAAGCACAGAAATGTCTCCTTAATGGCGCGTCTTATGATAAATGTGACAGGAGGTGCAAAGGATGTACGCAATTATCGAAACAGGCGGCAAGCAGCTGAAGGTTGAAGAAGGACAGTCCATCTTCGTTGAAAAACTGGAAGTCAATCCCGGTGATGAAGTTGTATTTGACAAGGTCAACCTGGTAGCAGGCGCTGCTACAAAGATCGGCACACCGTATGTAGACGGTGCGAAGGTAACCTGCAAAGTTGAAAAGCAGGGCAAAGAAAAGAAGATCATCATCTTCAAGTACAAGCAGAAGAAGGGTTCCACCCGTCGTAAGCAGGGTCATCGTCAGCCGTATACAAAGCTGACAGTTGTCTCCATCGAGGGATAACATGATCCAGATCAGCGTTTATACCCATGAAGGAATGATCCGGGAGATCCGGGTCAGCGGACACAGCGGATCTGCTGAAAAAGGAAAAGATCTGATCTGTGCAGGTGTAAGCGCAATTACTTTCGGACTCTGCAATGCCCTGGATATCCTGACAGACGTGCAGGACATTGAAGTGAACGGAAACAGGATCGTCATCAGAACGGATGACACGTCAGAGAAGGTACAGACGATCCTTCAGGCAGGCGTGATCCAGCTGGAGACGATTCAGGAAACAGCTGAACAATTTATTCAAATGAAAAAAACGGAGGTGTAATCCCATGAAATTCACACTTGATATTCAGTTCTTCGCATCCAAGAAGGGTGTATCTTCCACAAAGAACGGCCGTGATTCCGCTGGCCGCAGACTCGGTGCGAAAGTTGCTGATGGTCAGTTCTGCACAGCAGGTTCCATCATCTACCGTCAGAGAGGCACACGTATCTATCCCGGAAAGAATGTTTCCAAGGGCGGAGATGATACACTGTTCGCTCTGTGCGATGGTGTTGTTAAGTATGAGCGTCTGGGCAGAGACAAGAAACAGGTTTCTGTTTACCCTGAAGCTTAAGGAAAATACTGACTGACACAGCTCCTGATCAAGATCGGGAGCTTTTTTCGGAAAAGGAGGACGGATATGATCGATCTGATCAAAATCAAAGTAAAAGCCGGAGACGGCGGCAAAGGCGCAGTAGCTTTCCGGCATGAAAAATACTATCCAAACGGCGGTCCGTCCGGAGGCGACGGCGGCCGGGGAGGCAACATTTACATCCAGGTGGATACGAATGAGACCACGCTCGTCCGTCTGCGCTTTACAAAGAATGTAAAAGCCGGGAACGGAAGTCCCGGACTGACCAAAAAGATGCACGGCAAGGATGGTGAGGATGTCATCATCAAGGTACCGCTCGGTACGATGGTCCGCAATGCTGAAAACGGGGACCTGATGGCAGACCTGACAAAGCCTGACCAGAAGGTGCTGATCGCGCATGGCGGCAAGGGCGGACTCGGCAATCATCATTTCGCGACAGCCCGTGACAATGCCCCGGAATATGCACAGCCGGGTGAGATCGGTGAAAGCTTTGAGCTGCAGCTCGAGCTCAGGCTGCTTGCGGATGCCGGACTGATCGGTTTCCCGTCTGTCGGCAAATCGACATTCCTGTCGATCGTGTCGGCAGCCCGTCCCGAGATCGCCGCATATCCCTTTACGACACTGGAGCCGAACATCGGCGTCGTGACGCTGCCCGATGAGAGGAGCTTTGTCCTGGCGGATATGCCCGGACTGATCGAAGGCGCTTCGGAAGGCAAAGGACTCGGACATGAATTCCTGCGTCATATCAGACGCTGCCGTGTGCTGATCCATGTGATCGACATGAGCGGTGAAGAACGTGACCCTGTCGAGGATTACAGGATCATCAACGAAGAGCTCGCAGGCTATGACCTGGAACTGGAAGCTAAACCGCAGATCGTTGTCGCAAACAAGATGGACAGCGAACTGGCTCCCGAATTCCTGGAACTGTTCAAGCAGGCATATCCTGACCTGAAGGTATATGAGACGAGCACCCTTGAACATAAGGGACTGGATGCCGTGCTGTATGCCGCAATGGACTGCATTGAAGAAGCCAGAAAGAATGCCGAGGAGACTGTGGAAGAAGCCGAGGATATCGTTGTTTACCGTTATGAACCGAAACGTCCTGACTTTGAGATCGTAAATCTCGGAAACGGCAGATGGAAGGTCGACAGCAAAAAGGTCGACAGACTTGCCGAGCAGGTCGACTTCGACAAGGAAGATGATACATATCAGTTCGCTCTCACGCTTCAGAAGATGGGCATTGATGCCGCGCTGTATGAAGCAGGAGCCAGGGACGGTGATACGGTCATCATCGGAACCTATATTATGGACTATACCGAATAACGGACTGGAGGTCTTGTATGATCGCATTTATTGAAGGCAGGGTCGCCGCATACGGTGCTGACTGGGCTGTTGTGAACAATCAGGGGATCGGATGGAAGATCGCTTATCCGCACACGGATGAGATTTCCCTGAACCAGGAGGTCAGGATCTATACATATATGCACATCACGGAGAATGATGTCGCATTGTACGGATTCCGTTCCCAGGAGGAACAGGACCTGTTCATCCGCCTGATCGGAGTCAAAGGACTCGGACCCAAAACAGCACTGAACATGCTGACAAGATCCAGCATGGACAATATTATAGCTGCTGTAGAACAGGGCAATGTCGCTGCGCTCAAGGCACTTCCGGGTGTCGGAGCCAAGACAGCCAGCCAGATCGTGCTTGATCTGAAGGGAAAGCTTGTTCAGGTTCCCGTCAAGCAGAGTGCCGGTGCACAGCCTGTTTATTCAAATGAGATCATGGATGCTGTCGAAGCTTTGAAGAGCCTTGGCTGGAAACCTGCCGAGGCAAACAATGCCGCAAAGGTCATGAACGAGCATCCCGGACTGACTGTCAATGAGTATCTGAGGATCGGCATGCAGTACCTTTCGAAACAGTAGCTTGGAGGCTGAACTATGAGTGATAAAGAACGTTTGCTGACAGGAGAACTGGCTCCGGGCGAAGATGAAGAACAGCTTCGTCCCCAGCGCCTGGATGAATATGTCGGACAGGACAAGCTGAAGGAAAACCTGAAGATCTTCATTCAGGCTGCACTGCAGAGGGATGAGGCACTGGACCATGTCCTGCTTTACGGTCCTCCGGGACTCGGAAAGACGACGCTTTCCTATATCCTGGCCAATGAAATGCACACAAAAGTCAGAACGGTCAGCGGACCGAGCGTAGCCAAAGCAGGTGACCTGGCTGCGGTATTGTCTGTACTTGAACCAGGGGATGTGCTGTTTATCGATGAGATCCACAGACTTCCCAAGGTCGTTGAAGAAGTGCTGTATCCGGCAATGGAAGACTTCGTGATCGACGTCATGATCGGAGGCGAAGGCTCCGGCGCAAGAAGCGTCAGGCTGGAACTGCCGCCTTTTACCCTGGTCGGCGCAACGACGAGGGCAGGTGACCTTTCCGCACCTCTGAGAGACCGTTTCGGTATCGTATCAAAGCTGGAATACTACACGAATGAACAGCTGCAGCAGATCGTGCGCAGAACAGCGCGTGTGCTCGGAGCGAAGATCGACGATGATGCTGTGGTAGAGATCGCCAGACGTTCACGCGGTACACCACGTATTGCAAACAGACTGCTGAGAAGGATCAGGGACTTTGCCCAGGTGCTGAATAACGGCGTTATCTCGAAAGAGATCGCTGAAACTTCCCTTGACCGTCTGCAGGTAGACTCACTCGGACTCGATGAAGTCGACCTGAGATACCTCAGAGGCGTCATTGAACGCTTCAAAGGCGGACCGGTCGGTCTGGAAGCACTGGCAAATTCCATCAGTGAAGAAACAACGACACTGGAAGATGTTTATGAACCGTATCTGATCCAGATCGGATTCATCAACCGTACAAGCAGGGGACGTGTTGCGACTGAAAAGGCATACCGTCATCTCGGTATTACCCAGCATCACCAGAATTCGCTGTTCTGATCGGAACAGGTCCTGTTTAAACAATAATAAAAGATGCTTTCTGCTTATGATGGGAGTTCATCATACCAGGAAGCATTTTTATATGGAATATCAACAGAGTGCCTGATCTGTTCTTTATTTAAACAGGCTTGATCAGACGTTCCTGCAGGGAATATGTGAGAGCTTTCCGGTAGTCACCGTTCCTGCACCAGAATGCACAGTGTTCCTTGTCAAACATGACAGGCTGTCTGTCATGGATCTCTGCCTGTGCCAGTACGGCATCCTCTGTCAGGATCACCATGCGCAGACCATCTTCAAACTGTTTATACAGTGCCGCCAGGTAGACCGGTGTTTCTGCTGCGGTAAAGTAGTATTTTCTGCGCGGGTTCTGAGACCATTCGTAATAACCCGACGCGCCGATCAGGCAGCGGGAGGAACCGGCAAAGAAACGGCTGTGTTCAGCGGTCTCACTTCTTGCGTTGATGATGAGTTTTCCGTCTGTTCCCGGATAACCCCAGATCATCGGTGTCAGTACGCCTTTGCCGGAAGCGTCTGCGGTAATTGCCAGCAGTGATTCCGAAGGATGCACTTCAAACAGGGACAGCTTTGAAAAGGCCTCTTCACCCATCTGTGACCTGGCTGAAGAGATCCAGCGTTCCACTGTCTGATTCTGACCGTCAAAATAAAGATACCGTCCGCACATGAGCTTATTGTAGCAGAAGTGGAGGATGTATGTACGCAGCAGGATATTCATTCCGGTACAAAGAAAGAAAAGAATTGTTTATGATGATGGCGGAGGAATCAGGCGTATGAAGGAATTTGAAGGAAAAACAGCTGTCATCACAGGCGGGGCACACGGCATCGGGAAATGCATTGCAGAACAGTTTGCCAAAGAAGGAGCAGCCGTAGAGATCATAGACATCCGGGAAGGAGACTGGTTTACCGGAGACATTTCCGATCCTGCGGTACTGGAACAGTTTGCGTCATATGTCATTCAAAAACATGGTTCGGTCGATTATCTGGTCAACAATGCGCTTCCGAAGATGAAGGGGATCAATGAATGTTCCTATGAAGAGTTCATGAATGCGCTGGCTGTAGGAACAGCTGCACCGTTTTATCTGACAAAACTGTTTCTGCCGTATTTCAATGAACATGCGGCGGTCGTGAATATTTCTTCTTCACGTGACAGGATGAGTCAGCCTCAGACGGAAAGCTATGCCGCAGCGAAAGGGGGCATCCATGCCCTGACGCACGCCATGGCGGTCTCACTCGGTCCGCGTGTCCGTGTGAATTCCGTTTCCCCGGGATGGATCGACACATCGTACAAAGTATATGAAGGTCCGGACGCCCTGCAGCAGCCGGTCGGCAGAGTGGGAAATCCCCTGGATATTGCCAACATGGTCCTGTATCTCTGCTCTCAAAAAGCAGGATTTATTACCGGAGAAAATATCTGTATCGACGGCGGCATGACGAAACTGATGATCTATCACGATGATCACGGATGGACATACAGCAGGTAAAGCTTCCCGTATCATGCCTGATCTGTGCTGACATGAACTTATTCCTGAAGAAGAGATTGAAGAATGAGTGCATGTTGGTTTAAAATAACCGCATGGATGACAACAAAGAGATCGAGATCACACGCGGTTCCAGACTGACGAAGATGAAGGTGACATACTTCCTGTCTGTCATGGGCATTTACTTCCTGACTTTTATGGTGCTCTACGGCATATCGGCAGTACTCCTGACGATCTTTCCCGTTCATCCGTACATTACACTGGCTGTGAACCTGCTTCTGATGGCAGCTTCTGTGTCAGTTACGAAATTCATTGTCGATATTGAGCTGAAAGATCATTGGCTTCGGCATTGAAAAAGAGTATAATCTTTTCATAAGCGCTGAACAGGAGCAGTAATTGCCGGAAACTGTCAGAGAGCTGCCGGGTGGTGCGAGGCAGTGAGCGGAAAGCAGTGAAGTCGTCTGGGAGCTGGGTCCCCGAACCTCAGTAAGGGATCACGTGTATGCACGTTACGCATTTGAGAAGCAATTAAGGTGGTACCACGCAAGACCGGCGTCCTTTGTTAAGGACGCCTTTTTATACAGGAGGGATTATGGAAAAGAATCTGGAAACAAAATACGACCATCTGAAGGTCGAATCCGGGAAGTATGACGAATGGGTGAAAAAGGGTTATTTCACTGCCGGTGACAAATCAAAGGATCCGTTTACGATCGTCATTCCGCCGCCGAATGTCACGGGCATTCTGCACATCGGACACGCCTGGGACAACACGCTGCAGGATATCATTTCCCGCTATAAGAGAATGCAGGGATATGACATGCTGTATCTGCCGGGCATGGACCATGCAGGTATTGCAACGCAGGCAAGAGTCGACGCAAGACTGAAGTCCGAAGGAACGAACCGCTATGAGATCGGACGTGAAAAGTTCCTGGAACGCGCATGGGAATGGAAAGAGGAATATGCCGCAACGATCCGCAAGCAGTGGGCAAAGCTCGGCAATTCCCTGGATTATACAAGGGAACGCTTTACGATGGACGAAGGCTTCAACGCTGCTGTCAGACATGTATTCGTTACGCTGTATAATGAGGGACTGATCTACCGCGGCTGGAGGATCATCAACTGGGATCCGGTCGCCCGTACAGCCCTCAGCAATATCGAGGTCTACCATCAGAGTGACCCCGGCAAAATGTATTATTTCAGGTACCATGTTGTGGATTCCGAAGAAACATTTACCGTCGCTACAACAAGACCGGAAACGATGTTCGGTGACGTATGCGTCGTCGTACATCCGGAAGATCCCAGATTCGCACACCTGATCGGAAAGAAAGCGATCAACCCGGCAAACGGTGAAGCGCTTGAGATCATTGCGGATGACTATATCGATATGGAATTCGGTACCGGTGCGATGAAGTGCACGCCGGCACACGACCCCAACGACTTCCAGATCGCTGAACGTCATGGTCTGCCGAGGCCTATCTGCATGAACCCTGACGGAACGATGAACGCGCTGGCCGGTGAATATGAAGGCATGGACCGCTACGAGTGCAGAGACCTCGTCACAAAACGCATCGAGTCGGAAGGAAACCTGGTAAAGATCGAAGATATCCAGCACGATGTCGGTCATTCCGAACGTACACACTGCGTTGTGGAACCGTATCTTTCCCAGCAGTGGTTCGTCAAGATGAAGCCGCTGGCACAGGATGTTCTTGATCACCAGAATGACCCGGACCAGAAGATCACATTCTATCCCGAGCGCTTTGAGCGTACATTCTCCCAGTGGCTGGAAAACATTGAAGACTGGTGCATTTCCAGACAGCTCTGGTGGGGACACAGGATCCCGGCATGGTACAACAACACGACAGGGGAGACCTATGTCGGCGATACGGAACCGGAAGATATCGAAAACTGGACACAGGATGAAGACGTCCTGGATACATGGTTCTCCAGTGCGCTCTGGCCGTTTGCAACACTGGGCTGGCCTGAGGAAACAGATGACTACCGTCATTTCTATCCGACGACGACAATGGTCACCGGATATGACATCATCTTCTTCTGGGTCGCAAGAATGGCATTCCAGGCAAGACACTTCACACATGACCGTCCGTTCAGGGATGTCCTGATCCACGGTCTGATCCGTGACGCGCAGGGCCGTAAGATGTCCAAGTCACTGGGCAACGGCATCGACCCGATGCAGGTCATCGATGAGTACGGTGTTGACGCTCTGAGATTCTTCCTTACGACAAACTCCACGCCCGGCCAGGATATGCGTTATATCCCCGAAAAGGTCGAGGCTGCCTGGAACTTCATCAACAAGATCTGGAATGCGAGCAGATTCGTTCTCATGAACCTGCCGGAAGGCATGAATGCTGATGACGTCGATCTGAGTCATCTGTCACTGGCTGATACATGGATCCTGAATAAGCTGAATGAAACGATCGCTCATGTCAACGCGAATATGGATAAGTATGAATTCGCGCTTGTCGGAAATGAGCTGTATGCATTCGTCTGGGATGATTTCTGCAGCTGGTATGTGGAAATGAGCAAGGCAAGCCTGTCTTCGGACGATCCTGAAGTCGTTAAGGCGGCGCAGTCAACGCTGTACATCATGCTTGATCATATCGTCAGGCTGCTGCATCCGTTCATGCCGTTCGTGACTGAAGAGATCTTCGGCATGCTGAATGAGAAGGAAGAAAGCATCTGCATCGCGAAGTGGGCTGAGCCGGTCGAAGGTCTGCCTGCATGCGATATGGAATCCATGGAACGCCTGATCTCCATCATCAAGAAGACAAGAGAAGTCAAGATCGCAAACGACCTGAAGCCCGGCGCGCACCTGGATATCCTTGTCAAGGATATCGACAACCGTCTGATCGAACCGGATGACCAGCTGAGCGCGATCCTGGAACGCATGGCGAAAACAACATGGAAGTCTGCTTTGGACGGCGACCTGACGGTACATCCTGTCAAGTCCGGATCCATCTATATTCCTTCCGACCAGCTGCTTGACAAAGCTGCTGAGATCGCGAAACTGACGAGTGAAAAAGCACGTCTGGAGAACGAGATCAAGCGTTCAACGGGCATCCTTTCCAACCAGGGATTCCTTGCGAAAGCGCCTGCAGCCAAAGTCGAGAACGAAAAGAAAAAACTCGAAGATTACAAAAAGCAATATGATGTTGTTATTGCGAGATTACAGGCTTTAAACGCATAAAACATGTTATAATCGTTACAGGGAGAAATTCTTGTATGAACAATCGGAGATGGCATACAGTCTGAATGAAAAAAGCACTTGTTTTGCCATCTCTTTATTAGGGTTTCAGAACAGAAGACCGGGAGGTTTTATTTGTGAGTAAAAAAGAAAAGAAACACAGACTTCTGAAAGCAGTCGGGATCACCGCCGCGGCCGGATGTGCTGCCTACGGCGGGCTTTCGTATTACATTTTCAGGGAAGCCTTTGATACGGAGGGTTCCTCTTTCTATGCGAAGATCCCCTGGGACAGATCACCCAATCAGGAGCGCAATGATGAGTGGTTCGCTTCCAGCGTGCGCGATGAAGACTATATCGAATCATTCGACGGCCTGAAGCTTCATGCGATCCGTGTGACGAATCATCCCGAGCATCATAAATGGGTGATGGTGATCCACGGATACCATTCCAGCGCAAGCGCCATGATGGACTGGCTGTACCGCTTTGACCAGATGGGCTACAACGTCTTCGCGCCTGACATGCGTGCAAGCGGCCTGTCGCAGGGCAGGTACACGGGCTTCGGATGGCCTGAGCATTATGACGTCATTTCCTGGATCAACTATCTGATCCGTCTGGATCCCGAAGCTGAGATAGCGCTGTTCGGTGCTTCAGCAGGCGCGGCTGCCGTCATGTATACGACAGGCGATTATCTGCCGGCAAATGTGAAGTGCGCCGTGGAAGACTGCGGCTACAGTGATCTGCGTGAGATCATCATCAACAAAGTAAGCGAAATGGCAAACGGCATCCCGTCCGATGTATTCATGCGCGGCGTCGATCTGTTTGTTGCCCAGATCCTGCATTATTCATTGTATGACGTGAACATCCGCCGTGCGCTCTCACAGTCACGGACACCGACACTGTTCATCCACGGTGAAGCGGATACGCTCGTACCCGTCAGTATGGTCTATGAAAACTATTATGCATGTGCTGCGGAAAAAGACCTGCTTGTTGTAGAGAATGCAGGGCACTGCGCTTCATGCATGTCGGAAGAGTACGATCAGAAGATCCGGGAATTCCTGAATAAGTACGGAATGTAATTCTGGTTTCAAAGGGACATGTGTCCTTTGATCATAAAACAGCTTCAAAAACATTTTTATAAAAAGAAGGAGGAAACAATGGCTGTAAAAAAGTATGTCTACAAATTCTCTGAAGGCGACGGAACGATGAGGGAACTGCTCGGCGGTAAGGGTGCAAACCTTGCTGAAATGAGCAAACTGGGAATGCCCGTTCCGAACGGCTTCACAATCACAACAGAGGGATGCACTGCTTACTATGAGGATGGTCAGAAGATCAATGACGAAATCATGGGACAGGTCCGCAAGACTCTGGCGTGGCTCGAAAAGGATACCGGCAAAAAGCTGGGTGATCCGAAAAATCCTTTGCTCGTATCGGTACGTTCCGGTGCGCGTGCTTCCATGCCCGGTATGATGGACACGATCCTGAACCTCGGTATGAACGATGAAGTAGTTCTGTCTGTTGCTGAAGCTTCTCAGAACAAGCGTTTCGCATATGACAGCTACCGCCGTTTCATCCAGATGTTCTCTGACGTTGTCATGGGACTGAGCAAAGCAAAGTTTGAAGAAGTAATCGATGAAGTAAAAGCAGCTAAGGGTGTTAAACTCGATATCGAACTCGACGCTGATGACATGGTCGAACTGACAGCCAGATTCAAGGAATTCTACAAAGAGAACCTGAAGGAAGATTTCCCGCAGGACGCAAAAGTTCAGCTTGAACGTGCAATCGAAGCAGTATTCCGCTCCTGGAATAACGAAAGAGCGATCTACTACCGTCGTATGAACGATATCCCTGACAGCTGGGGAACAGCAGTCAACGTTCAGTCCATGGTATTCGGAAACATGGGTGAAGACTGCGGTACAGGTGTTGCATTCACACGTAACCCCGCTACAGGCGAAAAGAAACTGTTCGGCGAATTCCTGATGAACGCTCAGGGTGAAGACGTTGTTGCCGGTATCCGTACACCGCAGCCGATCTCACAGCTGAAGAAGACATTGCCTGAAGCATACAAGCAGTTCGTAGAGATCTGTGACAGACTGGAACACCATTATCATGATATGCAGGATATGGAGTTCACGATTGAACATGGAAAACTCTTCATGCTGCAGACAAGAAACGGCAAGAGAACAGCTGCTGCTGCTCTGAAAGTTGCTGTTGACATGGTCAAAGAAGGCCTCGTTACAACTGATCAGGCTCTGATGATGGTTGAACCGAAGCAGCTCGATGACCTCCTCCACCCGATGTTCGACGCTGCTGACCTGAAGGCAAAAGCAGGTGATGTCATTGCCAAGGGTCTGGCTGCTTCTCCTGGTGCAGGTTCCGGTGCTGTTGTCTTCACAGCTGAAGACGCTAAGGCATGGAGCGACGCAGGCAAGAAGGTCGTACTCGTACGTCTCGAAACATCTCCTGAAGATATCGAAGGTATGCATGTATCACAGGCTATCGTCACTGTCCGCGGCGGTATGACAAGCCACGCTGCAGTCGTAGCAAGAGGCATGGGCGCATGCTGCGTATCCGGATGCGGTGATATTTCCGTTAATGAAGCTGCTAAGACATTCACAGTCAACGGCGAAACATTCAAAGAAGGCGATGTTATTTCCGTTGATGGTACAACAGGTCTCGTTTACAGAGGCGAGATCAAGACCGTTCCTGCAACGATCTCCGGAAACTTCAAGAAGTTCATGGATTGGGCAGATGCTCGCCGTACTCTGAAGATCCGTACAAATGCAGATACACCGACAGATGCTAAGAGAGCTGTTGAATTCGGTGCTGAAGGCGTTGGTCTGGTTCGTACAGAACATATGTTCTTCAACACACCTGAAAGAATCAAAGCGATCCGTATGCTGTGCGTAGCACGCAATGACGAACAGCGTGCAAAGGCTCTTGCTGAGCTCGAACCTTATCAGCAGGAAGACTTCGAAGGTATCTTCGAAGCTATGGGCGGCAGAAGCGTAACGATCCGCCTCCTGGATCCGCCTCTGCATGAATTCCTCCCGAAGACAGAAGCTGACGCAAAAGACGTCGCTGCTGACCTTGGCATTACGATCGAAGATGTAGCCGCAGCTGCTGCTGACCTGCATGAATTCAACCCGATGATGGGCCACCGCGGATGCCGTCTTGACGTTACATATCCGGCAATCGGTGAAATGCAGACACGTGCTATCATCAACGCTGCGATCGCAGTCAACAAAAAGCACCCCAGATGGAAGCTCGTTCCTGAGATCATGATCCCGCTGGTAGGCGAACCGAAGGAACTTGAATTCGTAGCAGACATCGTCAGAAAGACTGCTGATGCTGTTATCGCTGAAAAGAAAGCTTCCAAACAGGAATACGCTATCGGTACAATGATCGAGATCCCGAGAGCTGCTCTGCTCGCAGGCGAACTCGCTAAGACAGCTGAATTCTTCAGCTTCGGTACAAACGACCTGACACAGATGACATTCGGCTTCTCAAGAGACGACGCAGGCAAGTTCCTGGGCGACTACTATGACAAGCATGTCTATGAATCCGATCCGTTCGCTCATGTTGACCAGGAAGGCGTTGGCCAGCTGATCAAGATGGCTTCTGCAAGCGGAAGAGCTACACGTCCTGACATCCACCTGGGTGTCTGCGGCGAGCACGGCGGCGATCCTGCTTCCATCGAATTCTTCCAGAGAGTCGGCCTGACATATGTCAGCTGCTCACCTTACCGTGTACCGATCGCAAGACTGGCTGCTGCACAGGCTGCGATCAAGGTTGACAGAGAAGCTGAAGCTGCAAAAGCTGCCGCAAAAGCTGCTAAAAAACCTGCCAAGAAACCTGCAAAGAAAGCTAAGTAATCAAGCTTTCAGGATAGTAATGTCCGTCATCCCGGACATTGATCACAGATGAAACAGAGTCCGCGTCTCATATGATGCGGACTTTTTTCCATGTAAAAAGCCATCCCGGAGGATGACCTTGTACTGATCAATATAATCTGGTGATCGATTCTTTGACCTGTCTGCGCACATCGTCTGCGTCGATCGTCAGGAATCTTCCGTTTTCATAGAGGATCTTTCCATCGACCATGGTCATGCAGACATCAGAGCCCTGGGCGGAATAGACGATCAGTGCTGTTGTATCATGATCGGGATACAGGTGAGGCCGGCTCATATCAAGCGCTATGATGTCCGCTTTCTTTCCGGTTTCCAGTGATCCGGTATCCGGACGTCCCAGCGCTTTTGCACCGTTGATCGTAGCCATCTTCAGGATATCAGGTGCTTTCATGATCGTTGAATCGAGATGAAAGCCGTTGTGGATCACGGAAGCCAGGTGCATTTCTTCAAACATATTCAGGTTGTTGTTGGAAGCTGCACCGTCCGTACCGAGCGCTACATTGATGCCCATTCTCAGCATGTGCGGGATCGGAGCGAACCCTGAGCCCAGTTTCATGTTGGAAGAAGGGTTATGAACACACGTAACACCGTTATCACGCATGATATCCATATCATCTTCGTTTACCCAGACACAATGCGCGACGTATGACGGGTTTTCAAACGCTCCCAGGTCATAAAACCATTTCAAAGGTGTCTTTCTGTGTTTTTCTAAGCATTCGTCATGTTCTTTTTTTGTTTCGCTGATATGTGTATGGAAGAGAGCGCCATGTGCTTTGCAGTCTGCCGCATATCGTCTGACCATTTCCTCATTGCAGGTGTATTCAGCATGGACCATATAATCGATCCTGATCCTTCCGTCGGAACTGTTGTTGTACTTCTCAAACAGCATGTTGTTTACGGCACCGCGTCCGTTGTCTTCATATGATTCATGCGGGTCAAAGCTCTGCATGACCCTGGAGAAGTGTGCCTTCATGCCTGCTTCCGCGCAGAAATGTACAGCGTCCTCCGGTTCCATGTACATATCCGAGAATGTGGTCGTGCCTGTGGCGAGCATCTCCATCATGGCAAGCGCTCTGCCTGCATGGATGTCTGACAGCGTCATCCTGTCCTCAACGGGGATCATGCAGTCGTACAGCCAGTCCTGCAGGTTGAGGTCGCTTCCCGAGCCTCTCAGCAGTGTCATGGCAGTATGACCATGGCAGTTGATCAGACCGGGCATCAGAAGCTTTCCGGACATGTCTTTTTCTTCGCCATATTTCTTTTCGGGCTTTTCCGTACTGATCCAGTCGATCACGGAACCTTCGATACCCAGATACGCATTCTTCAGCGTGATGAATTCATTGTTTTCTGTCTTCAGAATGTCACAGTTTTTTAATAACAGACTCATTGCGGTTTCTCCTTATACCGGGACAGGAACATACGGAACCAGGTCCTGTATTCACCGGTTCAAAGAATATACTATCATAAAAAATACAGGTTGATGAGATGGCGGAGAAGGGGAAGCGGTCTTCGGAATGGTATAATATTTATATGCATGAAATACCTGTGGTGCTGCTGAAAATGATCGAAACGGAGTACGGCAAAACGGCACAGCTGAAAACAGCCGGTGCTGATCCGTTTGTTTTCAATATGGATGTCGTAAATATGGATGTAAGAGCAGTGGAAGGATTTACCTATTCGGCTGAGATATTCGGACTCTGCATCAATCTGTCTGCCAATTACGAAGCACTTCCCGATCACGATAAAGATGATCTGATCGCCAGCGGTCTGTTTGAACGTGAGGCAGAGGACAGTTCCCATGCCTGGATCAGCGGTATCGCTGAAGAAGTCTGGAAAGATGACAAAAATGAAGAGGAACTGCGTACATCCGTGCTGGTCAGGATACGGAATGCAGAGATCATCCTGTTTGCGGAAGATCCCGCATATATGGAGCCGGGATACCGGGTACAGGCCAGTGTGCTTCTGTATGGCAATCTGCTGCGTATGTCATGAATGAATACATCGGCAGGTAAGCACTGATCATGCTGAAAACCGATGTGTTTTTATGTTATGATTTTAACAGAAGGTTTCAGACAAAAAATAATATAAGGAGACTCGTATGAGAGAATGGACACGTGAAGAACGCTACAGAGTTTTAAAGAGTGCGGATGAGATCGTTGACCTTCATGAACAGATCTGTCACTCTGCCTACAGACAGGCTTATCACATTCAGCCTGTTACCGGTCTTTCCTCAGATCCGAACGGCTTTGTCAAGCACAAGGGCGTATGGCATCTGTTTTATCAGTGGTGCCCCTGGGGAGCCGTACACGGACTGAAATACTGGTATCATGTATCTTCACCTGATCTGGTGCACTGGAAGAATGAAGGCCTCGGACTGGCTGCCGATACGGAATATGACAACAGGGGAGCACATTCCGGCTCTGCATTCTCAAAGGGAGATGACCTGTATCTGTTCTATACCGGAAACCACAGAGATGAAGACTGGACAAGAACAGCTTATACATGTGTTGCCCAGCTCCATGAAGACGGTACGATCACAAAACTGGAAAAACCGCTGTTCGGACCTCATCCTGACTATACCGAGCATCAGAGAGACCCGAAGGTATTCTATGTTGAAGAAAAGCAGAGATACTTTATCTTCATCGGAGCCCAGGACAAGGATCTCAGAGGAAAGATCGTTGTCTATTCCAGTGAGGAACTGCTGAGCGGATGGAAGTTTGAAGGCGAACTGAAGGTTCCCGGATATGAATCATTCGGCGGTATGTGGGAATGTCCTTCCATCGAACATTTCAGCGGTAAGGACCTGCTGATCTTCTCCCCGCAGTATATGAAGTATCCGGAGCGCGGTGAAAGCACGAACCATAACGGATATATCGTTGGTCATATGGACTTCGATACACTGACATTTGTGCCGGAAACAGAATTCACGCTGCTGGACTATGGATTTGATTTCTACGCTGCCCAGTGCGCATCCGGCGTCAACGCTGATGATCATGCGATCATGGTCGCCTGGATCGGTCTGCCCGACAACCACTATCCTAGTGAGGAAGAGGATTGGGAAGGCACACAGACGCTGTGCAGAAAGATCACGATCGATGAGAACAACCGTCTCATACAGCAGCCGGTAGAGGCTCTGAAAGGCCTGAGAAAAGATACGGAAGTACCTGCAGGAACACTGCCTTATGCATGCGAGATGGATGTTGAGGTCGCTGAGGGAGACTTTGATCTGAACCTGTTTACAAAAGAAGACGGCAGCGGCGGACTGACTATGCATTATGACAGTGCTGCTCAGAGGTTCACGGTAGACAAGTCGAAGATGGACAAGCGCTTCAATGAAAAGGTATTTGAACAGGTCTATCTGCCTGCCCTGACACCTCTGAAGACGATGCAGGTGTTCATCGACCACAGTTCCATTGAGATCTTTGTCAACGGCGGTGAAACAACATTCACAGCACATATCTATCCGACAGAGAGAGAACACTTCTATACGATCAGCGATAACGGATGCGCAAAGGTATATGAACTTGAAGCATCCGTCAAGGATGATTTCGTAGTCTGATCATGTATACGTTCGTATGCTATGACCGCTGCGGTACCTGTAAAAAAGCGGAAAAGTTTCTGCAGGAGCATGGGATCGCATATACAAAACGTCCGATCAAGGAAGAGCGTCCGACTGTTGAGGAACTGAAAGAATGGCAGGCTGCCTCTGGCAGGGAACTCAGGAAGTTCTTCAATACATCCGGTCAGCTGTACCGTTCCATGAATATCAAGGAACAGCTGAAGACCCTGACGGATGAAGAGATCTTCAGCCTGCTCGCGCAGGACGGGATGCTGGTAAAGCGTCCTGTACTGATCGGCGGGGACCTGGTACTGGTAGGCTTCAACGAAAATGAATGGTCTGAAAAACTGCTTTAACAAATGTCCGGAAATCAAATTCCGGACTTTTATACGGGCTGTGATCAATAATTTGATTATTTCCGGCAATGCGTTATGATATTCGGGTTACAGGAGATAACTATGAAGAACTTTCTGAGAGATCTTGAATATAAAGCAGCCAGGCTTATGTACGGCAGATACGGTGCGGATGAACTGTCGCGTGCATGTCTGTTCATTGCAGGAGTGATGCTGATAGCCTCGGTATTATTGAAACTGCCCGTATTGAATCTGATCGGACTCGTCCTGCTGATCTGGACAGAGTTCAGGATGTATTCTAAAAATATCGCGAAACGCAGGGCAGAACGGCAGGCATACCTGAACCTGAAGTACAGCATACAGCGTCCTTTCAGGGTCATGAAACTGAACCGGACGGAAAAAGACTACAAGCATTTTGCATGCCCGCAGTGCGGCAGGATCGTACGTGTACCGAGAGGTCACGGACGTATCACCGTCACCTGCAGCCAGTGCGGAAGATCATTTGACCGCCGATCATAAATCAGATGCAGGTATTCAAATGGTGCTGCATATCATGTAAAATAGAAACGGGAAGAGAACACAACATTCAGGACGCGGGTTATTTTCATCATACTCCGTCCTTTTCATATGAATATTTTGTATCTGTGATCCGGAATGAAGGAGGAACACATATGAACGAAATACAGAAGCAGCTCTTTGCAATGCGGGATATTGAATACTGTCTCTTTATCGCCAAACTGATGCCGACTGTTCAGGCGGACAAAGTGATCGGCATCAAAACACCGGAACTGAAAAAACTGGCGAAAGAGCTGGTAAAAACAGACCGGGGGACGGTATTTCTGAATGAACTGCCGCATGAATACTTTGAAGAAAACCAGCTCCACGCGTTCATGATATCTGAGATCAGGGACTATGATCAGGCACTGGATCGGGTTCAGGCATTCCTGCCTTACGTGGATAACTGGGCTACATGCGATCAGATGATCGTGAAGGCATTCAAGAAAGATCCTGAAAGACTGCTGCCGTATATTGAGACATGGCTCTGCTCGGATCATCCGTATACCGTACGATATGGGATCGAGTGCCTGATGAAACTGTTCCTGGATCAGAAGTTCGATCCGGCTTATCCGAAGCGCGTATCCCGTATCAGAAACGATGACTACTATGTCAGAATGATGGCCGCATGGTACTTTGCCGAAGCTCTGGCAAAGCAGTATGATTCAGTCATTGACTATATCAGGCAGTATCAGCTGCCTGAATGGGTACATAACAAAGCGATCCAGAAAGCCTGTGAAAGCTTCCGCATCAGCGATGAAAGGAAACAGGAACTGAGAGAGTACCGGATCAAACGTTCCGGCAAATAAATGACGAAGTGAAGGAGGGATGTTAATGGCAGAAAAAACTGTACTGAACTGCGAAAACTGTGAAAACGAGTCATGTATGAATATACTGCCGGTGCTGAAAGATCTGCCGGAACATCTCCGGCAGGACATGCAGCAGTATATGAAAACGGATCATTTTGAAAAAGGTGAATATCTGTTCCGTGAAAATGATCCGGCTGACCGGATCCTGATCATCCGCAGCGGCAGGATCAAGATCGGCAGGGTGGACTCGGACGGCAATGAGAGGATACTGGATATCCTTCACGGCGGTGAAGTGATCTGGGATTCCCTGACGGAAGGACAGACTGTGTTTCCCTACAGCGCAGCAGCACTCACGGAAGTGGATCTCTGTATGATCGATGGCGAAACATTCATGAAGACCATGTCAGACCACCCGTATGCCGTGGTGGACCTGATCAGGGCTTTGGGCAGGAGACTGCGTGAAGCGAATGAAAAAGCATTGCTGCTGAGCATACAGAATCCCATGAAGCGTCTGGCAGGTTTTCTGCTGGACAGGGATATCCGGTGTGTCGGACCGGAGATCAATCTGAAACTGGAAGATATCGCGTCTTCGATCGGCATGCGTCCGGAAACAGTCAGCAGGAATCTTTCCAAACTGGAAAAGCAGGGAATGATCAGGCGCATCGGCAAGGGCAGGATCCTGGTAACCGACAGAAATGCACTGGAAGAGATATATGAGGAGCAGTCATGAATACGATCAAAGGAAATATCCATTCAATTGAAACATTCGGGTCCGTTGACGGTCCCGGCGTACGTTTTCTGATCTTCCTGAAAGGCTGTCATCTCAGATGCAGATACTGCCACAACGCGGATACGTGGGAAGAATACAGTGCAGATCAGAGAACAGCAGATGAACTGCTGGAACAGGCGCTTCGGTACAGATCATACTGGGGCAGTGAAGGAGGGATCACCGTGAGCGGCGGTGAACCGCTGCTTCAGATCAGTTTCCTTACCGAGCTGTTTACAAAGGCAAAGGCAAAAGGTGTACATACGTGCATCGACACTGCAGGAGAACCGTTCAGGCGGGATCCGGAATGGTTCGGGCAGTTTGAACAGCTGATGCAGGTGACGGACCTGCTGCTGATGGACATCAAGCATATTGACCGGAACAAGCATATCGGCCTGACCGGAAAGCCGAATGACAATATCCTGGATATGTTCCGTTATCTTTCCGATATCGGAAAGCCTGTATGGATCAGATATGTGCTCGTACCTTTGCTGACCGATGATGAGAACGACCTCAGAAGGACGGGAGAGTTCATATCACAGCTCGGCAATGTCCAAAAGATCGACGTCCTGCCGTATCACTCGATGGGAGCCTACAAATGGGAAAAGCTTGGCTACCGTTATACACTCACTGATACCGGAACACCATCTGCGGAAGAAACTGACAAAGCACTGCGGCTGCTTTCCGGAAAATCCGTGTGATTTATTGCTTAAACTTGATTGTGATCAAGGAACATGTTATATATTTACAATATTCTTATGGCGGTTAAAGGAGAAGGCAAAAAATGAGAGAAGAATGGAGAGGATTCAGCGGTACACGCTGGACAGAAGAGATCAACGTCCGGGAATTTATTCAGAAAAACTATACAGAGTATCTCGGGGATGAATCATTCCTCGAAGGTCCGACAGAAGCTACCGATCAGCTGTGGGGAAAAGTTCAGGAACTCCAGAAGGAAGAACGTGCCAAGGGCGGCGTTCTCAATATGGAAACAGATATCGTCTCCGATGTTGACGCATACGGCGCCGGCTATATCAGTGAAGATCTGAAGGATCTGGAAAAGATCGTCGGTCTCCAGACAGATAAGCCTCTGAAGCGTGCCTTCATGCCTTACGGCGGCATCAATATGGCTGAGCAGGCATGCAAAGCATACGGCTATACACCGAATGCGGATCTGCATCATATCTTCAATACATATCACAAGACACATAACCAGGGCGTATTCGATGCCTATACATCGGAGATGCTGCATGCACGCCATAACAAGATCATCACGGGTCTGCCTGATACATACGGCAGAGGCCGTATCGTCGGTGACTACAGACGTGTTGCGCTGTATGGCATCGACCACCTGATCGACTGCAAGCTGAACGATCTGCAACATCTCGGCGGCGGTGACCTGACTGAGGAAGATATCCGTCTGAGGGAAGAAGTCGCTGATCAGATCAAAGCACTGAAGAAGATGAAGACCATGGCTGAAGCATACGGCTATGATATTTCCTATCCCGCCAGTAATGCGAAGGAAGCAGTCCAGTGGCTGTACTTCGGATACCTGGCTGCCATCAAATCACAGAACGGCGCAGCGATGTCCGTCGGACGTGTTTCGACATTCCTGGATATCTATATCCAGAGAGACCTTGAAGAAGGTACATTGACGGAAAAAGAAGCGCAGGAACTGATCGACCACTTCGTTCTCAAACTGAGAATGGTCAAATTTGCGCGTATCGCTTCCTATAACGAACTGTTCTCCGGTGACCCTGTATGGGCAACGCTGGAAGTAGGCGGAATGGGCGGCGATGGCCGTGCGCTCGTTACAAAGAATGACTTCCGCTTCCTGCATACACTGGAAAATATGGGACCGGCACCGGAACCGAACCTCACGGTTCTGTATTCCCCGCGCCTGCCGCTCAACTTCCGCAGATACGCTTCCAAGATCTCCATCAAGACAAGCTCGATCCAGTATGAGAACGACTGTGTCATGAGACCTGTATGGGGCGATGACTACAGCATCTGCTGCTGTGTATCCGCGACTGAAACAGGCAAGGAAATGCAGTTCTTCGGCGCACGCGCCAACCTTGCAAAGTGCCTGCTTTATGCGATCAACGGAGGCGTTGACGAAAAGACACTCCAGCAGGTAGGTCCGAAGTACCGTCCGATCGAAGGAGACGGACCGCTGGACTTCGTCGAAGTGCTTGATAAGTACAATTCCATGATGGACTGGCTGGCAGGACTGTATGTCAACATCCTGAACCTGATCCACTTTATGCACGATAAATACTACTATGAGGCAGCTGAGATGGCACTGATCGATACGAATGTCAGAAGGACATTCGCTACCGGTATTGCCGGCTTCTCTCATGTCGTTGACTCCCTGTGCGCGATCAAATACGCAAAGGTATATCCTGTCAGAAATGAGCAGGGTATCGTCATCGATTACAGGATCGAAGGCGACTTCCCACGTTACGGAAACGATGATGACCGTGCCGACAATATCGCTGTATGGCTGCTGAAGACATTCATCACAAAGATCTCTTCACATCATACATACAGGAATTCCCAGCCGACAACTTCCATCCTGACGATCACATCCAACGTTGTATACGGCAAGAACACAGGTTCCATGCCGGATGGAAGAAAAGCAGGCGAACCGCTGTCACCCGGCGCAAATCCTGCATATGGCGCAGAGAAGAACGGCCTGCTCGCTTCCCTCAACTCGGTAGCGAAGCTGCCGTATGAGTATGCGCTTGACGGTATCTCCAACACCCAGACGATCAGCCCGGGTGCACTCGGACACAATGATGACGAGCGCAGGAACAACCTGGTCAGCGTACTTGACGGTTACTTCTACAAGGGAGCGCACCACCTCAATGTCAACGTATTCGGAACGGAAAAACTCTATGACGCGATGGAGCATCCGGAAAAGCCTGAATACGCAAACTTCACGATCCGTGTCAGCGGCTATGCGGTCAAATTCATTGACCTGACAAGAGAGCAGCAGCTCGATGTCATCGCAAGGACCTGCCACGATCATATGTGATCACAATACGATTCAAACACATCAGACCGTGAACGATCCGGTCTTTTGTTATCCTTCGCAATGAAAAAGAAGCACGTCACTGTGCTTCTGTTTTCTTCAGGAAGTCCTGTATGATCGTGAACCATTCTTCACGTTCTTTCTCGTTGGAATAGTAGATCTCATGCCTTGATTCAGGGAAGAGATGCAGTACGGCAGAAGGAATCTTTCTGACCAGTTCCTCGATCGCTTCATTGACGACCATCTTGTCATGACCTGCTTCAAGTACGAGCAGGGGCACCTGGATGTCAGCTGTATGCTTGATGACATAGTCCATCGCGCGCAGCGATGCATTCAGCCATCCGGCTGTGCCGGCAATGGTCTGGTAGTCTTCATCAGCGAGCCTCTGATCGAACTGATAGTTGAAGCGGATCTCCGAAAGGGTATTGCTGTTCTTGAAGTCCCTGATGCCGTCAAAGCGCTTCTGGTTCGGCAGCAGGATCATATCCCTGTGCGTGACCTTTGTGGCGGCAGCCAGTGTCTTGATGACAGGGAGATGCCAGCCTCCGAAGTCCAGCTGGATCATCGGGGATGACATGATGCCTGCTTCATATTCCTCCGGATATTTTTCCAGATAGATCGCCGTCAGACATCCGCCCATACTGTGGCCGAACAGGAAATGCCTGTCATCCGGTGTAAGGGGGAATACGATCTGATGGGTAAAGCTGTAAATGTCATCCAGGTATTCATTGTATGAGCCTACATAGACGATATCTTTTTCCTTGGCGACTCTTGCGGATTTGCCGTATCCTCTCAGTTCCAGGAAGAAGACGGAATAGCCTGCCTGGTAGAAACGGTAAAGCACTTCATGGTATTTACCGAAGAATTCGCAGAATCCGTGGACAAAGGTAATGGATGCCTTTGCGTTGGGATTCAGGGCATAGTAATAACGGATCCTAGTGCCGTCACCGGTCAGAATGTCATCGCTGACGATATGGTCTTTCAGCCATGGCTTGATCTGATGTTCCAGCAGGTCATTGAATGAATCATTTTCGAACACATATGATTCCGCGGTCTCCCTGGTCGTATCCGGTCTGTTGGTGATGATCGTTGTAACACCGAGATCGATGCATCTGCGGATATGGTCCGGATCATCAACTGTCCAGACGTTGATATCAAGACCCTTTTCTGCGCAGTCTTTTGTCATATCGGGATACTGGAGGTTGTATACGGCAGGATTGAGCGCATCCATGCCATGCTCCTTTGCATAGGAAGGCATGTCGATCGGTCCGTCTGCGTAGAGGAAACCGACATAAGCGTCCTTGTTCAGTTCCTTGATGCGTCTGCATGTGTAGTGGTTGAAGGATGAATAGTTGACACGGTCTTCCATTCCTTTTTCCTTCACCAGCGCGAGTATCTTCTCCTCCAGATGATCATAGAAAACGATGCCTGTCTTCAATTCGATATCGATCGTCAGATCAGTCGGCTTCAGAAGGTCCAGCACTTCATCCATCGTTGGGATGTCCGCATGTTCATATTCCGGATGAGTCCTGTTGTAGTTGAATTTTCTGAGCTCTGCCAGAGTCATATCTTTGACCCAGCCCGAACCGTTGCTGGTACGGTCAATGGTCTCGTCATGGATGACAACGATCCTGTCATCTTTTGTCAGCTGAATATCAAGTTCAACACCGTCAGCCTTCATTTCGATCGCTTTCTGAAAAGCCGGGATGGTATTTTCCGGCGCATAGGCACTGGCACCTCTATGCGCCCAGATCAATGGTTTCTTCATGAGTTTCATTCTCCTGTGAATATTATAACAGTGTTGTCTGAAACAGGCTCCTGTTCTTTTGACCGTTTCTCAAAAAACAGCCTGATCGTTTGCCTGTTACTTGTATTTCATCTGTTGTATCATTGTGGGAAAGGAGTCACATTATGGAACAATTACTGAAAGAACTGATCTCAATTCCCGGTCCCTGCGGCTATGAGCACAAGGTGATCGCATATCTCAAGGACAGGATCGAAGATAAAGTAGATGAACTGCATGTCAACGGTCTGGGAACCCTGATCGCTGTCAAGCACGGCGGACATCCCGGACCGACAGTCGCGGTCTCCGCGCATACGGATGAAGTAGGCTTCATCGTCAAAAAGATCGAAGCGAACGGTCTGATCAGATTTGAAAAACTCGGCGGTCATGATGACAGGATCCTGCTGTCACAGAAAGTATTCGTCGACAGTGAAAAGGGCAAATGGCCGGGTGTGATCGGTACGATCTCCGCTCATATGATGAAGTTCGATGACCCGAAGCTCGTCAGGAATCACCGTCAGCTTTACATCGATGTCGGTGCGGCTGACAGTGCTGAAGTGAAGGAAATGGGCATCAGGATCGGTGACCCGATCGTATGGGACACGCCTTGGACACTGTCAGGTCTGCACAGGGTATACGGACACGCATTTGATGACCGCGCAGGATGTGCGGTACTGGTCAACGCGATCGAAAAGACGGACTGGGCGAATGTGCACGGTACATTGATCGCGATCTTCTCCACACAGGAGGAAGTCGGTCTCAGAGGGGCGCACAGTGCTGCAACCGAGATCAGGCCGGATGTTGTTGTAGCAGTCGATACGACAGCAGTCAGCGATACACCGGAAAGCATGATGGACAATACACTGAAACTGGGTGAGGGAGCAGGCATCAAGATCATGGACGCGAGCCTGGTCGCTTCCAAGGCTGCCTGGCAGTATCTGCGTGATACCGCGGAAGAAGCGGGCATCAGATACCAGCTGGAGATCTTTACCGGGATCGGCACGGATGCCGGAGCTCTTCATATGGGTTATGCAGGTGTTCCGACAACATGCATCTCGATCCCTACAAGATATGCGCATTCCTCTGTTGAGATGATGGATCTGCAGGACTTCGATGACTGCGGAAAACTGCTGACCGCATTCCTGGAAAGGATGAGGGATCCTTCGGAATTTGCATTCCTGAAATAAAAACAAAAAGTCATATTCACATATCACGGTATGCGGGTATGACTTTTATTGTGTTTACAATATCAGCAGAACGATCACCAGGATCACTGCCGGAACGGTTACCGTATCCCACTCACTGGATGAGACCAGTTCGGTAAATGCACCTGCTGCAGCACCGAGCAGGGATGCGGAAAGAGATACAGAAGCCGGATAGCCGCAGTACAGGCCGAGCAGGGCGGCTCCTGTCAGGAACGACACCACCAGCATGGCACATGTGCCTTCCCATGACTTCTTTCCGTTGACGGGAGGGAACATGACCTTATGTCTGCCAAACGGGATACCGACCAAGGCAGCGGCAGCGTCTCCCTGACCCCACATCAGGATTGCCGCGGCAGCCGCGTGAGGCTTGTCCATCATGCCCCAGGCAGCACTGATCAGTGCTGCAAACATCAGGAACAGCTTCAGGAGACTGCGCTTGATCTCTCCCGGTGTTTTCTGTACAAAAAGTCTTCCATACCATGGTTCGTGCTCAAATACAGCCAGCAGAGGATAGATCAGGACTGCGATCAGCGTGCTTGTAAGTGCTGCAGCCTGCCAGCTCGCGGCTGCCAGCAGCATCACCGTAATACATGTAAACGCGATCATATGCAGGAGCTTCCGGAAGACAAAAGACGGGATCCATGTGAATATGCGGACCGGCAGCGCGATGAGAACGCAGGGAATGATATACAGGATCAGCGTTGTCAGGCAGTCCAGAACATCCGCCGCAAGCGGTACAGACATGATCTGTTCGCGGAAATTCAGCACCAGCATGGCTGACCCAAGCAGGGTCAGGACAATGCCTGTCGTCAGTCCTACCGTACGGCTGCTGACACGGTTGGCATAGCGGGCGGATATCAGGGACGCTGCGGTAGCCGTCACGATGCAGATGATCATGACCGGCCATTTTTCCAGCAGGATCGCAGGATGGATCAGGATGTGGCTGACGGATGCGATCAGCGCCGTGAACGTCATGATGAACGTGCTCGTGCCGACGGCTGTCTTGAGTTCCATTCCCAGAAACATCGTGAACACCACCAGCATCATCATGCCTCCGCCGGTACCGACGAAACCTGTTCCGAAACCGATCGTAATACCGAAGAAGAGAGAGATCAGGATGCCTTTCAGATCCAGCGGATGTCCTTTGTCCGGACGGTCTTCTTTAGAACTGTCGGGCTTCACCAGGAAACGGATGCCGATGAAAAATGTCAGGAACAGCGTGAAGCTTCCCAGGACGACATTGCCGACAAGGAATGCGGCATAGCTGCCGACTGTGCACATGCACAGGATGCATACCAGCATGATCCAGCCGCGCTTCAGGTCGATGTTTTTATGCTTTGCGTATGTATATGCCGTGACTGCAGAGCCAACGATGTCCGATGCCAGAGCGATCGCCGTTGCCTGGTAGGCTCCGGTCTCACCTGAAAAGGAGGGACACAATACGATCAGGATCGGTACCATGACCGTAGCGGCAGACAGTCCTGCCAGCCCTGTCCCGATCCCGGCGCCAAGAGAAGCGATGATATACCAGAATAGTTCCAAAATCATCTCCTCCTGTCATTGTCTCATGATCCATGAATCATAGATCTCACAAAGCTTCTGTTTTGCGGCTTTGCTTGTTTTCAGCCACGGACAGAGCAGATCGAATGCATGGATGTCTCCATGGTAAACATCAAGGCATGTTCTGATGCCTGCCTGATCCAGGCGGGCAATATAGTCGAGCGTTTCCTGATAAAACGGCTCCCCGTCCTGAACGAATGTACAGCAGGGAGGCATGCCGCTCAGGTCTTCTGCCAGGGCGGGACTTGCATATGCAGGTACATGGTCTGTTCCGTAAAGTGAACGCAGATAATATGACCATCCCCAGTGATTCCGCTTTGTGTTCCAGACTTTTCCGTGATTATCACGGGAAGAGGAGGTGTCGCGGCAGTCGATCATCGGATACAGCGGGATCTGCATGGCTACCGGGATGTTTTCGTGGTCCCGGTTGTACAGACATACTGCCGCGGCAAGTCCGCCGCCGGCGCTCTCACCGCCGGCAATGATGCGCTGCACATCGATGCCCAGTTCTTCCGCATGATCATGCATATAGACCAGCGCAGCATAACAGTCATCCAGGGCTGCGGGATAAGGCGCCTGTTTTGCAAGTCTGTATTCAGGTGACAGGACAACGGCTCCGTACCGTTCCGCCAGCATTTTCCCGCAGGAAAAGCTGACCATGGATGCCATGCCCAGCACATATCCTCCGCCATGGATCCAGAGGATCCCGGGCAACGGATGTATGGTATGATCCGGCTTCAGCACGATGCAGTCCATATATCTGCCGGATGTTTTGATCTTGATCATTGTTTTTTTCATTGTTTTCCCGGGTTGTCTGATTGACAAATCAGTTTACCTGTTTATATTTTTATTCAACAGATGTCGGGTTTGCAACCGACAGATGTCAGGATTCTGTTGAATTGGAAAGGGGCATTTATGGCACAGAAAGATAACCAGAGAGTCAGACATACGAAGCATCTGCTGACACAGGCACTGACAGATATGCTGCAGGAAATGCCGATCCAGGCTGTATCGATCAAGGAATTGTGCGAACGTGCAGGCATCAACAGAACGACATTTTATTATCATTACGGTAATCAGTATGATCTGCTGGAAGAGATCAGTGATTCATTTCTGATTTCAGTCAGGCAGCGGCTGTCATCAGCTGAACCCAACAGCAGGGAAAGCGTGCTTGAAATGGTGACGCTGGTGTTCACCTATATGGAGGAACATATCCAGCTGTCACGTCTGCTGCTGAACAATATGGTCGACCAGGGATTTGCCTACCGTATTATTACGCTTCCGGAGATCCCGGACCTGCTCAGCGTTTGCCGCAATGATGAGTTTGATCCGGCTCTTCAGCATGCGGCAGATACATTTGCCGTATCAGGAAGCTACAGACTGCTGCAGTTATGGATCAAGGATGATCACAGGAGAAGTGCCGCAGCAGAAGCTGAAATGATCCTGGAACTCGCAAGAAAGGTATATCAGAAATAAAAGCCCTCATTTGGGCTTTATTCTTTGATCGCGAGGAAGGCTGCTTCCTGGGCGTGTATCATGGTCGTATCAAATACCGGTACAGATACATCATGTTCACCGATCAGAAGATCGAGTTCCGTGCATCCCAGGATCAGTCCCTGACCGCCTTTATGGGCAAGCTTTTCGGTAATGGCTGTCAGAATCTCGCGTGAATCTTCCCGGATGATCCCTTTGCACAGTTCATCGTAGATGATCCTGTTTACCATTTCGATCTCGTAATCCTCGGGGATCATGACTTCAATACCAGCATTGATGATCCTGCTTTTATAAAAGTCCTGGCACATCGTATATTTCGTACCGAGCAGGATGACTTTGGAGATCTCCTGTTCCTTCAGTCTTGCAATCGTCGCGTCCGCAATATGCAGGATGGGGATGCTGAGATGTTTTCCCATGTCTTCCACGCATTTATGCATCGTATTGGCACCGATGACGATAAAGTCAGCTCCTCCTTTTTCCAGGATGAGCGCAGCATCTGTCATCGCCTTGGAACAGAGATTCCAGAGACCGGAAGACTGATATTTTTCGATCTCATCGAAGTCCACGCTGTACATCAGGATCTTTGCGGAATGCAGTCCTCCGCAGATATTCCTGATCGTCTCATTGATGATCTGATAGTAAGTTACCGTGCTTTCCCAGCTCATGCCGCCGATAATTCCGATCGTTTTCATAATCCACCTCAACCATAGTATGACATATTCCGCCGTTATGTTTGAAATAATTGCATCTGTACCATGAGAACCGTTCTTTTGTCAGAAACGGTACAAAACAAGGCTGGTTTTCCGGCCTGTAATTCTGGTTATTTTTTCTTTTCCTCTACAAGGTGATAATCACCATAAGTCTTCCGGTAGGAATTATAGCGCTTCAGCGTCAGGGGATTCGGTTCATTCGGGAAATGAACAGGATTCATGCCTGTTTCTTTGTAGATCTGCAGAACATCCTTAACATCCTCATAGATCTCCGAGATCTTCATCATTCCGTACATTCTTGTCGGCAGGATGTAGAGCGGGATCTTCACATCATGTTCTTTCATGAAGACGGGGATCTCAGGTCTCAGATGCGGACAGCATACGATGACATCCTTCTGGTCCAGTACTCTGTAAGCAAGTGTAAACGGATAGTATTCCACGCTGACCTCGTCTTCCATATGCTGGGCAATGATCTCATCCTGCATATGTTTTGCCATGGCGCTGGAGGAAAAACCGCCTCCGCAGCACAGTAATATTCTAATCATGAAAAATCTCCTTGTTATTGTGTTTATCATATAATAAAAGTCTTTTCATTGGCATGAAAACCTTCCTGTTTTATACAAAATGTCTTGTTTTATAAATGACAGACAGCTGCCTGATGTGATTCCGTTTCAGGTGTTCCGCTGCCAGTCTGAAACTTCTTTTACAGAAGGCATTCTGTACGGGAGAGCGGGCCGCAGATATTGACGGATGATCTGCCGGACAGTTATGCTAAAAAAAGAAACACAAATGAAGGAGGTACCGGGAATGCTGTTTGTGCTTGGGGCTGATCCTGCAGGCAGAAAGCTGAAGGATCATCTGAAGGAATATCTGGCCGGTCAGTCATATGAAGTGATCGACGCAACAGGAGAACAGGACTATGATTTTGTTGATGCGGCGCTGAGTGTTGTGCATGAGGTTTATCAGTCAGACGACCGTTTCGGGATCATCATCGATGCCTATGGAGCAGGACCGTTTATGACAGCCTGCCGCATCAAGGGCGTGATCGCTGCAGAGGTATCCGATGAGCGTACTGCTTATATGACCAGGGCACACAATAACGCCAGGATCATCACGCTCGGCTCCCTGGTGACCGGAACCGCTGTCGCTGAAAACATCGTGAAATGCTTTGCCGAAGGTTCCTATGACGGCGGCAGGCATCAGGTACGCGTGGATATGCTGAACAAAATGGGAAAAGTACGGGAGGACCTGCAATGAAGATCGCGATCGGCTGTGACCACATCGTCACACAGGAAAAAATGGCAGTATCCGATCATCTCAAGTCACTCGGACATGAAGTGATCGACTGCGGCACATATGACAACTTCCGCACACATTATCCAATCTATGGAAAAGCCGTAGGTGAGGCTGTTGCACAGGGAAGGGCAGATCTCGGCATCTGCATCTGCGGTACAGGTGTCGGCATCAACAACGCCGCCAACAAAGTCCCCGGGATCCGGGCAGCGCTGGTGCGTGACATGACGACAGCCATCTATGCAAGAAAAGAACTGAACGCGAATGTGCTCGGCTTCGGCGGCAAGATCACAGGCGTATTCCTGATGAATGATATCATCGACGCATTCCTGGAGACGGAATATATTCCGACAGAAGAAAACAGGAAGCTCATCGCAAAGATCAATGCGCTGGATACGGAAGCGGACGGACAGGAAGAGCCCGGCTTCTTCGACGACCTGATCGCAAAGTATCAGCGCGGTGAATATGTCTGATCAGATACAGCAGAAAAGAACAGGATCATCTACGGATGGTCTTTTTTACGAAACAGGTGTCTTGCTTTATAATGTGGTCAAGGGAGGCGTACAGAATATGTTTAACTGTCCTGAATGCGGGGGAAGCCTTGTGTTTGACATCAAAAGCCAGCAGCTGAAGTGTCTGCACTGCTCCTCTGAGATTCCCGTTGAGGAATATCATACAGCCAATCATGCGGATGAAGACAGCGACAGCTTCGGCGCAGCCGTTTACAGGTGTCCGAACTGTTCTGCCGAGATCATCGCTCCCGATGAGGCTTCGACCGGTTTCTGCAGCTACTGCGGCTATGAAGCAGTTCTGAAAGGACGGATGAGCAGGGAACAGCGTCCGCGATATATCATTCCATTCCAGCTTTCCAAAGAGGACTGCAGGTCGAAATTCAGGTGGAAGACACATGTCCCGTATCTGCCAAGGGAATTCAGGAATGAGGAATTCCTGGAGAAATTCAGGGGGATCTACATTCCTTACTGGATGTATGAAGTTGGATACAATGATCCGATCGTCCTGAATGCCGAAAAGCAGTACCGCAAGGGAAACTATCAGTATACCGAGAAATATGATGTCAGTGTCGACCTGAAGGGAAAGACATACGGTATCCCGTATGACGCCTCCAGGGGATTTGATGACCGTGTTGCCGATGAACTGGCTCCGTTTAAAAAAGAAGACCTGAAGGATTTCCGGGAGGAATATCTGGCCGGTTTTTACGCGGACAGACCGACCGTAAGACCGGAGATATACAGTCCTGAAGCGGAAGATCTTGCGGCAGACCGTATCCTCGACCAGGTCGATGATATGCTGGAATACAATATGAGTCTCAGCCGTACTGAGGAAGCCATGAAAAAGCGCATCAATGCGGAGGCTGTGAACAGTGATACCGCGTTATTCCCGGTATGGTTTCTGACATGGCGGGACCATAACAGGGTCGCCTATGCGATCATGAACGGCCAGACAGGAAAGCTTTCATTTGATGTCCCCGCTGATGTAAAGAAGGTACTGATCGGATCACTGCTTACCGCCATTCTGGTCTATTTCGGCCTGGATAAATACATCGCTGTGACAGCGATCACGGCTTTGTTCTTCGTCAGTCTCTGCACGCCGATCATTGCGAATATGATCCGGGCGGAGGCAGAGAAAGTATTCATCAGGGAAAACCATCTCCATGACAAAGGCTATGGAGTGATAGATGGCAAAAAGGCCGGACTGGTACAGGCGTCAACAGCGCATGGGATCGGGGTATTCATTGCCATCGCTGCCGCCGCATTCATCTGGGTGGGCGAAGCCCGTGTTTCCAGCATGGTCATCCTTCTGCTGGCAGATCTTTATATGGCATACTGGACGATCAGGTATTCCGGTTCGATCAGCAGGAAGGCTCAGTTTATCGTGCCTGCGCTGTTCACTGCGCTGATCCCGGTCATGGCTGCCGTGATCTACTGGATCGATCCGGTCAGCGACCTGAATTACTATGCAGTGATCATTCTCGCGCTGATCGTTATGCTGTACAGCTGTGTGTCACTGATCCTGAATTACAATCTCTCTGCGACGAGACCGATCCCGGACTTTACGGAACGGAAAGGAGGGGATGACAGTGAAAAGGATTATTGATCTTCTGATCTGCATCACTGCAGTATTCGTCCTTGTCCTGCCTGTATTTGCCGAGGAGGGTGCGCTTTATACAAATCCCGATACCGGTTATTCTGTATACATCCGGGATGACGCAGACCTGTTAAGCGATGAAGAGGAAGCGAAACTGGCTGAAGACATGAAGCCGGTCACGGAATTCGGCAATGCGGTCTTTGCCAGCAATACCGAATACAACAGTTCTACAACGCAGCTTGCCAAAGACCTGTATCGGACGTATTCCGGCACAGACAGCGGGACGCTGTTCATGGTAGATATGTACAACCGGTATATCTATATCTTCTCGGACGGTGAGATCTATAAAACAGTCACCAGATCATATGCCGATACGATCACGGACAATACCTATGCAAAGGCATCCAAAGGTCTGTACTATGAGTGTGCTTCTGAAGCATTCGGGCAGATCCATACATTGCTGGAAGGCGGAAAGATTGCCAGGCCGATGAAGGTGATCACCAACATCCTGATGGCGGTATGCATTGCCATGATCCTGAATTATGAGCTTGTCATGATCAGCAGAAGAAAGAAGTACGTGTCTCCTGAAGCAGCAGCGGCTGCGATCTCATCATTCGCTGCGATCGCTGCGATCACACCGAAATTCCTGAAAGTGATCAAACGGTATATTCCTCCCGCATCCGTTTCTTCCGGCGGCGGATCTTCCTCCGGCGGATATTCCGGCGGGGGCGGCGGAGGAGGCGGCTTCTCCGGCGGCGGAGGTTCATCAGGAGGCGGGGGAGGCCACAGATTCTGATGATCGGAAACTACAGAGTGATCACGCTGTGCGGCAGCACACGCTTCAAGGATGCCTTTATGGAGGCACAGAAACGCCTGACACTGGACGGCAATATCGTCATCAGCGTCGGACTGTTCGGTCATTCGGGTGACGCGGAAGTGTGGGAGAACATGGATGAAGGCACACTGACGAAGACCAAGGAAATGCTGGATGATATGCATAAGCGCAAGATCGATCTTTCCGACGGGATCTACGTGATCAACGTCGGAGGATATATCGGCGAAAGCACAGGAAGTGAGATCGAATACGCACGAATGACAGGCAAAAGCATACAGTACCTGGAACCTGTCGGGGAGGACTGATGACAAAAGTACATTGGAGAGCCGGGAATATGCTGTATCCGGTTCCGGCTGTTATGGTAACGACGCTGGATCAGGACGGCAAACCGAATATCCTGACCGTAGCCTGGGCGGGAACAGTATGTTCCGATCCTGTCATGGTATCGATATCCGTCAGGCCGAAACGGTATTCCTATCAGGCTTTGAAGGACAACGGTGAGTTTGTGATCAACCTGGTCAGCGAGGAACTGACAAAGGCAGCTGATACGTGCGGTGTCAGGACCGGTGCCAAGGTCGATAAGTTCAAGCTCTGCGGACTGACGGTACAGGAATCGCAGCATATCCGTACACCGGGTATTGCCGAGAGTCCCGTAAACATTGAGTGCAAAGTCAGACAGATCATTCCGCTCGGCGTGCATGACCTGTTCATCGCTGAAGTTGTCGGCGTATCCGTTGATGACAGATATCTCGATGATCAGGGAAAACTGGATCTGGCAAAAGCCAGGCTGATCGCGTACTCCCATGGTGAATACCGTGCGCTCGGCAGGTGCATCGGTACATTCGGTTATTCGGTCAGAAAACATAAAACACCGAAAAAACAGACTGCTCCAAGAAAGAATAACGGTGTTATCAAAAGATAATAAACTGATATGCAGGAATTCTTTATCAAAGAAGGTGAGATCAGGCTCCATGCAAAGCTTGATATGCTGGAAGAAAACGGACCTTGTCCGCTGGTCATCCTGGTGCATGGTCTGACAGGACACATGGAAGAGCCTTTCCTGAGGGCTGTGCAGAAAGCTATGAATGAAGCAGGTTTCGCTGTGCTGAGGGCTGATCTGTACGGGCATGGCAAGAGTGACGGCACATTCAGGGATCATACCCTGGATCAATGGTCTTCCGATCTCAGGACTGTCACGGAATATGCAAAGCAGCTGCCGTTTGTGACTGATCTGTATCTGTGCGGGCATTCCCAGAGCGGTCTTCTGGCAGCGATGGCAGCGGGCATGAGACCGGATGATTATCAGGCACTGATCCTTCTGTCACCGGCACTTACGATCCCGGAAGATGCCAGGAAAGGGAAGTTTCTGGGCATCACATTTGATCCTCTGCATATACCGGAGGAACTGGAAATATGGGAAGATCAGCTGGGAAGTGCATATTTCCGGACGGTACAGCAGATCCATCCTGAAGAGTACATCAGACGATACAGGAAGCCTGTGCTGATCGTGCACGGGGAAAAGGATGAACTGATCCCGGTCAGCAGTTCCGTAATCAACTCCGGGCAGTATGAAAACTGCCGCCTGGCAGTCATACCGGATGATGATCATGAATATGACTTCCATCCTCAAATGATGTGTGAGGCAGTCACTGCGTTCCTGAAGGAACAGGTCTGCCGGTCAGAATAAGAAAACAGAAAGCTCCGTGAATGATCAATGATCATACAACGGAGCTGTTTATTAATTCCAGATATCACCGATCCAGCTGCGGATGATCTCATAATCCATCCGGTCGTCCAGCTCTTCCTGTACGGTGCGGGCCAGTTCAATGTTGTCGGTAATGATCGCATTCACACCGGAATCCAGATATTTTTCCATGGAGGTCCTTGTATTGACGGTCCATACCGCGGTCTTTTTGCCGGTGCCGGAAGCTCTTTCCAGGCGGGTATCGGTGGCGGTCTCTTCTTCCATGATCAGGATGTCGCAGTTCAGGGCACCGATATCCCCATATGCCCCGAAGAACAGCAGTCCGGTCTCAAATTCCGGATAACGTGTTTCTGCATAATTGATGACATCATAATTCAGGGAAATCAGGACGATATCATCAGCGCAGTCTTTTTCACGGATCATGGCTGCCAGATCGTCCACCATCTTTCTGTCAGCGGTCTCTCCTTTTAGTTCGATAAACAGCGTGATCCTGTCTTTGGCCGCATCCAGCATTTCTTCAATCGTCGCGACCTGTACAGCAGCATTACTGCCGGTCGTATCTTTGAGCTTCAGTGATCTGATCTCCTGCAGCGTCATCTCACGGGATGTTTTGGATATACCTGCCAGTCTTCTGAAGTCATTGTCATGATTGATGATGTAATAGCCGTCCGATGTTCTCTGCACATCGATCTCGCTTCCGTAACACTCATATCGGGCAGCCGCATAGATCCCCTCAACGGAGTTTTCCGGAGCCAGCGTGCCCCCGGCCCTGTGGGCAATGATATCAACGGGTGTTTTTTCCTGCAGATAAAGATCGAACAAGGCACCGGCCGGTATGGAAGCCAGAGCGATCAGCCCGGCAACCAGCAGGGAACGGATCAGCTTCGCCGTATAGGAATACCGGTGCGGCCGGCTGAGATAAAGACGGTTTGTCTGCGGACGTGTATATTCCAGATAGAAACGCAGGAACCGTACGACCAGTAGACCTCCCATCAGCATCGATACGACTGAGTTCAGGTATCCGCCCTCAAGAACGGAAAACACTGACAGGATGCGGTTCAGCAGGATGCGCTGTTCAAGAGCGCTCAGCTGTCTGCCGGTCTCAATGATGGAAAGAATATCGAGACTGTAATGTTTCGGAAGATCCAGCCCGGCCAGAGTCAGAAGGAAAGCCGGCAGGACCAGGAACACAATATATCCGCTGAATTCGATCAGGGCGAGCTTCAGCATATATTTCAGCATCTTCGGGAAGAAATCCTTCCAGTGCATGCGGATCAGTTCATTGGAGCTCTGCATGGCTCTTTTCGGTTCGAGTCCGTCGATCAGGATCGCCGGAAGCACAAAGATATGACGCAGACAGATCAGTACCGCCGCAATGACCAGTACCAGGTAGATGAGCAGGTAAAGCGGGGTGGAGAGCACCACATCCATAATGAAATTCGGTATATAGTATGTGCTGGTCAGGCTGACGGTAAAACCGATCCCGATCAGAGGAATGACGAACAGGATGAACAGAAGGACAGGAATGCCGGAAGGGGTCATGAACCGTTTCAGGGCGAGCATGCCTTTTTTTACCGACGCAAGCACACCGGTGTATCTGCCGCCCTGCCTTCCGTTAAGAAGATCATCCGCGAAATAGAAGCTTGCGAACAGCTCCATGGAAGTGTAGGCCAGTACAAGCAGAACACCGGACAGCAGAAGGACGTATCCTTCCCAGCGGGTGAACAGGTCCGTCAGATTGGCGGTCGTAATGATCACATTCCGCCCGGTGATGATCTCTGAGGTCTTTTTGATGATCCAGGCTGCAGCCGCAACAAGTAGGGAAGTGTGAAAGGTAAAATCCCAGAGCTCCGGAAGGATCTCCAGTGCCAGCCTGCCCCAGCCGATCTGTTTCTGTCTGTTTGTGTTCTGTTCTGTCATGTGTATCTCCGCTCAACATTGTATTACATAGCCTGGCGCACACACATTCTTTTCGTTCTGAAAAAACCATTTTTCCGTGCGCTGCAGTAAATATTAAGAGTTTCTGAAGAATGACCGCTTTATTCCATGTTGGTTTTCAGAACTGTATAATGGATGTGTATGCCGGTCATACAGCAGTAAAGGAGTTTGCATATGAGTCTTGATTCAAGATTGTTTGTACATGAGAAGGATCTGTCTTCTCTTGAAGCTTTAAAAGCAATACCCGGTTTTACATCGTTTGTAAAATCATTTATGAAGGACTGGAATGAGAAACAGTTCAGAATACAGAACATGTCTTCCAGGCTCCGCATCAGCAGGGATCAGCTGCCGAAGTACTACGCGATGCTGGAGGATGTCTGTGAAAAAATGGAGATCGATGTTCCGGAGATGTATCTTGAACTGAATGTTGTTCCCAACGCATATACATACGGCGATGACAAGCCGTTTATCGTTGTGACATCCGGCCTGATCGAAACGATCCCCGATGAACTGATTCCGTCAGTGCTCGCGCATGAATGCGGTCATATCGTCTGCCACCATACGCTCTATACAACGATGGGTTCACTGATCCTCAACGGAATGGCATCCATGATCCCGGCAGCGCTCAGGGCACTGGTCACACTGCCGCTGCAGATGGCATTTGCCTACTGGATGAGATGCAGTGAGTTTTCCGCTGACCGTGCTGCCATGATCTATGACGGAAACAGCGATCATATGATCGAGGTATGCATGCGGCTGGCAGGGTACGGGAAGTTCATCGATGACAAGGCTGATCCCGAAGTATTTATCAGGCAGGCGGAAGAATACCGTGAGTTCGTCAAGGATTCCAAGCGGAACAAGACGATGGAATTCCTCCTGCTGGCCGGGCAGACACATCCGCTGACAGCAGTACGTGCCTATGAATGCAGGGAATGGTCAGGATCGGATGCTTACCGCCAGATCATGACGTACTGGAATGAGCACAAAGAAGGCAGAGCATATTCGGAGATCCCTCTGTTTGAGACCATCCAGTCATATGTCGGAAAGAATGCCGAAGCGGTGGAAAAGGAACTGAGAAACCTTGGCTTTACCAATATCAGCACGCAGACGACAGCGGAAAAGGAAAAGAATACTGTCCGCAGCGGGATCACAGAGATCCGCATCAACGGTCTGAACGAAACTGAGGGCTGCACCTGGTTCAACGCAGGCGCGCCTGTACAGATCACGTATTATGAGCCGTTCGTTTCAGTGGAAGACAGGATCATGCATCCGGATGAAGTGCAGATCCCGGGCATCAATGATTTCTTTGCCGGCAAGAACTGCAGCGAAGTATACCAGATGTTCATCGATGCCGGTTTCGTCAATGTCATCATTGAAAAGTCGGACAAGAAGAACATCTTCGCAAAGCAGGGCAGCGTTGTGTCGGTAACGGTCGACCAGCGCACAAGATATGATCTTGGTGAATGGGTCAGCCGGGATGCGCATGTCGTGATCTATTACATCCGATAGGTACAGAAAAAAAAGCAGGCATCAATCCAATGTCATTAAGTTAAGCAAGGGCATTGAATGAGATAATCCTGAAAACGAAAAGCCAGAGACATGTAAGATTGTAATAAGACATGAATCTGGCTTTTTCATATTCTCATACAGACCATGCAAAAATAAAAAAGGCATAATGAAAACAAGTAATACCATCAATATCGTTCAGATGGTTGTCACAGGAATCTCTGTAGGTTATATTTTAGGTGTTAAGCCGTATAGTATGAGGGTGTCTTGGCGGACTGTGGCCTCACGTTACGACTGTATGATCTTCCTGGTCTGATTGGGATCAGGAATTTTATTATCCGCTTCTCCAGTTCCTCCTCGTTGATCTCACCTGAGAGATATCTTTTGATATTTGTAACAGAAAGCTTAAAACTTGATTTGTATTTCCATTTCCATGCACTGTCCTCCCTGGGCGGTGTGTTGTTGACAGTTATACTGCAGTAATTGAACAGGATGAGTGACGCATAGATCTCCTGACATATCAGTTCCCTGTTCGAAGAATGGAAGTACAACATGCCAATCGTGTACTTGAGCGATCGAAACGCACATTCTTCTGACCAGCGCATGTGGTACAGTTCCTTGAACTCATCGAAAACCATCTCATCCTGCATCAGGTTCGTCACCAGGCACTCGTATGTATCATCTGTTATTCTGAAACGAAGGACACGGAGCTTCATGGAATAGTATTCGTTGTTGAAATCTATAAAGTCGAACGGAGAATTGTTCATCAGCACCGCATATTCCGGGTTATTCAGTGTTGTGCTGTTATTGATACGGGTTATGATTTTCTGAATGTATCCGTCAAAAGAGGCATCCGGAAGATCCAGATTCGAGAGGATGCCGGTACTGTTGATATCTTTGACTCTGATAATAAACTTCTGATTATGTTCTATACATGTTGCCATCAGATTGTATTTCTCATATCCTCTGTCACATATGATGATGGAGTTGGCGGGATATCTCCTCTCCCTGATCATGCTTTCCAGAGCAGCACACTCCTGAGTCTTATTTGCGGCATCAATACTTACATCATGAAAAACATGATTCATCACATCAAACAGCGCACTAAGATGAAGCTGATTGTATCCTCTTGTCGCAGTTGTATTCACATGATATGTTTCTTTATCTCCTGGATTATGGGAAATGTTGATATCTGAACCGTCACAGGCCAGAAGATAGTATCCTTTATATGTTTTGTAATTCTCGAAACTGCCGGAGAACAGCCGGAACACCTTCCTCATGGCTCCGGCATCCAGTTTGTGTCTTTGCTGGGATACTGCAGATGCAGTGGGCATGTTTTCTATACTATCAAAGTGATTCATCAGATCGGAATTGACAGAACGGTCGGACAAAAGGATCAAATATTTGATCAGATCGGAACAGTTCATTTTCCGGATGCGTGTGAAAGAAATGCCGGGATCACTGCAGTAACACGCGATATTGTTGGATACATAGTTGATTGCCTGCTCCAAACGGTTTCGAATCGTTGCGGCAGAATAGTAATAGCTGCTGGAAATCATAGTCGTTTTTTCCTCCTACAATTTCCTTCGGATTATGTAAAAAACCGGCTTGTTTTCGTGTCAAGTCTTTTTTTGAGTTCCTCAAGAAAAAAAGGCCTCATTGGTCTATTCCAATGAAACCTTTTCTCTCGGGTTTTATCAATGTCTTAACTTAATGACATTGGCA
>JAFOMZ010000285.1 GCA_017421125.1 Solobacterium sp.
CTTGCTTTCCTGCTGCTTTTCACAGCGCCGATGATGATGGCTGTATTGGGTTTCCTGTATATCACGACTGACATCCATCAGAGGCTGCTGGAAGGAGATACAACAAATGCAGAAAAAAATGACTGAATTCAGAAGAACAGTCCTGATCGTTCTGGCAGTTCAGGCAGGTCTCATTGCCCTGTTCTGGGCGGCAATGGGGAAGACCGCTTTTGTGTCGGTCCTTGTATTTGCTGCAGAAGCGATCCTCAGCTGGTACCTTCTGGACCATTTTGAGAACTTCACGGTGGAGCATTCCGCAGGTGTCGGGGAAATGCTGGACCTTGCCAGCAAGGATGCGTTCATGTACGGACAGGTAGGGATCCTGTTCTATGATGATGAACACATCATCACATGGATGAGCGATCTGTTTAAAGAGCGCGGCATCAACCGTGTCGGCAGAAAGCTGCTTGTATGGCTGCCCGAGGCGGAAGACCTGATCAGCGGAAGCAGTGACTCCGAGCGCGTTCGTCTGGATGACAGATGGTACGAGGTCACACGTGCGGAAGATGGACCGATCCTGTATTTCCGGGATGTTACGGACAGGGAAGAGTACCGCAGTCTGTATCAGGACAGCCGTGCCATTATCGGTATGGCATCTCTGGATAACTATGAAGAAAGTACGCAGTACGAGGATGAAGCTGTCGTATCCGCGATCAATGTCGCGGTACGTACACCGCTGACGGAATACTGCAGGGAACACGGCATTCTCGTAAAGAGGATCAACAACTACCGCTATCTGCTGGTGCTGAATGAAAAGATCTTCAGCGCGCTGATGGCAGACCATTTCCAGGTACTGAATACAGTCCGCAAGGCTGCCCAGAAACAGGAAGTTTCGATCACGCTCTCCATGGCGTTTGCCAGAGGAGCGGACAGTTATGAGGAACTGGATGAAATGGTCATCAAGCTCCTTGACCTTGCCCAGAGCCGCGGCGGTGACCAGGTCGCCGTGCAGACTGCCGGGGAAGACGTCCAGTACTTTGGAGGCTCTTCCGAGGCTACCGAGAAGCGCAGCCGTGTCAGGGTCAGAGTCATGGCGCATACGCTCAGGGAAATGATCCTGAGAAGCTCCAATGTCATTATCTGCGGACACAGGAATGCGGACTTTGACTGCATCGGTTCTGCGATCGGAGCTGCCAGGATCGCGGAAGCACTGCATAAACCCTGCAGCATCATTGCCAAGACCGGCGGTATTGAGGAAAAACTTGGTGCTGTTATAGCTGAAAACCTGGAAGAACTGACCAGGGAAGTCAATTTTGTCACAGAAAACGAAGCGCTGAACCAGCTGCAGGACAATACGCTTGTGATCATGGTCGACCATCATAACCTCAAGCAGTCCAACGGCTCAAAGGTGCTGGAAAAAGCAAAGAAGATCGCGATCATCGATCACCACCGCAGATCCACGGAGATCGGCGTGAAACCGATGTTCCTGTATATTGAAGCAGGTGCCAGCAGTGCCTGCGAACTGATCACGGAACTGCTTCCGTACATTTCCAACAGGATCGAACTGAGTCCGCTTGACGCAACGATCATGCTGGCGGGCATGACGATCGATACGAGGAACTTCCGTGTCCGTACCGGCACGAGGACCTTCGACGCTGCCAGCGCGCTGCGCAGATACGGTGCTGATCCGATGATGGTCGGAGAGTACCTCAAGGACACTTATGAGCAGTTTGAACAGAAAACAAACGCGCTGTCCGGAAGCCAGATCTATGAGAACGGTGTGGTGATCACTCCGGTGAAAGGCACTGTCCTGTCACGTGCCATGATGAGCCAGACAGCAGATACGCTGCTGCAGGTCCAGGGTGTGGAAGCTGTGTTCGTCATTGCGGATGACGCTGACAACGAAACGGCGATCAGTGCCCGCTCCAACGGAAAGATCAATGTACAGGTGATCATGGAGCGTATGAACGGAGGCGGCCATATGACAGCCGCTGCCATGCAGAGACCCAGATGCAATATCGATGATGTGCATAAGGAACTGCTTGATGTATTGGAAGATTATTTTGGGGAGGCTGAATCAAATGAAAGTAATACTGAAAACTGATGTGAAGAAAGTCGGCAAACGCGGCGAGATCGTTGATGTTTCCGACGGTTATGCAAGAAACTACCTGATCGCAAGAGGACTGGCTGTACCGTCCACAGAGCGTTCGATGGAGATCCTTGCCATTCAGAAGGAAGACGAAAAGAAGCTTGACGAAAAAAACCGTGCGGAAGCACAGGCACTGGCGGATGAGCTTGCGAAGAAAACATTTACGTTCCAGGTCAATACCGGCAAAGACGGCAAGGTATTCGGATCTGTTTCAACAAAGCAGATCGTCCAGGAACTGCAGAAGCAGAATATCAAGGTCGACAAGAAAAAGTTCCTTGATACAGCCCCGATCACAGGTCTGGGCGTAACAAAGGTCAGAGTCGAACTCTATAAAGGTGTTGTCGCAACACTGAATATCCAGTTAAAGGGAAGCGAGTAAACGTATGCCAGTAGGTGTATTGCCTTCGGCACCGGAAGCGGAAGCCAGCCTGCTGGGCACCATGATGGTGTATCCGAATGCCGCGAGAACCGGTATGGAAGAAGGACTGAGTGAAGAAGACTTTTTCGTCGATGTGAACCGCCGTATTTTTACTGCGGTCTCTTCACTGTATCACGAGGGGTCACCGGTCGATCTGACAACGGTATCCACCCGTCTGAAGGATATGGGACAGCTGGAACTGGTTGGAGGCTTTGCTTACCTGACTTCATTAACTGACGCCGCGGTAACAAGCCACAATACGAAGCATTATGTAGCACTGATCCATGATAAAGCTGTAGTGAGAAAACTGATCGAAGCAGCGCAGACGATCGTGGAAGAGGGAACCAGCGGACAGGCTGATATCAATGAATATCTGGATCAGTCGGAAAAAGCGATCCTGGATGTTTCCAGAAGCAGACGCGTATCGGAATTCAAGGGTTCCCCGGAACTGATGACAAGTGTCCTGGATCAGATCCAGAAGATGTCGGACAACCATTCCGATATCACCGGTCTGAAAACGGGATTCCGTGATCTGGACCATGTGACCCATGGTCTGCAGAAGGGAGACCTGATCATTCTGGCAGCCCGTCCTTCCATGGGAAAGACTGCTGTTGCCCTGAACCTGGCGCTCAATGTCGCGCTGTACCAGCCCAAGCAGGCAGTTGCCATCTTCTCACTGGAAATGGCTGCCGAACAGCTGGCAATGAGACTGCTGAGCGCGCGCAGCAGGGTAGCCGGTGACAAACTGAAGACCGGTTATCTGACCAACGATGAATGGAACCGCGTCAATGAAGCGGCTGGTGAGCTCAAGATGCTCAAGCTGTACGTAGACGATACACCCGGCATCAAGACCTCTGACATCTTCAGCAAGTGCCGCCGTCTGCAGGCGGAACAGGGACTGTCCCTGGTGCTGATCGACTATATCCAGCTGATCACCGGTAATTCCGGCGGCAGGGGAGAAGTGAACAGACAGCAGGAAGTATCGGAGATCTCGCGAAACCTGAAAGCTCTTGCGCGTGAACTGGGTATTCCGGTCATTGCGCTTTCCCAGCTGAGCCGATCTGTTGAACAGCGTGAGAACAAGCATCCGCAGCTTTCCGACCTGCGTGAATCAGGCGCAATCGAGCAGGATGCGGATATCGTCATGATGCTGTACAGAGAGTCTTACTACAACCAGGAAATGAAGGACAATCTTGATCCGGATGCCAGTGAGCCGCTTGAGATCAATATTGCCAAGCACAGAAACGGCGCGACAAGAAGGATCAACGTCGCATTTGAAGCGGCGACGAACGCTTTGATGAATATCGAACTGACAAAAGAACCGTAATGGAGAAATGAAGGTATGAAACGATTACTGACAATACTGGGATGCTTGATTGCAGCAGCGCTGATCGTTTTCGGCATACCTTATTTCAGCGGAGAGGGCGAAAACTCATATGCGCAGATCGGTGAGAAGGAACGCAGCCTGATCTCACAGAATTCTTCTGCGGGAACAACACTGCATGAGATACACAGGATCTATGACAGCGGAAAACTGATCGGCGTCCTGAGTTCACGCCAGTCGCTGGATGCCTTCCTGAAGGATGTTTACAAGACCGATTACGAAGCGCGTTTCCCGGGTTCTGACATCAGCCTCAGCAATGATGTATTTCTCGCTTCTGAGCAGAGCTACTTCAACTATGAGAACATTGATGACAAGATCTTCGATTACCTGACCCGGAACGACCTGTTTACCGTACGTACGACAGCTGTTGAGTTTTCCGATGAGCATGGTGTCTATGCGCAGATCTATGTCAGCGACCAGCAGATCTATGAAAGAGCGATGGAAACATATCTGTCTTATTTTGTTGATACGGAGTCGCTCAGGCTGCTGAGAAGCGGACAGTCTGTTCCTGAACTGAAAACATACGGAAGCCATGCCGTGGGCATCACGGTCAGCCAGAATGTCGAGATCAAGGAAGACTATGCCAAGGCTGAAGAGATCATGACTGACGAGGCGGAAGTTCTGGAATATATCGAGTACAGCGGACACAACGATAAAGAATATTATATCGTGCAGAAATACGATACCGTGGCAGGTGTCGGCGCCAAGAACGGCGGTCTTTCCGCTACCCAGGTCATGAACATCAACCGTGACAAGATCAGCAGCACAGACCAGGTCCTGAGTGAAGGAGAACAGCTGTGCGTAACATATTTTGATCCGATCTTTGACGTAACCGTAACGATGGAACGGATGAAGAAAGAAGAGATCTATCCGGAAACGATCTACACCGAGGATGAAACGCTCCGTGA
>JAFOMZ010000286.1 GCA_017421125.1 Solobacterium sp.
CCTCCTCGATACCATAACGGTAGTAAAGTTCCTTCGGTGCGTCAGTCTCTTTCATATATTCGCTGATCAGCTGTTTCATATGTTTGACAGCTTCCGGATCGTCGATCTCATGGAGCTGACCGGGATCATTTTCCAGATCATACAGTCTGCTCGGACGCGGTTGTTTTGCGCCGCCTACCTGTGAACCAAGACATTGGATCTTCATTGTACGAAGTCCCTTTGTAAAGGAGAACGGTTCTGCCGGTTCCCAGTTTTCGAGTTCTTTTACCGAGAATCTTGCGCGCATATGGGTAGGCATCAGCGTGTATTCATAATACGGTGCTTCCGGATGTTCCGGGGCATTCATGTACAGGTATTTTCCGTCAGTCACAATGATCTCATCCCCATGGAAACCGAAGACGACGTATTCGTGCTTGATGCCGCCTTCCATGATGTTTCTCACGGGCTTCCCGGTCATGTCCTTCGGGATCTCAAGACCGAAGAATTCCAGTACCGTCGCGGAGAGATCTGCCATCTGGACGAACGCGTCACATTTCTTTCCGGCGCAGTCCAGACGCGGATCATAGACATACATCGGTGTATGCGCGATCTCATTCCAGCACGGCATAGCGGTCTTTCCCCACCATTCATGTTCACCCAGCAGGAAGCCATGATCTGTGCACAATATCAGCATCGTATCCTTCCAAAGGTCGTATTCATCCATTCTGTCGAGCACTTTGCCAAGATACTTGTCGCACTTTTCCAGCAGCGCTGCATATCTGTTCCTGACAGTCTGTACAACTTCTTCGCTTTCATTGACCTTTGCGTACGGCGGCCAGTCGATGCCCAGCGCATCTTCCCCTGTCAGCGGTCCTTCAAAGTCCTTCTGGTATTTTTCATCAACGTAGAACGGTTCATGCGGATCGAAGCATTCGATATGGAGGAACCAGTTGTCCGCTGTATGGTTGGTATCGATGAACTCCAGCCCTTCTTCAAATGTCCTTGCCTGAGCTGTTTTCTCTTCAGTGTCCATGTAGGAACGGTTTACCTGGTCATGTGTACGCAGAACTGCCCACATCGGGACACCCCATCCTTTGTCAGCGTCCTTGAACACAGAGCGTTTGTCCGGAACGAAGTTCAGGTTCTCCTTCCAGGGGTCACCTTCCTGTCCGCGGATGCATTCCCATGAAGAATAGCGGGTATGATATGTCGCGCCGCCGTCTTCCCAGTAATGCTGGTGGTCGGAAACAAGGTGTGAGCAGATCCCGTTGTTTTTCAGGATCTCGGGCATGGAATCATCAAACGGCTCCAGCGGTCCCCAGCTTCTGTGCAGGAAGTTCGGTCTGCCGGTATGCAGGTCACGCCTTGCCGGCATGCACGGCATACTGCCGACATAGGAATTCTCAAACTGTGTCGCGCGCTCTGCCAGTCTCTTGAAGTTCGGTGTTTTTGTCCAGTCACAGCCATAGCTTTCCAGAAGGTGACGGTTCAGGGAATCATACATTACCATGATCGCTTTCATACAATTAACAGCTCCTTTTTCTTACAGTATCAAATTATCCTTTTTTAACTTTTCCAACCACCAGTTTTATGTCCATCGGCTAACAGAAATCCGATTTCCGTTATATATGACACAAAACATCTTTGATCAAAAGAGGACCCGGCATCTGATATCACTCAGATACTGTGTCCTCTCTCAAAATCGTTTCTTTTCAGCAGTCCCGAAGTTTATTTTCCTTCACGGTATCTGCGCAGCATCTCCGTCACCATGACGATCGGTTTTCCCGACATGATCGCTTCACGGACAACTGCCTCTTCTTCCGCGTTCCGGCAGTCCCCCTTCATCATTGCCCACAGCATCTCCGCATTGAACCGCTTGTCAAAATCAAGCGGCACGATATCACAGGTGCCCTGGTACCATCTCAGCAGCTCGCGTTCCAGACGGTGGATATGACCTGCGTATTCCGCTTCATCGATCCGGTTTGTACGTTCACCCGGATCTTTTTCAAGGTCATAGAATTCATCGGTATCATCCTGACGCATGATGTACTTATATCTGCCGTCAATGATCATCGTACCCTTGATATGCGCGTCATCTTCCCGCTGGGCAGTCTGGCGCGGCCAGTACACATTGTTCTTCGGAGATCCCTGCGGACCGTTGATGTGGCTTTCGTCACAATGTTCTTCACCCGGCATCCTGCCGCCTTCCGAGAAGACGTAATCACGGATCTTCGCATTCCTGTCGGCAAGCACCGGTCTCAGGCTCTTTCCGAACTGGGTGTGATCCGGTGTCACTCCGGCATAGTCCATGGCTGTTGCGTAGAAGTCCACCAGTTCAACCAGGGAGTCCGAGATGCCCGGATCGACCGTTTCGCCTTTGGGAGGCTTTACCAGGAACGGTACCTTTGTCAGGCAGTCTTCAAAGCAGTTCTGTGCCTTTTCGGGAATACTGTAGTCTCCGTCAAAGTCACCGTGGTCACTCAGGAAGAAGATTGCGGAATTATCGTATTCGCCTGCTTCTTTCAGCGCGTCGCATACCCTGCGGAACTGCTCGTCCACCTTCATGCACATACCCAGATATACTGCCCTGAGTTCATCCCATTCTTCTTCGGTATAATCCTGCATATGCTGGAAATGTCTCAGCCGTTCTTCCATCAGGGGCTTGCCTGTGCATTCTTCCGGTTTGACGCGCTTCGGAAGCTTTGTGCGGTCGATCGCAGAGAAGTACGGTTCCTCTACCTGGTACGGGGTATGCGGATACATCAGTCCGACGAATGCGCACAGCGGGGCGTCGCTCTTCGGATTCCTGATGCGCTCGATCAGCGCGTCAACAGCTTCATCATCACGGTTATAATTCCTGCCGTTTTCATCCAGCTTCAGCTTTCCGCCGAAATGGGAATAGAACTGTTTCCCGTCCATAGGCCCGCGGACCCCCGGATCCTCAGGTCCGGGTGCGGGTTTTGTATTTCCGCCATAGAATATCTCGCTGCAGTTCTCTTCGACCCAGCCTTCATACTGTGCCGCATAGAGATCGTTGCGGGAATTCATCCAGACATAATAGCCGCTGTTTTTCAGTTCCAGGAACAGAGAGCTTTCACCCGGTCTCAGCAGGTGTGCCATCGTGCGGTGTCCGTGTACATGCGGATACAGTCCGGTAAAGAAACTGCACCGGCTCGGCACACAGACCGGATTCTGGCAGTATGCATTGCGGAACGACACTGCCTCCGTCTCCTGGAATTCATCCAGGAACGGTGTCACAGCTGCCGGATTGCCCATGTGCGACATGGTATCCGTCCGCATTTCATCGGGATTGAAAATAATAATATTCGGTCGTTTTGTCATAGTTGCACCTCAGAAGTTATAGGAATCGTACAGTTCGGCCGGCGCGTCGTTCTCCTTCAGAAGATCGAGGATCGCCTGCTTCAGGCGCTTTGTGACCGCTTCATCATTGATCGGATGCATTTCTTCCGGATCGTTTTCCAGATCGAACAGCAGTTCACAGCCGGGTCTGAGCACACTGCCTGCCGGGTATTTATTCGGTGTCGGGACAGCGATGACATTGCAGCCTTTGGTAAAGCTGAACGGTTCTCTCCATTCTGCCTTCTGCAGCTCCTGTACGCTGAATCTTGCCCTCATATGAGTCGGCATCAGCGTATAGTCATATCCCTGCGGAGCGTCTTTCTTTGCAGCAAGCATCAGCTTGTATCTGCCGTCAGTGACATTCAGTGTGCCGCCGTGATAACCGAACAGCGCGTATTCGCGGACTGCCTCATCGCATTCCACAGTCTTTCCCAGCGGCTTTCCGATCATATCCTTCGGCACATCCACACCGAAGAAATCCAGGATCGTGGGAGCCAGATCGATCGTCTGCACCAGTGCCTGACGGCGCTCATTCCGGGCCTGTGATCTGGGATCCCAGATGTACAGCGGTGTATGCATGACTTCCTGATAGTCGGGCATGGCGCCTTTGGACCACCAGTCATGTTCACCCAGCATATAGCCGTGGTCCGTGTTGACGATCAGCATCGTATCTTTCCAGAGATCATACTTGTCAAAGCAGTCCAGGACTTTTCCGAGCGAGTCATCGCAGAATCCCAGCAGCGCAAGATAGTGCATGCGGAAGGAGCGGATCTCTTCTTCTGTTTCTGTTACCGGAGCGTATGGCGGCCAATCGAGTTCCCCGATAGTATCGGGATCACAGATCCTGCTGATATAGGAATCCGGTGTGTCGAACGGCTCATGCGGATCAAAGGTTTCGATCTGGATATACCAGTTATCATACTGATAATTCCTGTTGATGAAATCGACACCCTGAGCAAATGTTCTGGCCTGGGGATAGTCGGAAACAAAGTGATAGCTGGCTCTGTTCAGCATGTCCTGTCCGTGCATTTTCCCGTGCATCTTTTTGAATGCTTCCGGAGCGTTTTCGGAAATAGGCTTGCTGTGGGTGGATACCGGAATCGGTCCGGCACTTGCCTGCCAGGGATCGCCTTCCTGTCCCCTGTTGCATTCCCATGTATTATAACGGGTCAGGTAGGTCGCGCCGCCGTCTTCCACATAGTGGTTATGGTCGGTAACGATCCTTGTGTATATACCGTTCTGCTTCAGGATCTCCGGCATGGAATCATCAAACGGTTCCAGCGGTCCCCAGCTCCTGTGCAGGAAGTTTGCCCTGCCGGTATGGATCTCTCTTCTGGCAGGCATGCAGGGCATGGAACATACATAGCTGTTGTCAAACACTACAGTATGTTCTGCCAGGCGTTTGAAATTCGGAAGTTCGATCTCTTTGCCGCCGTAGCTGGGAAGATCCATGCGGCGGAGTGAATCATACATTACCATGACTGCTTTCATTTTGGTCATCTCCTTGTGTTCATTATTTACGGAAAACAGCCTCCCCGTCATTTGCATCGCGCGGAAGGCTGTTTCTGATTGTTCGAAGGGGTTATTGTTTATGCAGCTGCTTTTTCAGCCATTACTTTCTGGGCCAGCGCAAGGCGTGCTTTTCTTGCTTTCGCGTAAGCGATCTTGTGCTTGTTCATGTTGTAGATCATGAAGACCAGGAAGAGTGTGTATGTGATGACGTTCTGAACGCTTGCGGAGAGACCGAGTTTTGCGAGTCCCATCAGCAGGAAGTTGACGGATACAGCACCCATCAGGACACCGATCTCACGGTTATTGCACATACCGCCGATCCAGGCACCGAGTACCATCGGGAACATGTTGGAGAACACTTTCGCGTTGGAGCTCATGCCGAGTACCGGAGCAAGGCTTCCGCTGTATGCTGTGGTGAAGACACCTGCACAGGCGACCAGGACACCGGCGATCACGTAGCTGAGGATGCAGTTCAGGAAGATGTTGATTCCGGCATCAGCAGCGAGCTTCTGGCTGCCCTGGATCGCTCTGTAGCGGAATCCGAATCTTGAGAACTGGAACAGGTAGTGTGCTGCGGCGATGACGATCGCTGTAACGAGGATGATGAATGTTACATTTGAGAGGATCTCCATTCCCTTCTGACCGAAGAGGATGACACCCTGCTGGTTGTTGATCGCGAAGCAGATGCATTCGAAGACGAGCGTCATACCTAGACCAAGTACCATTGGCAGGATCCTCAGATTGACGAAGACCGTTCCGATCAGCAGTCCGCACAGACCACCGATGATCATTGAGATGATCAGGACACCGACGCCGCCGAAGCCCAGCATCATTGCGATGTTTCCGCCGAAGATCACGCCTGCGTACATCTGGGCACCCATTGAGAGGTCCATTCTTCCGCACTGCAGGTTCGTACTGATCGCCAGGGCAAATGCCAGTGATGAGATCAGATTACGGAACAGTGTTTTGAAGTCCGCTGCGTTGTTGATGACACCCATGCCAACCGTGGATCTGTCGATAAGTTCCATGACTGCCCATACCACCAGGGGTACGGCGATCGCCTTTGCCAGATGGATCAGTGTATCCTTCATATTACTGTTATTCATAACCATTCCTCCTCATCACTGACACTTCATGTTTTTTTTTACTGATTATTTGCCGAGTCTTGCGTAGATCGCATCGTAGTCGAGCTTGTAGATGTTGTTCTGGAATTCTTCGTTTGTTGTCGCGCCGCCTCTTTCTGTGATCATGCTGTTGACGAAGTCGATATCAGCTACCCATCTGTCGGGCTGGTCCCAGGAGGACATTGCTTCGAGCTGCTCAGGGCTTGTAACTGCGTTCATACGGAACAGGTTGACTGATGTGCCGTCGCTGACGAGGTTGACATCATGATGTCCTGTCAGTGTGTTGTAAACCTTTGCGAATGCCATTGCGGAAACGATGGATGTGAACTTGACTGTGGACATGGCTACTGTCTGGTTGCCGAAGGAATCCTTTGTGGAAATAGCTGTCTTCAGAGCGTCGCCGAATGTGCCGAAGCCGATCCATGTGAAGTCTTTGTTCATTGCTGTTTCGAGTTCGTTGACTGCTGTACCGATACTGCCGATTACGTTCGGTGCTGTCAGGATGTAGTCATATTTGCCTGTCTGCAGAGCAGCTGTGAGACCTTCGAGCCAGCCGTTGGCTGTCGGCGTGCCGGGATAGCAGTAAACTTCGATGCCCTTGTCATTTGTTCCGTCGATCGGGGATGAGGACTGATAGAGTTCTTCTTTTGTCAGATCGAACTTCAGGCCATAGAGTTCTTCGAGTGCGGAGAGCATGTTTGCGGAGATCTGTGTCTGCTGGTCGTTGCCCTGGTAAGCGCCGCCTGTAGCGATCAGATAGCCGTGTTCTCCGGATGTGTCGATATTTTCTTCCATCCACTTCTTGAAGAGCGCACCTGTGTTGGGCTGGTCAGCCTGGAAGCCGCCTGCGAAGTTGTCATATTTTGCTGCATAAGTATCATCATTTGCCTTGCCGCGGCCGCCGTTTTCAACAAATACCATGCCAAGTTCAGCCGCCTTCTGAACGAGCTGTTCTGTATTGTCCTTGACCGGATAGTAGTTGATGATAGCGTCGCATCCTGCATCTGCTGCGTTCTCCAGGAATGACAGTGCTGCATCCAGATCGGAGATCGCTTCGGAGAACATGAATTCAACATTGTATTCAGGTCCGATGTAGTTGCGGAAGTATTCAGCACGGTTCGTGCTTTCGTCGTTCAGCTGAACTTCAAGAATACCGATCTTGTATTTCTGATCGGAAGCGGAAGAACCGCCTTCAGAACCGCCGGATTCTCCGCCGGATGCAGATCCGCCGCCGCTGCATGCTGTGAGCATTGCTGCTGCGAGGCCGAAGCTTAATGCTTTCTTCATCAAATTTTTCAGTGACATTTTCTTTCTCCTTTTTCTATTATGTACACTTGATTCCATTTTGTTCATCAGAACTGCTGTTTTGTCGGCAGTGTCTTCGGACGTTCACTGTTCAGGAATACCAGCAGCAGGAAGATGACGCCGCGGACACCCTGGATCATTGTGGAAGAGACACCCATCATGAGAAGTCCCTTGTCGAGGATCGTTACTGTAATTGCACCGATCAGACCGGCGTAGCAGTTGGATTTTGTGCCGCCGAAGATCGACATGCCGCCGAGGACTGTCGCCAGCATGACGTTCATGCCCATGCCATTGCCGACATTCTGTGCAACATTTGCTGTTCTGAGCGTCTGGAAGACACCGGCGATCCCGACGCCGATCCCTGCGAACAGGAATGCAAGATACAGTGTCTTGGATTTATTGATACCTGTCTGAACCGCGCAGTTTTCGTTGCCGCCGATGAAGCGGAGCTTGCGGCCGATCTCTGTTCTGTGATACAGGATCAGGCAGGCAATGAAGTATGCTCCGAATAATACATATCTGAGATTTCCTTCCAGTGCCTGGCAGGTCTTGAAGTCAACTTTCAGAGGGTTCGCACCTACCAATGTCTGGCAGAGTGCGCTGTAGATGGACTGTGCGACGATGGCGACCATTGCCGGCATGATGTGGAATGTCACGCCCATGGTGCAGTTGACCATCATCAGCAGGATGCCGCAGATGATCGTTACGATGATCAGCAGCACCATGCTTCCGGTTGACTGGTAGACCAGTGCGCCGATGACACAGGCAAGTCCCATGACCGACCCTACCGAGAAGTCGACGTTGCCGGTCGTGTAGATGAATGCCACACCGGTTGCCAGTGTACCGATGATCAGCGACTGGTTGAAGATACCTTTGATCACCGTTGTGCTGAGGAACTTTCCTCCGGTCAGTGCCACGAAGAGGAAGAAGAGTACTACCAGCATCGTGAGCGGGAAGATGATCGGGAAGAAGCGGTGGTTCTTGATGATGTTGATACGGTCACCGAGCGTCAGCTTGGGAGCACGTTCTTCATTTGATAAATCTTTTACTGTCATCGTTTTCCCCTCCTTCTCAGATCATGCAGTCGATCAGTTCTGTATTGTCGTAGCCGTCAGGTCTCAGGAATTCACCTGTTACCTTGCCGTCTTTCATGATCAGCAGTCTGTCGGCCATACCGCAGAGCTCGGGAAGTTCTTCCGAGATCAGTACGATCGATTTCCCTGCCTGTTTCATATCGTTGATCAGCTTGTACATGGAAGCCTTGACACCGATGTCAACGCCTCGTGTCGGGCAGTCCAGGATCAGGACCTCCGCGTCCGCTGCCAGCCACTTGCCGAAGACGACCTTCTGCTTGTTGCCGCCTGACATTGCGCTGACAGGCTGGAACATGTCGTTGCACTTGATCGCCAGATTGTCGATCTGCAGCTGTGCGTAATCTCTTTCTTTTTTATCTGAGATAAAGAACCCGGGACCCCTGTTTGCTTTATAACCGGTGGACTGGATATTGACTGCGATCGATCCGTTCAGGACCAGTGATTCCAGGTCTCTGTTCTTTGAGACATAACCCATTCTCTGGTTGAAGGCAATTTCCGGTGAAGTGACCTTCGTTCCGGACTTTGTCAGCGTGACGCTTCCGGTGACGATGTCTTCCAGACCGTACAGCGCTCTTCCCAGTGTATGCATACCGCACTCCGACAGACCGCCGATGCCGAGGATCTCGCCCTTATGAAGTTCAAGATCGAAGCAGAGCAGGTCATTCATCGTCGTCAGGTTTTCTGCTTTC
>JAFOMZ010000287.1 GCA_017421125.1 Solobacterium sp.
CAGAATATGCCTATCCTTACGGTGCTCCGTGCATCATTTGTCACTGATCTGCGCAGTTGTTTTTTGACACACACTGTTTTTTTATAATTTTATATTGCTTTTAATCATAGGCATTCGCGGCATGTTTTCTTTACTACAGGCCAAAAAGTTCAATTATTAAGATAAAAAGGTGTTTTTTATCCCAAATAGCCGGCTTTTACTTGTAACTACTGTCGGAAAATGCTAAATTAATGCTAGTGTCCATGTTCTAAGAGGGGGCATAGGGATATTTAGAATAGGAGATTCTTAAAAAAATGGCAACAGGAAAAGTAAAGTGGTTCAATGCAGAAAAAGGATATGGATTCATCACATCCGATGACGGAACAGATATCTTTGTTCATTTCACTGCAATTCAGGGCGAAGGCTTCAAGACACTCGATGAGAACCAGAGAGTTACATTTGATGTAACACAGAGTGACCGCGGCCCGCAGGCTTCCAACGTAGTTAAGCTCTAATTAATCTACGAGACCTGAACGAACTGCTCTTATACAGCAGCCGAAAAAAGAGACGTTGAACGTCTCTCTTTTTTACCTCTTTGTTTTTTACTCGAAGATGATCGTTTCCAGCGCACGCTGATTGTTCGGATCCGTATCGACTCCGATGATCATGCCGATCGTATCGGAAGTTCTCTGCATCAGGAACGGTTCGGCCTTTTTCCATTCAACAAAGATCACAGGCGCCCAGAACAATACAGTTTCCAGTGCTCCCTCCGGAATGGTCTCATCTTCATTCAGCTTGGATATTTTCTTCAGGTTGTCCCGGAACACTTTGGAACTCACAAGGAATGCCATCAGGACTCTGCGTGCCGTGAGCAGGCAGTCTGCACGGACCGCCCTGTCTTTTCCTTCCAGGACTCTCAGTCCGTCCTCAAGAACATCCATCTTACGCTTGGCTTCCTTGATCCTGTCCTGATTCTTCGCAAATTTCCGTTCGCCGTCATTGTATTCCTGACGCGCTTTTATCAGATTGTTCCTGGCAGCGTTGAATGCCGAATCGATCTTAGCGGCCTCCGTCTTATGCGTTCTGACATTTTCTTCAAGGCGCTCGATCTCCAGCTGCAGCTTCTGTGTCCCTTCCTGGGATTTCTGCTGCTTCTGCCGGATCTCTTCCAGTTCCTTACGCTTCTGTTCCAGTTCTTCCTTCAGTTGGTTTCTGTCCTTGCGGAACAGACCGCCGATGAATGTAGTCTTCTTTTCAAGAACCGCGATCTCCTGGTTCAGTTCTTCAGCGCGCTTTTCTGCCGCTTCCAGTTCAGCCAGATTGATCGGAAGTTTTTCATTTGCGTCCGTCAGCTGCTCATCAAACACATCCATCTGTTCCTGTGCCTGACGCTTTGCCTCCTGATGTGCCATAGCCTGACGTTCCGCATCCTTGATCCTAGTGACCTGGCGCTTGTTTTCCCTGTTCAGCCAGGAATCTTCTTCCCTCAGGCTGCGCAGTGCTGCAGAGCATCTGCGGTACTCAGTCTGTTTCTGCGTCAGTTCATCTTCAGATTCAAGAACCTTACGGTATGACTCGCGGAACTGTGCCAATGCGTCTTCATACAGTTCCAATGACTCATGGATCCTGTATGTGTTCAGTGTTCTGGCAGCCATGTTCTTTACGGAACTCAGGCTGTCAGCCAGCAGCGGTTCATAACCGCTTGCGGATAATGCCACTTCGACCGAAGCCTTATCCATTTCATCTTTGGACACAAAAGCCGTGATCATACCAAAACCGTCCTCCGTAAACCTGCGAAGAGTCCCGCTGCGGCTGTCAAACGCGAGATCGGGGTCTTCGAACTGTGAGAGGAACGCTGCTTTTTCGATCGTTTCGTCCCTGACCTCATCAGCCAGGAAGCCGATCAGGTCTTCTTTGGAACGTTTTCCTTCTATTTCATCAAATGTATATTCGAGATCTGTCATAATCATATTACATAATACCACAGCAACACTTACAATGCCGATACTTCAATCATTGAATTTCCAACTTTCTTTTTAATTTTTATCCGCTGTATGAATTTAACAGGCCGGAGTTTGTGTATAATGGCAAGTATTCAGGAGGGAGAACTCATGAAAGAAAACGATGTCCCCGAAATTACGATAAATCATGCCATTCTGCATATTCTTGACTTTACAACAAGGCTGAATGTGCTGTCACAGCAGGAACTGAACCTGAATGATGACCAGATATACGGATATGTGTTTCAGCATATATTCCGTACGATCAATGATACACGTCTGTCGGATGGGGTTTTTGAGGCAGACAGTGATCTGCTGCACGCCATCCGGGACTACAGGTCCGGGAAGACCGGATTTATCGATCTGTCGGACGGGATCGCACAACGGTTTATCGATATTTTTACGGAACACCCTGACCTGCAGGCTTTTGACCTGCTGATCGCGGATTATTCCATTGATCTGCGTCCCTGCTGCGCCATCCTTGTACTGGAAAACACACAGGCCTGGTCACATCAGGTCGACAGCAGCACAGGCATCCTGATCAATGAGCTCGTCACACATCATGCTGTTCTGCCGTCACCTACACGCAAGATCAAAACATACGCGCTGATCGATCTCTCATCCGAGGCGGTGCACTTTACGGATGAAATGAAAACACAGGTCGACCAGAAGCCGAAGATCCTGAAGCAGGTGCTCGGATGCACGGAAGGAAAGTCATCCGAAGAAGTCATCAGGATCCTGAAGAACATCGCTGTTGAAGTTGCCGAGGAACATGATGAAGATCCGGCTGCGGTTCTTTCTGCAGTCAAAACGACTCTGAGAAAGAATGCCGAGGAGACAGAATCGTTCTCTCCCAAAGATATCGCAGAAGACTTTTACAAAGAAACACCTGTCCTGCAGGAAGCTTTCCGGAAGAAGCTTGAAGAAACACCTCTCCCGGCAACCGTGAGCCTGCCTGTACAGACTGCCGTCAGGGTCGCAGGAAAGCAGAAGATCAAAACGGATACCGGCATAGAGATATCTGTTCCGGCAGAATTATTCTCGGACACAGACAGCATTGAATTCACCAAAGAACCAAACGGTACGACGACTATTACGATCAAGGGAATCCACAAGATCAGCACACGTTCATGAACAGGGAGAAAACTATGATAACGAAGAATAAACTAGCCGGAATGATCGATCACACAAACCTGCATGCATACGCTGACCATGCAGACATGGAAAGGCTCTGCAGCGAGGCAGTACAGCATCATTTCGCCATGGTCGCAGTCAATTCCTGCCAG
>JAFOMZ010000034.1 GCA_017421125.1 Solobacterium sp.
TCACCATAGATGCCGCCATATACAGCGGGAATGGTGATATGCCTCTGCGTGACTGTGATGTCGTCCTGCTGCAGGGAAGACAGGTCCTTCAGACGGTCACGCAGTGACTGCCATGAGATCAGGGCAGGGTCATAGCAGATCATCAGGGAACAGTATGCCGGGATTAGATCGGTAATGCCGATGATCTTTGCGGACCTGATCTGTGACATCAGGTTATATATCCCGATGGTGTTTTCAGAACTGATTGTCTGTTCCAGCCGGATCAGGACTGCGCTGTCACCGGAGGGAATGATCGAACGGATATGTTTCATAAAGGCCTCTTTTTTACCTGCATTCATTGTAGCGATACGCTGAAGGATGTGCAAATACAGTACTGCAGACAATGTCATATTCTGCGTTCATGAGACCCGCAGCCAGAGCATTGAGCTGACCGTCTGTCCATTTATACTTGTTATGGATCATAACAGTAAAATAATTGCATAATGCAACCGGTATGTTTATGATTATTGTGGAGCACATCAAACATGAAAATGATCTGGAAATATCTGAAACCGGTCAGCAGGATGATGTTTGTCGGACTGCTGATCAAAGTGATCGGTTCCATACTGGAACTGATGCTGCCATATATATTGTCGAAGATCATCGACGATATCGTTCCGCTGAAGAGCACTGTTTTGATCGCGGAGTGGGGCGGCATCATGATCTTGTGTTCGATCCTGGCATGGTGGTGCAATATCCGGGCAAACCGGTCTGCTGCTGAAGTGTCCAGGCGCGCTACCAGAGCCATCCGTCATGATCTGTTTGAAAAGACGCTGTATCTGAGCTGTGAAAAAACAGATGCATTTACGATCCCTTCCCTGGAAACAAGACTGACAAGTGATACATATAATGTTCACCGTATGCTCGGCATGATGCAGAGAATGGGTGTCAAGGCTCCGATCATCGTGGTCGGAGGTCTGGCGATCACCCTGTTTATGGACAGCTTCCTGTTCCTGGCATTACTGGCGGTCATTCCTTTTATATGCGTGCTCGTCTATGTACGCGCTACAAAGGGTGTTCCCCTGTTTGCGAAAGTACAGCAGATCAGCGACAGGATGGTAGGCGTTGTCCGTGAGAACGTACAGGGCATCCGTGTCATCAAGGCGCTCAGCAGGATCGAGAATGAGAAAAAGAGATACGCTGCTGTCAACAAAGCCCAGCATGACCAGGAGATCTATGCCAACCGTACCATGGCAATTATTTCCCCGGGAATGAACCTGTTTCTGAACCTCGGCCTGACAGGCGTGATCCTGCTTGGCGCGTACCGTGTCAACCAGGGACTTTCCGAAACAGGACGCATCATTGCGTTCATGTCATACTTTACGATCATTTCCCGCAGTATGATGGCGATCAGCCGTATGTTCATCATGTATTCCAGAGGCATTGCCAGTGCCAACCGTATTGACGAGGTACTGCAGACAGAATCAGAGAAGTCCTGGAAGCCGGGCAATTATCCCGACGGGGATCCGCAGTATGCGATCGAATTCCGTGATGTTTCCTTCTCTTATCTGAAGGTGAAGGACAACCTGAGGCATATCAGCTTCAGGATCAGACCGGGTGAATCACTCGGTATCCTCGGTGCCACCGGCTCCGGCAAAACGACAGTCATGAGCCTGCTGCTGCACTTCTATGATATTGACAGCGGAGCGATCTACCTGAACGGAACGGATATCCGCAATATCGAGCCTTCCGAACTGAGAAGACAGTTCGGCCTGGTCATGCAGAATGACTTCCTGTTCTCGGATACGATCGCCGAGAATATCCGTTTCGGACGTGACGTCAGCGATGACTCCATGGAAGACGCGATCGACAGCGCGCAGGCTTCCGAATTCATCAACCAGCTGGAAGAACTTACGGAACATGAACTGACGACGAACGGTACCAACGTTTCCGGCGGTCAGCGTCAGAGGATCCTGCTGTCACGCGCGTTCGCTTCCAACCCGAAATACCTGCTTCTGGATGACTCCAGCAGTGCCCTGGACTATGCGACAGACGCAAAACTGCGCAAAGCACTGGCTGTGAAGTATCCGGATACGACGATGGTGATCATTGCCCAGCGTGTATCTTCGATCCGCAGCTGCGATCAGATCATGATTTTGGACAACGGAGACCTTTCAGACATCGGAACAGATGAAGAACTCACAGCAAGGAGCGCATTGTATGCCTCGATCTGTGAATCACAGATGGGAGGTGCTCTCTTTGAATAAGGAAAGAAAGAAGACGCCTGTCAATAAAAAGGCAGTGCTGATCAGAATGGGCTCCTATCTCTGGGACAACAAGGGCATGATGAGCCTTGCCCTGTTCCTGACCATAGCAGCCAACCTGGCAAACCTGTATGTGCCCAGTGTCTCCGGAAATGCGATCGACGCGATCGGCGGCAAAGGCCTCGTAAACTTTGATATGGTGCTGTATTACTGCAAGATCATGCTGGCACTGATCCTGGTCAATGCCGTATTCTCATACATGGCACGCATGGTCATCGTCAGGGTTTCAGCCAATATTACCAGAACGATGAGACAGCAGGTATTTGAACATCTGCTGACACTGCCTGTCGGATTCTTCGACAGGAACCAGGTCGGAGACATCATCTCCAAGATCTCCTATGACATCGATACGATCAATACATCGCTTTCCAGCGATCTGATCACGATCCTGACAAGCCTGATCACGGTCATCGGTTCCGCATGGATGATGCTGAGGATCGCGCCTGTGCTTTGCCTGATCTTCATCGTGACCATCCCGCTGATCATCTTTGTGACCAGACAGCGTACCCGCAAGGTCAGACCGCTCTTCCATGAGCGTTCCAGAAGGCTTGGCCTTCTGAACGGCTTTGCCGAAGAAATGCTGTCGGGACATAAGACGATCAAGGCATACGGTCAGGAAGATACGATCATCGGCAGATTCGATCAGAAGAACCAGGAAGCGGTCGATGCCTATTATGAAGCAGACTATCAGGGGACTCTGGTAGGACCTACCGTACAGTTCATCAATAACCTGTCGCTGTCCATGGTGACTGCGTTCGGGGCACTGCTGTTCCTGTTCGGACGGATCACGATCGGCAATATTTCTTCATTCACGCTGTATTCCAGAAAGTTCTCTGGTCCGATCAGTGAAACGGCAAACCTGTTTGCGGAGCTGCAGTCAGCGATCTCTGCCGCAAACCGTGTATTCGGTCTGCTGGATGAGCCGAGCGAGCCGGCAGACGATCCGGACGCTGCGGTGATCGGTACAGCCGAGGGAAGCGTTGACTTTGATCAGCTGCATTTCTCCTATATTAAAGGAACAGAGATCCTGCACGGGATCAACATTCATGCCAGACCCGGACAGATGGTAGCGATCGTCGGTCCTACCGGTGCCGGCAAGACAACGATCATCAATCTGCTGATGCGCTTCTATGATCCGGACAGCGGAACGATATCGATCGACGGGCATGACATCATGCACAGCACGCGGGAGTCCGTCAGGAAGCAGTTCTCCATGGTCCTGCAGGACACATGGCTGTTTGAAGGAACGATCTACGAGAATGTTGCATACGGCAATGACAAGGCAGGCAAGGAAGATGTGGAACGTGTCTGCAAAGCCGCACATATGCATGACTTCATCATGTCCCTGAAGAACGGATATGATACCGTGCTGACAGACAGCGGCGTCAATATTTCCAAGGGACAGAAACAGCTGCTGACGATCGCAAGGGCGATGCTGTCGGATTCGAGGATGCTGATCCTGGATGAGGCAACGTCAAACGTTGACTCACATACGGAACAGCTGATCCAGGACGCTATGCTGGAACTGTGCAAAGGAAAGACGACGTTCATTATTGCGCACAGACTGTCAACGATCAAAACAGCTGACCAGATCCTGGTACTGAACCACGGAAGCCTGATCGAGCAGGGTACACATGAATCACTGCTGGCAGAAAAGGGCTTCTATGCCGGACTGTTCAATGCACAATGGGATAACTGAGGGTATTCGCAGGGATACCCTTCTTATATATATTGGGATCCTGTAAAGATTTTCTCAAAAGACCAAAAACAGTATAAATGGTCATTTTGTGAGGGAATTAATTAGTTAAAAGACTATGTTTATTACAACTTTAATGGTATGATTTGCGCGCAGAAGAGAAAAGACGGAGGTTTGCAGATGAAAACAGTTGAAGAACTGAAACAGATTGCTAATGATGTCCGGATAGATATTATCAGGCAGGTTAGCAGAGCACAGTCCGGTCATCCCGGAGGATCCCTGGGCTGTACTGACATTCTCACGGTACTCTACTTTAATGTAATGGATATTACTCCGGAAAATGCGGTCAGCATTGACCGTGACCGTTTCGTACTTTCCAAAGGACATGCATCACCTGCTTTATACGCGATCCTGGCTGCCAAGGGAATCATTCCCCACGAAGAGCTGAAGACATTCAGACAGCTGGATTCAAGACTGCAGGGTCATCCCAATATGAACATGGTTCCGGGTGTCGATATGAGCACCGGGTCTCTGGGACAGGGACTTTCCGCAGCTAACGGCATGGCACTGGCCAACCGCCTTGACGGCAATGATCACAGGATCTACTGCCTGATGGGTGACGGCGAAGTGGAAGAAGGACAGATCTGGGAAGCAGCAATGGCTGCCCATCACTATAAGCTTGACAATCTGTGCGGTATTGTTGACGTCAACAACCTCCAGATCGACGGCACGACAGATCACGTCATCGGTCCCAACCCGATCGGACCGAAGTTCGCAGCATTCGGCTGGAACGTGATCGAGATCGACGGACATGATTATAACGAGATCCAGAATGCTTTCGCTGAAGCAAAGACTGTCAAAGGTGTACCGACAGTCATCATTGCCAATACGGTCAAGGGCAAAGGCGTTTCATTCATGGAA
>JAFOMZ010000288.1 GCA_017421125.1 Solobacterium sp.
GACCGAGACAGGTACGCTGTACTCGAAGAAGCAGCTGAGCGCATTATATAAAGTCTGCAGAAAATACGGTCTCCCGCTGTTCATCGACGGCGCAAGACTCGGATACGGACTTGCCGCAAAAGCGAATGACCTGAAGGCTAAGGACATCGCAAAGCTCTGTGATGTATTCTATGTCGGCGGCACAAAGGTCGGCGCTCTGTTCGGCGAAGCAGTCGTGATCCTCAGCGATGACCTGAAGAAGGATTTCCGCTATCATATCAAGCAGCGCGGCGGAATGCTTGCCAAGGGAAGACTGCTTGGCATTCAGTTTGAAGAACTGTTCAAGGAGAACAGGTACTTCAAGATCTCCAAACATGCCATGGACATGGCTGAACAGCTGAGAACGGCATTTGAGGAAAAGGGTTATCAGTTCGCATACCGTCCCGAGACCAACCAGCTGTTTGTTGTCCTTTCCAATACGCAGATCAAAAATCTCCGCAAACAGTTTGCCTTCCATACCATGGGCATCATCGACGCCACACACAGCGCAGCCCGCTTTGTCACAAGCTTCATGACAACGCAGGAAGGTGTAGACGCTCTGATCAAAGCACTTTAACTTCACACAAAAACACGTCCGGACCATGATCAGTTCAGACGTGTTTTTATATTACTTCAGTTCAACGGTGACTTCAGTCTGTCCGGCACGCTCATTGCAGGCTGTGAGGGTGATTGTGCTTCCTGCTTCAGCCTTCACGATCCATGTCAGCTTAGCGGCAGCCTGTTCGTGATTGAAGGTGGAGATATTATTTCCATAGGAATACCCGGAACGGATATTATGGAAACCGCCGAGTCCCGCGATCTCTTTCGGTCCGGAGAGAACTTCCGCTCCGCTCAGGGAAAGATGGATCACCCTGTTTTCCTTCAGTTTTCGCGTCTCATTGGAAAGCCATGTCGGCAGAAATCCGGTATTCATCAGAACAGCATCGATCTGCCAGACATCCTGTGACTGTTTCGTGACCTTGACACTGTCAAAGCCGACATCCGGAAGGACTTTTGCATAGCGCATTGAGAAGTCCAGGATCTTTTCCAGTTCTTCATTCAGCAGATGGCACGGAGGATTCTGTGTAGCGAACTTCCCGTCGATACCGCCGATCTCGATCGTACCGAGCTGAGGATGTTCAAATTCCTTCCAGGGCAGGATCGATTCAGGGGAGTTGACCTTCAGCCATTCATATACCTTGCGGTTCTCTTCTTCGATCTCTGCAGGTTTCTTGTCCCTTCTGACCGGCCACTGCGGACCGCATCCTGCTTTTTCCTTAACATTCCAGATCTCCATCGTAAAGGAAGGGATACCCTTTGCGATAAAGCACCAGTCATCAAACGCGCCGGCATCGAAATGCTTCGGATCGATGCAGTATGCATCGAACAGATTGCACGTCGGATAATTCAGCTTGTGATCTGCCAGGGCGCCGATCTCCTTGTACATGCGCATATCTTCCGGATCGCACTGCTTTTCGGAATACATTCCCGGAGGATGGAGAAGCGCGCCGCCTGATGTGTGCATGGTCAGTACGGCACAGATATTGCGGTGAGAGATAATGAACTTTGCCATTGCCTGTGTTTCAGGCATGGAAAGCGGGTATTCACCGGCACCGGGCTGTTTTGCGTCAGGCATCCAGCTGACCGGGAAGTTGCGGTTGAAGTCCATGGCATACAGGGGTCTTGCCATCGTGATATTCACGCCGTTGTACTCATCGATCAGTCCCTCGGTATATACGTTGTAGAATTCACCTGTTTTCTCATCCGGCTGGCGCTTGGTCATCAGGAAATCACTGTCGTCACGTTTTTTCCATGCGCCTGCAGGTGTCTTGATACGCATCATGACGATCTTTCCGTTGTCATCCAGATCCTTTGCCTTCAGACCGTGGTTTTCCGACTGGTCTGCCGGATAGACCCGGTTGATGGAACGAACAGTGTTGGCTGTATGCAGATATTCATCTACACCATCCGGAGAGATCCTCGGGATGAAGTAGAATGTCTGGTTCTTCAGCATTTCCGCGATCTCTGCTTCTTCATGATTCGAGAGAATATAGTCGATCATGTGCAGGCAGGCCATGGAACCGGAAACCTCGCCTGCATGCGTATTGCCGTCCATATAGAACGCAGGCTTTTTGCCGGAAGGTCTCAGTGAATCGTCACTGAGCGTTACAGACCAGATCGTCTTGTTCTCTTTCGTTGTTCCGGCTGTTTCCAGTTTCATCAGGTCCGGATACATTCCGGCAAGCTTCTGAAGAGCATCTGTCAGCTCGCTGTAGTCATAGTAGTGATCGTAAACAAATTCCATTTTCATATGATTCTTCCTCCATGTTTCTTCGGGGGTTTATTTCAGATTATATAAGCGGGAATATTTATCTTCAAGATAATCCAGATAATAGCTGACCCGGAACGGTTCTCCCGTTGCCATACGGATCAGTTCATCTGCTTCATACATGTTTCCGTAACGGTGCAGATGATCCTTCAGCCATGTCATGATCTCCGTATATCTGCCTTCCCTGATCAGTGTATCCACGTCCAGTGCCTGTCTGACCGTATGGTTGAACTGGGCCGCAAACGCACTGCCGAGCGTGTATGTCGGGAAATAACCGAACAATGCATACGGCCAGTGCATATCCTGCAGGATCCCCTGCTCGTCATCCGGTACGTCAAGTCCGAGATATTCCTGATACTTCCTGTTCCATACGAGATTCAGGTCCTTCGTGTCCAGTGTTCCGGCGAACAGTTCTTTTTCGATCTCATAGCGGATCATGATGTGCAGCGGGTATGTCAGTTCATCCGCATCCATGCGGACACAGCCTGCACGGCTTACGTTCAGCGTGCGCCAGAATGTCTCTGTATCAATACCGCTCGGCTGCTCCGGGAACAGTTCCTGCAGGGCAGGATAATGTACCTCCCAGAACGGCAGCGTTCTGGCAAGATGGTTCTCGCAGAAACGTGACTGTGATTCCTGCATGCCGGCGCTGACATGTGCCAGCGGCGTTCCTGAATATGAGGGATCCATCTGGTGCGTATAGTAAGCATGACCGCTCTCGTGGACCGTAGACAGCACAGCCATGCCGGGATTATATTCCCTGTACTTTGTAGTAAAGCGGATATCTCCGGAGCAGATCCCTGTGGTAACAGGATGTTCCGATTCGCTGATCTTTCCCCATGTTTCATTGAAGTCGATGTATTCCAGGATCTTCTTCATGAACACACGCTGCTTCTCTGCCGGATAGTACGCATGCATAAACGATGTATCGATCGGTTCTGCTTCGGAAACACGCCTGATCAGCGGGACAAGACGGTCCTTGATCTGTGCAAACAGGACATCGTATTTCTCACTTGTCCAGCCGGGCTGATTCTCATCAAGGATCCTGTCAAACAGGGAGAGGTCACTTGTCTGATACTGCTTCAGCCTGCTGTACGCCGCCACAAGCTTTGCAAGATACGGTTCATACATGCTGTAGTCTTTCGCAGCCTTTGCCTTCAGCCAGGCTTCTTCGGACTCACCGAGGATCCTCTGATATTCAACATATTCATCAGCCGGGACCGCGCGGATCCTGCGTGCGCTCTTCAGCTGCAGTTCCACCATCCTGGCTGTTTCCGGATCAAGCTCTTCCTTAGACAGTTCTTCCATCAGCTGATACATTTCAGGATCGTTCTGGATCCTGATCAGTTCACCGGACAGCAGTGCTGTCTTCCTGTTTCTGTAGTCAGCACCCTGGGAAGGAGCTTTGGCTGTTTTATCCACTCCGATGACAGTCAGTGCCATGCGGTAGGCAGCCATCCGTTCCAGCCAGCTGCGGAACTGCTGTACCTTTTCTTCTGTATTCATCAGTTACCTCCTGTCGGACAAAATCATAAGGGTATTCTACCACAGACGGACTGACAGTGTATCCGCCTGCATTATGATTGACATCGCATCATATGAAAAATAAGATGTTGATTAAATACGGAGGCATCATATGCGGAAGATCTATATCAACGGACAGGTTTATACCGGGTCCCTGCCCCTCTGCGAGGCATTTGTTACGGAAGCAGAACACTTCATCTATGCCGGATCAAACAAAATGGCTATGACATTCGCCGGAAAAGAGACAGAGATCATCGATCTAAACAACAGGTTCGTCTGTGCCGGATTCAATGACAGCCATATGCATGTCCTGGGATTCGGACAGTCACTGATCAGTGCTCCCCTTGCAAAACACACCGGAAGTCTTTCCGATGTGCTGGACTGCCTGCGCAGTCACCGGGGAAGAACCGGCGGCTGGCTGACCGGCAGAGGCTGGAACCAGGATTATTTCAGCGATGTCCGCAGAATGCCTGACCGGTACGACCTGGACAGCGTCAGTACAGAGATCCCGATCGCTGTCAGCCGTGCCTGCGGCCACTGCATGGCTGTCAACAGCAAAGCCCTTGAACTGTGCGGCATCACAGCGGATACAGCAGCGCCTGAAGGCGGAGCCATCGGGATGCGTGATGGAGAACCGGACGGCCTGTTCTACGATAACGCAATGTCACTGATCCAGTCGCATATTCCCCAGCCGTCTGAGGAAGAGATCATGGATATGCTGAGAGCGGCCTTCCGCACACTGAATTCCTATGGTATTACAAGCGCCCAGACTGATGATTACTGCACATTCCGCCACATCTCATGGCAGACGGTCAATGACGCATACCGCAGGCTGAAAGAAGCCGGCGAGATGACAGTGCGTATCAACGAACAGTGCAACTTCCAGGATCTGGAGACACTGAAAGAGTTCATTGCCGCAGGAAACAATACAGGAACCGGAGACATTCTGTTCAGGACCGGCCCCCTGAAAATGCTCGGAGACGGTTCACTGGGCGGCAGAACAGCACATCTCTCCAGACCGTATTCCGATGATCCCAATACATCCGGGTTCAATCTGTACAGCGACGAACTGATGGATTCCATGATCGAATACGCAAACGATCATCATATGCAGTGCGCAGTACACGCGATCGGAGACGCCTGTCTCGATCAGGTCCTGAACGCGATCGACCGCGCGCTCCGCAAAACCACTGTGAAAGATCACAGGCACGGCATCATACACTGTCAGATATCAAGAAAAGACCAGCTGGAACGTATGGCTGATCTGGATCTTCATATTTATTGTCAGAGCATCTTCCTGGATTACGACAACCATATCGTCAGGGAAAGGACCGGTGACCTGGCAGATACCAGCTACAGCTGGAAGACACTGATGAACAGCGGTCTTTCCGTATCCAACGGTTCCGACTGTCCTGTTGAACTGCCCGATGTCATGGCCGGCATTCAGTGTGCTGTCACACGTACTTCCCTGCGTGACCACTGCGGTCCCTATCTTCCTGAAGAAGCCTTCACGGTGCAGGAAGCGCTGGATTCCTTCACGGTACGCGGTGCTGAAGCAAGCTTCGAAGAATCGTACAAAGGAAAGATCCAGGCAGGATATCTGGCGGACTTTGTCATCCTGGAAGCAGATCCCTTTGCAACAGACCCCGGACATCTGAAAGATATCCGTATCCTTGAAACATATCTCGGCGGAAAACAGGTCTGGCGCAGAGAAGACTGAGTATGAGAAAGCCTCCGCATTGTGCACGGAGGCTGTTTTCATGATCCGGGGGATGGTTCAGGTCCGGCAGTAACAATGTACCGGTCACTGACATCCGTCATTTTGCAGAAAAGCGCATATCTTGCGTCAGCGAAGTCATCCGAGCATGTCAGCATCGTTACGATCCTGTCTGTCGGATAGACCACAACATCGGAAACAAAGGTCGAATTGTCAAACCAGTGCTGCAGATATGCCAGATATTCATCCTCAGAGGCAAATGCTGTCTCCAGGAACTGATCCTTCGCATCATTGATCGATCCGGCAAACGGTTCCAGCAGGTATACGGTACCTGCTTTTGTTATGAGCAGGAATTCACGGTGCTCATCATAGTATGCCTGGCTTTCATATTTTTCCAGGGTGCCGAACATCGTACCGTCTTTGCGTCCATGCGCAAACAGCGGTGTGTTGGTATCCGTAAAGTCAGGTGCTGTGCTGTCCAGCGTAAATACGCAGCCCATA
>JAFOMZ010000289.1 GCA_017421125.1 Solobacterium sp.
TATTCCACGCATGCTCGCCTTCCGCATATCCGGTGACATAGTAGCAGGGAATTCCCAGTCGTGTCATGAGGTACTGGAACGCCCTTGCATAGCCCGCGCAGACAGTAGTGCGGGATACCAGGGCGCTGAATGCACTCTGATTCATGGAAGCTTCCGTATCATAGCCTGCCAGGTCCAGCAGCGCGTCATGCACGTACTTCTCCTTCTCATAGTCTCCGGAACATTTCAAAGCTTCATTGATAATGGCATCCGTGTTCTCTTCAAACAGTTTCTTTGTTTCTTCGATATGGTCTGCCGTATCGTTGAACTGCATGATGAGCTTCGTGCATACATGATCCTCCGTATACTGGTAGCTGAACGCGGTATCCAGCCAGAACAGTTCCGGATGATCATACAGCAGTGCCATGGCAGCCTCCGACGCATCTTCCTCAGAGACAGTAACTTCCGGAACGATCTCAGCATTCATGGAAAGGACATCCCTGTACACCTGCTGGTAAACAGCCTTCTGAGCATCATTCAGCATCCCGTAATACGGATAGTACAGTTCATCGAACTCATAGACCTGCACAGGCTCAGAGGGCTGTTCAGCCTGTATCTGTTCTTCTACTGTTTCTGATACAGCAGTGCTTTCAGGTCTCTTGCTCAGAAGACCTGCGAGCTCAATAATCACTTTCCCGGTCTGGGGACTCAGGGCAAAAACGGCAAACAGCGCTGCCGTACAAATGATCACCATCATGACTGCCTGTCTCATCAGTCTGCGTATACGTTTCATACCTTCATCATAAACCAAGTCCGCGAACTGTGCATGAACGTTCTCTGAAAACAGAAAAGAGGCTCACGCCCCTTCTCACAGATTTTCAGCTTTCAGTTCCCTGTTCATCAGGTCATGGATGGCATCTGTCGGTTTTTTGTTTTCAAACAGTACCGCATAGACTTCATCCGTGATCGGCATCGATATGCCTCTTGCATGTGCTTCGTCATGAACGGCTTTGCAGGCAAAGATACCTTCGACCGTCTTTGTATTGCGCTTCAGGAAATCCTCAGCACCGTTCTCCAGACCGATCTCATAGCCTGCCTGGAAGTTTCTGGAATGTCTGGATGTACAGGTGACGATCAGATCGCCAACACCATCCAGTCCCAGATACGTTTCCTTTTTCCCGCCCAGGGCAATGCCGAATCTTGTCATTTCAGCAAGGCCTCTGGTCATCAGTGCGGCTTTCGCATTGTCTCCCTCACCAACACCGGTCAGGATACCGCTGGCGATCGCCATGATGTTCTTGATCGCGACGCCTGATTCGGCACCGATCTCATCCGTGTTTCTGTAAACACGGAAGTAATCATTGGAAAACATATGCTGGATCGTCCGGGCTGCTTCTTCATTGACGGAGACTGCGTTGACTGCCGTCAGCATCCTCACGATCACCTCTTCCGCATGGGAAGGACCGATCAATGACACGACAGCTTCCAGCTTGTCCGCCGGCATGACCCTGCGGATGACATCGGAAAGACGTTCATGTGTATCCGGATGGAAACCCTTCGCCACATTGATCACGATGACCTTCTTTGTCAGATGACCTGCCGCATTCGTGATGACCGGTTCCAGTGCTTTTGTCGGCACACCCAGCAGTATGACATCCGCGTCGGATACGATACCGATATCATTGAATGCCCTGACCTTTTCCGATACAGGCGCATCAAAGTATTTGCTGTTGCGGTGATTCAGATTGATGTCATCGACTTCCTTCTGATCGATACCCCACATAACAGCGTCCTGACCGTTGTCGGTCAGAACCTGGCATAATGCTGTTCCCCAGCTTCCTGTTCCGAGAATTACCGTTTTCATTCCGTAATCTTCTTTCTTGTGATCAGTTTGATCGGCGTGCCTTCAAAGTCAAACGCCTGTCTCAGCTGATTCTCAATAAAACGCTCATAAGTGAAATGCATTAGTTTCGGATCGTTGCAGGACAGCACGAATGTCGGAGGCTGTACAGAGACCTGCGTTGCGTAATAGATGCGGAAACGCTTGCCGTTGCGGGCCGGAGCAGGCGTTGTGATCTGCGTATCTGCGATCACTTCATTCAGCACGTTCGTCGGGATCCTTCTGCGGGCATTTTCCACCACCCGGTCGACTTCCGGGATGATCGTATTCACACGCTGTCTCGTCTTCGCGGAAACAAATACGATCGGCGCGTATGAGAGGTAGGCAAATTCCGTACGGATCCTCTGCGTGAATTCATTCATCGTCCGTTCGTCTTTTTCCACGGCATCCCATTTATTGACAACGATGATCACAGGTTTGCCGCCTTCACTTGCGTATCCGGCAATATGCTTGTCCTGTTCACGGATGCCCTTTTCCCCATCGATCACAAACAGTGCGGCATCGCATTTTTCAATTGCGGCCATCGCCCTGAGGACCGAATACTTTTCAACGGATTCATAGACACGTCCGCGTTTTCTGATGCCTGCGGTATCGACGATGACATAATCCCTGCCTTCAAACCGGAACGGGGTATCTACGGCATCCCTGGTCGTTCCCTGCTCATTTGAAACGATGGCACGGTCCTGATTCAGGATCGCGTTGACCAGAGATGACTTGCCGACATTCGGTTCGCCTATGACAGCGATCCTGATGGCATCACTTTCCTCTTCCGGTGTTTCTTCCGGCAGAAGCGCAATGCAGGCATCCAGGATATCACCGGTACCGACACCGTGGATACCGCTGCAGGCGATCGGGTCACCGACACCCAGCTCATAGAATTCATAGATATTCATGGCTTTTGTTTCGTCATCCACCATGTTTACCGCAAGCACGACAGGCTTGTCCTGTCTCTGCAGGATGCCCGCAATATAGCGGTCATCTTCTGTAACACCGTTCTTTACGGAAGTCAGGAACAGAATGACATCTGCTTCAGACATCGCGATCTGTACCTGTGCCCTGATCTCTTCCTGGTACGGCTGATCCTCAAGCTGGATCCCGCCTGTATCGATCAGGCTGAACGTTCTGCCCTGCCATTCCGCCGTGGAATAGATACGGTCCCTGGTAACACCCGGGGTATCTTCCACGATGGCGATCCGTTCTCCCGTAAGTCTGTTAAAAATCGTTGACTTGCCCACATTCGGGCGGCCAACGATCGCAATGACTCCTTTTTTCATCAGGATTCCTCCTATTCCAGAAATTTCGCAGCCAGTGCATATGCACGATCCACGACCTCATCGATCGTCAGATCAGAGCTGTCGATCTCCACAGCATCCTCAGCTTTGGTGAGCGGTGAGATCTCTCTGTGCATATCCTGGTAATCCCTGGCTTCGATTTCTTTTTCTATCGTCTCCAGATCAGATGTACTGATCCCGTTTTCCTGATTCTGCTTCAATCTGCGCAGTGCCCTTGCATGCGCGGATGCTGTGAGGTAGATCTTTACCTCAGCATCTTTCAGGACAACAGTTCCGATGTCCCTGCCGTCAACGATATAGCCTTTTTCCTCGGCAAGCTTCTGCTGGCGTCTTACCAGGTCCTCACGGACAACACCTACCTTGGAGACATCGCTTGTTGCCATGGAGATATGATCCTCACGGATCGCTTTTGAAACATCCTCTCCGTCAAGGAAAAAGTGTTTCTCCGTATCCTGACGGATATCGGTACGGGAAAGCATTTCCTTCAGAGCTTCCGCATCATCCAGGGCAATTCCTTCCCTCAGTGCCTTCAGGGCAACGCAGCGGTACATCGCACCTGTATCCAGGTGGATATAGCCGAGCTTTTCAGCGAGAATATCAGCGACAGTGCTTTTACCGGCAGCACTCGGGCCGTCCATTGCAATATTGATCTTTTTCATCAGAGAATCCCCTTTGCCATCAGAATCCAGTAAAGCACTACAGCAAGACCTGCGCCGAGCGCAATGATCAGAACGATCAGTACGAAGTTGAGCACCCTGTTGGTACGGCTCATCTGATCGTTGACGTCATTGAGGTTTTCCTCATAGTCATCCAGCTGCGCGCGCATCTGTGTTGTTTCCTGGATGAGCTGCTGCTGTGTCTTTGTATTGACCGGAACATCTGAATATGTATTTGTTTCCGATCCGTCAAGGAAGTCAGGCAGTTCCATGGAGTCGTCATCAGCACTGATCAGGCTCTGTACCTGAGCAGCAATGTCTGCCTTTGTCATGGTAACGCCGCCGATCGTCGTACCGCCGACAGTGTCCATCTTGGTCGTTTCACGTTTCTTCAGAGTTTCCGGTTTTTCGAACAGATAATCATCGCCGAGGTCAATGTCAGACGATGTATCTGATTTGATGAACGGGATATCGACATCCTGCTGGGTATTCACCTGAGTGATCGGAGCTGTCTGCTGTTTGGGCTGGGATACAGGGCCCATCGGTCTGACCATGGAATCCTGTTCCATCGCTCTGCGCTGGGAACCTTTGACTGAAGTAAACGCATCATCCGAATAAGGACGGCGTGATGACATATTATCGCCCTTCAGTGACTTCAGGACATTCAGTTCGGTATCCTGTGTCAGCGCGTTGCCCTGGTCGATATTGTACTGCTTGACTTCACGGATATACTCATTCATATAATCGTTATCCAGAAGGTTCGAAGTATCGTTTTCATTTCTGCCGTGCAGAACATGATCATTCAGATCGACCTGGTCCCTGTACTGTCTGGAACCGGCAGCTGCCCTGGGCGCTTCAAAAGCCGGCTGTGCAGGTTTGCGCGCAGGTTCAGGCTGTGTATAAGGCACATCATTTTTCGCATGGACCGGATCATAGTTCCTGGAACCTGTATATTCCATAGGAGCTTCGAAATTAACAGGATCCATCCTGTTCAGTCTCTGCTGAAATACAGAAAGGTCTTCCGTGGATAATGTATCATCCACATCATTCTGCATATGATTTCTCAGTTCTTCATATTTCTTTGTACGTGAATACTCCATAGACAAAAACTCCTTTTAACGCATTAAGTACCATAAAATTATAACATAAGTAAAGTATAAACTTACGAATGATTAAAAAACCTGCAATCTCTGCAGGCTGTATGTTTATCTGTGAAGTACCGGTGACACTCTTTTGTAGATCAATGCAGTGATCACCGAGATCATGATCCCCTTCAGGAGATTGAACGGTGTAACGCACGCAATGACAAATGTCAGCTTGTTCGTAACGAACGGGAAGATCTTTCCGCCCATTGCGACGATCGTTTCGATCGGCAGATGATAGAAGAAGCTGTATGCCGGCAGCAGGACAAAATAGTTCAGAAGCACGCCGACGACCGCCATTGTAACAGAACCGATCACCATACCCCTGACCGCGCTGTTCTTTGTCTTGTTGGCGTTGTAGATCATGGCAGCCGGTACCGACAGTGAGATGCCGATCAGGAAGTTTGCCAGTTCACCGACATAAGCGGTGGATGTGCCCTGGAACAGCAGATTCAGGACGATCTTGAGTGCTTCGATCCCGACAGCAGCCATCGGACCAAGCGCGAAGCCGCCGAGCAGTACGGGAAGTTCACTGAAGTCCATCTTGTAGAACGGCGGAGCGATGAACGGAACCGGGAATTCTACCATCATCAGGACGAATGCAATCGCACCGAGGATCGCGATCTTGGCTAAAACATGGATGTTGGAACGTTCTGTAGTTGTGCTTGTCATAGGTTTTCCTCCATTGCCTCAAAAAAAGAGGCTTATGATAAAAACCTCGGGGAAAAGATAAATGTAAAGAATAAAATACTCTTCCATCCAGACTTTACTGTCGCCACCGGAATCTCACCGGTTCGTTCTGCCGAAGCAGTTCGCGGGGTATACCGCCGGTCGGGAATCTCACCCAGCCCTGAGTTTTATCGTTTGTATTATAGTACCTGCAGAAGAAAATGGGAACAGATATGCTCTGTTCCCACTCATTTATTTTTCCGAAATGACCGAATATATCTTCAGCAGATCGCCGCCCATATACTTCAAACCGTAATATCCAAGCAGTGCAAGCACGCAGAAGAACAGCAGTGACGCGATGAGCGCAGGTATCTTTCTGCATTCTGTCGCGATCTCAAGTGCCTTGACTCTTATCAGAAGTTCATATGCAGCAGCCACTGCGGTCACCGCAATTCCGGAAGCGGTATTGACAAACAGCAGCGCGCCTCCTGCCATGAACAGCAGCGGACTGAAGTCTGCCTCCAGCATGACCGTCATGATCTTGCCTGCGCCGGCTTTCCGATTGCCGCGGCAGATCAGTTTTGCCGGGATCAGTGTCAGCAGTTCGGCTGCGATGCAGATCAGCACGATTCTGAACCAGAGCCATGAAGCGTCCGTAAATACCATTCTTGCGTAGCTGAACGCATCCTTGTTCAGCACATTCGCGACATAAGCAACATATACGACACAGCTCAGACCCCATTTCAGGATCAGTCCCATAAGAATGGACAATGCGCTTCTGGAGGTCTGTTCCGTGACGTTTGCCATACATCCGGACGGATCTGTGATCCTCTTGATCAGCGGATTCCTTTTGTACTTGAGTTCCTCAAAGGAAACAGAAGGCTCGGGGATCGGTTCGGAAGCTTCCGCTTCGATCGATGACAGGGAGATGCTTCTGGTTCTTTCTGCCTCCCCTTCCGTCGGTTCTTCAGGTTTCAGATCAGACAGGAACGGTATTACTTCCGCCTGCTGTTCCTCATCCCGCGGATTCACGAACTGGATCTCTTCGGGTTCTTCATTCACCGGACTTCCAAACGGGATCACTTCAGGTTCTGTATGAACATCTTCCGTAATTACCGGTTCAGGTTCCTGAACGGGTACGGGCTTTTCTTCCACGATGCCCCGTTCGATCTTACTGACATATTTTTCCTTCTTTTTGGACTTCTTCTTTTTTCTGCGGTTCTGTTCCGCAATACGCTTTCTGCGCGGTCCCGGATCCTTTTCTTCGGAATCTTCCGGTGTACTGCGCTCACCGCTCTCCTCAGCAGGAACTTCTTCGTCCGTAAACGGGATCTCTTCTTTTTCCTGCTCTTTCAGGAATGCCTGGTACTCAGGCGTATCATATCTGGAAGGAAGCTCTTCATTCCCTTCTTCGGTCTGCTCAGGAACGTCCTGACTGTTTTCTGCTGTTTCTTCAGGAACTGTCCGTTCAACACCTTCTTCAGCATCAGCTCCGGTTTCCACAGGCTGATCTTCTTTTTCCTGCTCTTTCAGGAAAGCCTGATATTCAGGTGTTTCATATCTGGAAGGAAGTTCTTCACTCTCTTCAGAAACACTTCTTTCAGGTGCTTCCTGCTCAGAAACCTCCGGACTGTTCTCTTCGGCTGCGGTCTCTTCATTGACCGGCTCTTCCGGAACAGTTTCCGGTTCAGCAGGTTCTTCTTCAGCAGTCTCAGCTTCCGGCTGTTCTTCTTCAGCGCTGACAGGTTCTGAAGAAGCCTCTTCAGAAACTTCCGGTTCTGTACTTGCTTCAGCAGGAACTTCTGTTTTTTCTTCTGCTGTTTCTTCAGCCGGTGTCTCAGCTTCAGACACTTCTTCTGCAGGGACTGCAGGTTCTTCAGATGCTTCTTCAGGAGCTTCAGATTTGTCTTCCGCTGTTTCTTCAGGCATCACACGCTCGAGAATGATCTCTTCAGCAGCTGTTTCAGCCTTGAACGGGATCACTTCCGGTTCGGATGCTGGTTCTTCCGCAGGTGCCTCAGCTTCAGGCATTTCTTCTGCAGGAACTGCAGGCTCTTCAGGTATCGAACGTTCGATCTGTACCTCTCCGGGTTCTTCATCCGGCGCCGGATTTTCTTCCGAAAACTGTGTTTTCAGGAAGGCCTGATATTCAGGTGTCTCATATCTGGAAGGGAGTTCTTCACTTTCTTCAGGTATCTCCCTGA
>JAFOMZ010000290.1 GCA_017421125.1 Solobacterium sp.
CCTGAACCTTGAAGGATTTAAAGGAACCGTTTACCGCCAGACAATGTTTGCCGAATTTGAAAAAGAAGCACATGCAATGTATGAACGCGGCGAAGCATTAAGCCCGTCAGCACTCAATGAACTGTATAAAAAACTGATCAGGCTGTATTTCGGACCTGATATGGTCATCGATGATGAAGTACAGTATGAATGGGCAAGGATCCCTCATTTCTACAACCCGTTCTATGTTTATGTGTACGCTACCGGCTATTCCACAGCCGCAGCCCTATCAGAAGGCATCCTGAGGGATGGAGAACCTGCAGTGAAGAAATACAGGGAATTCCTTTCCATGGGTGGGTCACGTTATCCCCTGGATGAGCTGAAACATGCAGGTGTCGATCTGACAACGCCTGAACCTGTAGAAACAGCACTGAAGAAATTTGAACGCCTGCTGGATGACGCAGAGCGTACTGCTGAAAAACTCGGATACTGAGCAGCTGAAGACTTCCTGACGATCACAATGACCGGACGGAAGTTTTTATTCTTCGTGAATAACCATAATTCAAAAAAGAAATCATAAATGCTTTGTTATAATGACATCAAAGGGAAGCGCTTATGAAATTCAAAAAAATCGTTTCGGCAGCCGCAGTGACAGCTTTTACGGTGATCAGCGTACATGCAAATTCTGCCATAACATATGTTGACGGAAGTGACGGAACAGGTGTTGTCGTACTGACAGAGGATTGCCCTCTGGTCGTTGAGCATGAAGACCTGATCTTTCATATTGATGATCTGCCGTCAAATTATTACAGCAGCGCCTCATTTTTTGAAAACTACAATGCAAAAGTGACTGCGGAATACACGGTCTTCAATCCGACAGAACTGGATATCCATGCGGTACTGGCATTCCCGTTCGGGACATATCCTCACTATATCCCCGATGACGCAAGACAGCGTTTTAACCATGAGAAATATAACGTACAGGTCAACGGTGAAACCATCAGCAGTGATATCCGTGCCACATATAAAGATGACTGGACGAAATTCAGCCTGGAACACGATATCCCTCTGCTGCAGGACGGATATATGACAGATGATTTCTATGATCCTGAGCTGCCTGTGACAGAATATGTCTGGCTGATGGAAACAGGAGAGATTGAACCCTCCTATGAAGCGTCTGCCGTGTTCCGTGCAGATGAAAAAACAAGGATCCTTATGGAACCCCAGGAAAGAGGCAGCTATGACCGGGAAGCAGGAACATATGAGGTCGGGATCCATGCGGAGGACGGGAAGAAAGTGACCCTGTATGTCTTTGGGGAAGATACCGGGGAGCCGGAGTGGACATTTTCGGAACAGAAGGATGACCGGGCTGAAGCCGCAATGACGCTTCAGTCCAGGAATGAATATACATTCCTTGATTATGTTTTCAGGGATTACGATGATTCGTCAGAAGTATCTGCCACTGACTGGTACAACGCATATGTGACCATGCTGAAGGAAAGCAGCGGATCCTCATTTATATTGAATGAGCCGTACCGGTCACTGGAACACTTCCTGATGCGCTGGTATGTTTATGAGATCAATCTTGGACCGGGAGAACGGCTGATCAATACCGTGACTGCCCCGATGTATCCGAAGATCGATACAGGATTTGATCCGGCTGTTTATACATACACGTACCTGCTGTCTCCGGCATCCACATGGAAAGAGTTCTCATCCCTCGATATCCGGATCGAAACACCGTATGAGATGCTGAGATCAAACCATGACGGCTTTGTGCAGGAGGGCAGTGTATATACACAGTCATTTGATCATCTTCCCGAAAAGGAACTGGAGTTTGAACTCTGCACAGTCTCAAACCCGAAAAGATCCAATAATTACGGTACATATATCCTTCTGCTGCTGGCAGGAGGGATCCTCATACCGCTTGTTCTGTTCATCCTGCTTGTTGTACTGATCATCAGATTCATCCGGAGAAGATAACATTCACAAAACATGAAATGATCCCGTCTTTTCATACACACACCTGTTCCATCTGTGTGCATGATTTGGGGATCATTTTCTTTGAAATCATTTGTGACCCGGAAAAAGAAATGTCTGTGTATAGGGTTGAAGCCGGATGGAACAGGCCGGCGGATAAGGAATGAGAAGTATGAAAAAGAATATCAGAAAAACAGCTGTATGGTTTATGACAGCAGTCACAGCAGGCACATTATGCGCCTGCAGTACACAGACTGAACAGGTGAATACACCGGAGATCACCCCTGAGGAGATAGAAGAAACCATGACGATCCTTCCCGGAGGATGGGAAATGAACAAAGGAGATATCTCTGTTGATGCAAATACTGACGCAAAGAATGCGTTTGAAAAAGCAGTCGGAACACTGGTTGGATTTGAATATGAACCGCTGGCAGTGCTGGCAAAACAGATCGTCAGCGGAACCAATTACTGCATCCTGTGCAGAGGCAGGCCCACGGTTGAGAATGCCCGGACGGAAATGATGCAGGTCTATGTATACGAGGACCTGGATGGGAGTGCATCAGTGACCGGGATCAAAACACTGATCAATACTGCAAATGTATTCGGAGGCTGGTCAGCCAATGAAGGTGATATTTCCCTTGATCAGAACGAAGAAGTCAGAGCAGCATTTGAAAAAGCAATGGAAGGACTGACGGGAGCGTCCTATGAACCGGTCGCGTATATCGGCTCACAGCTTGTTTCCGGAAAGAATTATATGGTCCTCTGCAGGGAGACAGTTGTCGTTCCGGGTGCTGAAAGCACATATGCCCTGGTGACAGTATATGAAGACCTGAACGGCAATGCAGAGATTCTGGAAATAACAGAGATCGGAATCGGCGAAACAGATGAGGTATTGGAGGTTATGAATTCACAGATCGCAAATCCATGCGTACAGTACGACACATTACAGGAAGCAGAAGCAGTATGCGGCTTTGAACTGACACTTCCGGAAACAGTCAGCACAGCTGATTACCGTGTCATCAGCGGTCAGCTGCTGGAAGTGATCGTCAGGAATGAAGCGGACGATCTGGAAGTTTACAGGATCCGCAAAGCTTCCGGTGATGGCGACATCAGCGGAGATTACAATTCATACAAAGAAACAGCGGTGTTAACTATCGATGGCAGGGATGTTGCTGTCAGAGGAAATAACGGATCTGTTTCCGGTGCGGTATGGGAAGATGAAGGATATGCATATGCGATCCAGTTTGCTGAAGGCGTATCAAAAGAGGAAATGACTGCACTGATCACACAGATCAGATAACAGAGCACAAGAAAAGCCGGGCGTTCATTCCCGGCTTTTACAGTTTATGATCAGCGGCAGGCTGCTATGATCTCTTTCAGCATTTCAAAGGCTCTGTCGAAAGAAGCCAGATCAAGCTTTTCATCAGGTGTATGCGCACCGGATGCGATCGGTCCGAAGGTAATGATATCCAGTTCCGGTACCAGTCCCTTGAAGATCGAGCATTCAAGACCGCCATGGGAAGCTGATTCTTCCAGGGTATTCCCGTGTGCTTCTTCAACCTTCCGCGCGATCTCTCTCAGCGGGGAATTCTTTGCATAAGCCCACCCCGGGAAACGATCCTTGAACGCTGCATCCATATGCAGGAGCGCGCTCATGACTTTGACATGGTTGATCATATCGTCCATGTGGCTCTCCAGTGCGGAACGCATCAGGGCAGTTGCTTCGAACTTTGTATCATCTGTTGTGACAGTACCGAAGTTCAGGGACGCTGCAGTCAGGCCTTCGATCGCCATGGACTTGTGCTGGAATCCGTTGATGACCAGGAAGAGGAAATCGATCAGATTATTGCTGAGGGATTCCGTATATCTCTTCTCAGCGGTATCTGCTGCTTCAAACAGTACTTTGAACCCTGCATCGGAGAATTCCAGTTCGGAAAGGATATTCTTTTCCGACAGGCGAATCTGTGCTTCCAGTTCATCTTTCGGTGTCTTTGAGGTGAAATATACATCTGCTTCCCTGGGGATCGCATTGAACTTCAGACCGCCGTTGAAGCTGACAAGACGGACGTCCATTCCGGCAAGCAGGAGTTCCTTCAGGATCCTGGCAGCCAGTGTATTGGAGTTGCCGCGTTCCAGATGGATCAGTCCGCCGGAATGACCGCCGAGCAGTCCGCGGACACCGAGCATGTATGTCGGATCCGTATTGCCTTCAAATTCCAGTGTTCTTGTGACTACAGCTGTGCATCCGCCGGCAGAACTGACGGATGTTTTTGTTTCCCCGCCGCTGTCCAGGTTGATCAGACGCTTGCCGTGGATATCTTCTTTCTTCAGTTCCCTTGCGCCAAGCAGGCCGATCTCCTCCATGGTCGTGAACATACAGGACAGAGGAGGATGCGGAAGAGTATCGTCTTCCAGTACCGCCAGCATATAGGAAACACCGAAACCGTCATCACAGCCAAGTGTTGTTCCTCTTGCATGGAGCCATCCTTCTTCATCAACATAGAGATCCAGAGGATCCTTGGTGAAGTCATGCTCGACATCCTTGTTCTTTTCACATACAACATCAAGATGCGCCTGCATGATCAGCGGCTCTGCATCTTCATATCCCGGGGATGCCGGTTTGTCTACGATCACATTCCATACATGGTCCTGTTTATAGTTCAGACCGTGATCTTTCGCAAACTGTACGATAAAATCGCTGGCAGCTTTTTCGTTCCCCGAGCCGCGGGGGATCTGTGCGAGTGCATCAAACCAGTAGCAGTGACGTTTGTTCAAATCGAATTCCATAAGAAACCTCCATGTACATACACATTTTATGCGCTGGCAGAATAAATGAAAAGCAATTCACAGCGATGAAAAGATTTTCACGGCATGACGTTCCGCAGAAATGAAAAAAGCTCTGCGGCTGACCGCAAAGCTTTACTGGCTTATTCTCCGGCGATCGCGCATCCGCTGAACGCGATGCTCGGGCAGGCTGCAGAGCGATCTCCCCAGTCAAGATCGTTTCCGACTGCGGTGACATTCTTCAGCAGTTCCAGGAAATTGCCGGCTGTTGTAACGAGTGAGACACTGTGATCACGCACGCCGTCCTTCACCCAGTATCCGCTGCACTGCAGGGAGAAGTTTGTCGTAACGGAGTCAATACCGGCATGCAGTCCGGCAAGATTCGTGATGACAAAGCCGTCCTTCATTTCACTGCACAGCTCATCCAGTGTCTTGTCCCCCTTCTGAATGAAGCAGTTCATCGGACGGACACCGACTGTTGAAGCATAGGAGGCTTTGAAGCCGTTGCCCGTACTCTCTGCATTCATCTTTGCGGCACTTGCGGAATTATGAAGGATCGTTCTGAACACACCCTGGTCAACGACTGTCTTGCGGAAGGTAGGGCAGCCCTCATCATCGTAACGATACATGGTTACCGTTTCCTGACTGCCCGGATCATCGATGACCGTGATCTTTTCCGAGAAGATCTTCGTGTTGAGTTTATCGGTCAGGGGAGAGATGCCTTTTGAGATCATTTCACCGCTGAACATTCCGCTGAATGCCGTAAACAGGGAAGTCATCGCTTCGCGCTCAAAGATGACGGGATATGTATTGCTTGACAGGGATGAAGCACCGAGTTTGTTGAGCGCCGCATCGCATGTTTTAGCAACAAATTTATCCAGATCGAATGTTCCGATCTCTCTGACCGGCTCTGATTCATACGTGTTTTTGACTTCGTTTCCTTCTTTTGCGGCAGCACCTGCTATCAGTACCTGGACAGTGTTTCTGTCCTCGGCATGCATGCCGTATGAGTTGACGATCGTGCGGACTGCTGTTTCCTCACTCCACTGAATGCGGGAAGCCATAATGATCCTCGGATCATATGCAAGGATCTGTTTTTCAGTCCTTGCCAGAAGATCTGTGATCTCTGCGACAGAAGGTCTTACCCATGTCCCGGGTTCAGCGGTGACTTTGGGTTCCTCCGGTCTGCGGATGATGCCCGGTTCTTCGTCACCTGTGACAGCTGCCTGATCCTTCATGGAGGTGATCACGGAGACCATCATCCTGTCGTCGGGATCCTCTGTTGCGAATGTGACCATTCTGCCATCAATGACACCGCGCAGTGATGTGCCTGTGACATTGCTGGTGACAAATGTATTAGTTTTGCCGTTATACCAGGAGACAGTACGTTCCCTGGACTCTTCCTGATAGATCTCAAAGCTTTCAAAGCCCTGTTCCAAAGCACAGGTTATCCACTGCTGCTTATTCATGTGAGGTACCTCCGACTGTAATGGATGTGACACGGAGTGCCGGCTGACCGACATCGGTCGGAATGGATCCGCTGAGGGAACCGCACATACCCTGTCCGGTCTTAAGGTTGCTGCAGACTTTATCGATATTGAAGAGGATATCCGCGCCGTTTCCGATCAGGGAAGCGCCTTTGACAGGATAAGCGATCTTTCCGTTTTCGATCATGTAGCCCTCAAGCACCGTAAAGTTGAATTCACCGGTCTGCGGGTTGACGGAACCGCCGCCCATCTTTGCGGCATACAGCCCTTTTTCAACACCTTCAAACAGTTCTTCAAAGGAAGCATTGCCGGGAAGGATAAAGGTATTGGACATTCTGGAAGTCGGTTCAAACTGATAGGACTGACGTCTGGAACTGGAGGTGGACTCCATGCCCATTCTCCGTCCGTTCAGACGGTCGATCATGTAGGACTTCAGGATGCCGTTTTCGATCAGGACTCTGCGCTTTTGGAAGTTTCCTTCATCATCGATGTTTTCGGAACCCCATGCATTCGGGATCGTACCGTCATCCACTGCCGATACGCATTCATTTGCGATCTTCTGTCCGAGTTTGCCGGAGAAGACGCTCATATTGAGCGAAACACTGGTCGCTTCCAGGGAATGACCGCAGGCTTCATGGAAGATAACACCGCCGAATCCGTTGTCAATAATGACAGGCATTTTTCCGGAAGGGCAGTCTTTGGCAGACAGATTGACGATCGCGATCCTGGCTGCTTCTCTGCCGGCAGCCTCCGGTGTGGAAGTCTCATAGAACTCAAGGCCCATTCCTCCGCCCGGACGGTCAGCACCGCTCTGGAAGTTGTCACCCTCCTTGGCAAACGCGTTGACCATGAGTCTTGTACGGACTCTTGTGTCGCTGATCAGTCTGCCTTCGCTGTTGGAGATCTGTACGTTCTGTTTAACATTGAGCAGATTTCCCTGAACTTTGACGATCCTCTCATCATATGCTTTGGCACTTGCGTCAGCACGCTTCAGCAGGGAGACCTTGCCTTCCAGGGGAACGTTCTCGAAATCGATCTTTACAGGATGCCTGTTTTCGTATTCAACGCGCGTCAGTTTTACCTCAGGTCCCTGATCCGCAGAACCGATCGCATCCCTCAGGTCGTTGATCAGTGCTGTCAGATTGTCGTCATCGGTATTGTTGGTATAGGCATATACGGACTGTACGCCTTTGTACAGACGGAAACTGATCCCGCTTTTGATGACCGGATTGACATTTTCCACTTCACCGTTCAGAGCGGAGATCGTTTCACTGACTTCGAATTCTTCAAACACTTCCGCGAAATCAGCTTCTGATCTCATGCACAGTGTCAGATAATGTTCGAGCTGTAATTGTTCAAGCATAATTTGGTCCTTTCTGAATGGTTCAATCATATCACAATCTGATATGATGAACGCGGTAGGTATC
>JAFOMZ010000035.1 GCA_017421125.1 Solobacterium sp.
TGATAGGGAAGATGGTGCCGATTATCCGTTTGAGTAGTAAAAGAAGCATATGCAGATGAATGTCCGGATGTGAAGTGTTCGGACATTTTTTTGCTTCATTCAGGATGATTGCTGTGCCATATGTTAAAATTTTGGCGGAGGCAATCATATGACAGATATTTATTCATTTACAGTTAAAGACCGCAAGGGCAACGATGTTAGTCTTGGAACGTACAAAGGAAAAGTACTCCTGATCGTCAACACCGCAACCAGATGCGGATTTACACCTCAATATGAAGGCCTGGAAGCTATTTACAGGGACCTGAATGACAAGGGTTTCGAGATCCTGGACTTCCCGTGCAATCAGTTCGGAGCACAGGCTCCGGGAAGTGATGAGGAGATCCATCAGTTCTGCACATTAAATTATCAGACTGAATTCCCCCGCTTCAAAAAGGTAGACGTTAACGGTGAAAATGAAGATCCGCTGTTTACATTCCTGAAGTCACAGAAAGGCTTTGCGGGATTCAATCTGGACACGAAACTTGGACCGCTTCTGGATAAAATGTTCCGTGAAAAGGATCCGAATTATGCTGAGTCACCTGATATCAAGTGGAATTTCACAAAGTTCCTGATCGACAGAGAAGGGAATGTGACTGACAGGTTTGAGCCTACGGCTGAACCGGTTGAGATCGCAGAGCGCGTGAAAGAACTTCTGTAAAATGCATTGCCCGCGAGGGCAATGTTTTAATGTTAATCAGGTGATACACAGGTGAAAGTGACCTGTATACTTTAAGTGTGTTATAATCGAAAGACGAAAGGGGTGTTTGCTTTGGCTTCTTATAACCTGACTTTAAGACTGGATAGTTTGCGCACATTTGTGATCATATTCCTTGATATTTTCATTATGTGGCTGGTTTTTAATACTGTGCTTCGCCTGATTCGTACAAACTCCAGAACAATACAGATTTTTAAAGGGATTCTTCTGATTATTTTTGTGGACGGCATTGCAAAATTGCTCGGCCTCAAAACATTGGAATTCTTCGCTGATATTTTCCTGAACTGGGGATTTCTTGCGATCATCATTCTGTTCCAGCCTGAATTGAGACAATTGCTGGAACGTCTTGGAAAAACGAATGTTTTCTCCAGGATCAGTACCCTGACCGGAAATGAAAAGGAAAACCTTGTTGATCAGATCGTAAAAGCAGCGATGCTTTTATCGCAGGACCAGACCGGTGCTCTGATATCTATAGAGCAGTCACATTCACTTGAAGATTTTATTTCTACAGGTACGAAACTAAATTCAGATGTTACTGCGGAACTGCTGACATCTATCTTTGTAACTTCTACACCGCTGCATGATGGCGCTGTCATCATACAGGGAGACAAAATAGCATGTGCCAGTGCTTATTTCCCTCCCACAAATCTGGAACTTCCGTCCCGTTATGGTGCACGTCACAGAGCGGCGATCGGTATCAGTGAGATCACAGATGCTGTTACGATCGTAGTGTCCGAAGAAACAGGTGCCATCAGCATTACTGAAGGCGGCAAGATATTCAAGGTCAATTCGAAACAGCTTCGTGAGCATCTGATGCGTGTGATCTGCGGTGAAGAGACAGAAGTCAGAGGATCCGGCCGCGGCACCCAGCCACAGGCTCCGAGAGAAGTACTGATCGAAGATGATATTACTGCACCGGATGTTACGATTCCGAAGACAGCAGGTAAAGATGAAAAGATGACACGCAGAGGGGATACCGGTGTGTTGTCCGTTCTTGCAATCAAGAAACAATCTGAAGAAACACCTCAAAGCAATAAGATCGAGGTTGAAGAAGTTATTGCACCGGGACAGGAAACTGAACCGGAAACTGTGACGGAAGATAAGAAGGGCATTTTCTCCGGTCTGTTCTCGCGTCATGATAATACCGGAAAAGAGGAAGACAGGATCACTCAGCTGGAAGAAGAGCTTGATTCTATCAAACTCCCGAAAAAGAAAGAACGCCCGGTACCGAGTTATCCCGAACAGCATGATACGGACTGGATCAAACCTGTCAGCATTCATGAGGAGCCTGTGGTACAGGAGCCTGTTCAGGAAGAGGCTGTTCCGGATATGCCTGAACCTGAGATCCCTGAGGTGAGTTCCGAAGAACGTATGACCTCAGAGGATGTGAGGAACGCGAGGGAAGCGGTTCTTCAGAAACTGAGCGAGGGCAGAAAAGAACCTGTCCTGCCGGTCGATCCATATGCAACAGATGAAGAACTGCAGGAAACTGCACAGGAAGAGCAGGATCCTGAGAAACTCTATGATACGACCAAGCTTGATATTTCCAAACTGATGGGATTTGATGATGATTTTGACAGCACATTCCGTATGGTCGATCATATGAATACCGATTCGATTGATACCTCTGATATAAACAAAGGAGGTGACACGGTATGAGTGAGAACAAGAATCGTTTGAATACTTCCGGGAGGGAAGAATCCAACAGCAAGACAGAACTTGCCAACAGGATCGCCAATCAGAGCAAGATGATGGCAGACAAGTCGCAGAACCTGCTGGACAATGTCCTGAAACTGATCCGCTGGTTCTCCACGATGATCGACAGGACTTTGTTCAATACAAGGTATGCTAAGCTTGTTTCCCTGATCCTTGCAATCATGATGTGGTTTATCGTCAACGCCAGTACCGTTGCGTCACTGTATACACCTTTGACCTACAGCAAAGACAGAAACGGAGTAACCATTACAGCCAAATACAACACAGATACATTTGAACTGAGCGGACTGCCGGAGACGGCTGATATTACGATCAGCGGAGATACGACTTCCGTCAACAATGCGATCAATTCAAGAGGCACGGTGGTTGCTGACCTGGAAGGTCTGACAGAAGGAACTCATCAGGTAAAACTGACAACAGAAGGATATGGTGACAGTGTATCTGTCAAGATCGATCCGTCGAATGTCATCATTACCCTGAAGAAAAAGACTACACAGCAGTTCGATCTGTCCTATGATTTTGTCAACCAGGATAAGATGGATTCGATCTACAGTGTCGGTACGCCGGTATTTGAGTATACAAAGGTCAATGTCAGGGCATCCAAGGATACATTATCCAGCATTGCGTTTGTCAAAGCTTTGATCGATGTATCCGGGCAGACAGGTGACTTTACGCAGGAAGCGAAACTGGTCGTTTACAACTCAAGCGGACAGCCTGTTGACGCGAGTATCGTACCAAGCACGGTCAGCGTAACGGTACCTGTTACTTCACCGAACAAGACGGTTCCGATCGAGGTTGAAGTTACCGGGGAAGCACCGGAAGGCAAGGCTATTGAGTCGATCTCTATGGACCAGCAGACAGTAACTATCTATGGTCCGCAGTCAGTACTGAGTCAGATCGATAAAGTGGCGGTTACACTGAATGCATCTACTCTGACGAAAGATGAGTCGACGCTCTTAAGACCGATCGCACTGCCGGCAGGAGTCAATTCATCGAATATCAACCAGATCACGATGAGCGTTGTGCTGGGAGAAGGCATGACGAGAGAAATTAAGGATGTAAAGATCAACTACCGCAACAACGTAAATAACTACAAGGCATCACAGCCAAACAACCAGACAACGACAAGTGTTATGGTCTTCGGTACAGAAGAAAACATTGCGTCCATAACTGCGGATGATATCATCGTTTATGTTGATATGCTGAACGCTGTACCGGGACTCCAGGAGTTCCCGCTGCAGGTTGAACAGCCTGACGGCGGTCTGGTGACATATACACTGACTGAAGCGACCTATACGCTGAATGTGTTGGGTGAATCAAATACGGATTCGGAGACGAATACGGAAGCGGACGTCAACAACGGCTGAGAACGAACAAACATAAGAGCTGCAGAAAACAGGTTTAGCCGGACAGACCGGACTGCCTGATGAGCTGCGGCTCTTTTTTATCCGGAAGGAACATGATGATCGACCGCAAAAACGGGTAAACGAAAAGAAGCGCTGTTTGTGCGCCTCTTCGTTGATCAGGATTCACTGCTCTGGATGTCGTTCATATGGGCGTAGGTTCCGCCCAGTCTGAGGAGTTCCTCATGGGTACCGCGTTCACTGATGATGCCGTCTTCGATGACCAGGATCTGATCTGCGCTGCGAACAGTGCTGAGTCTGTGAGCGATCGCGATGATCGTCCTTTTTCCTGTAAGGTTGGCAATGGCACTGCGGATCTGCTGCTCTGTCTCGACATCGACAGCAGCGGTCGCTTCGTCCAGAATGATTATCGGTGATTTCCGAAGGATCGCTCTGGCTATGGCGATCCTCTGCTTCTGACCGCCGGAGAGCCTGATGCCGCGTTCACCTGTTCTGGTATCATAACCGTCCGGCATTGCTATGATCTCGGTATCGATGTTGGCAGCTTTGGCTGCTTCCCGGATCTCCTCCATTGTGGCATCCGGTCTTGCGTAACTGATGTTTTCTGCGATCGTACCATTGAACAGGAATGTATCCTGCAGTACCACAGAGATATTTTTTCTCAGACTTTCGATCGTGATATCCTGGATATCCATTTTGTCGATGAGGATACGTCCTTCACAAGGCTCGTAAAATCTGGAGATCAGCTGGGTGATCGTGGTTTTGCCGACACCTGTCGGTCCGACCAGTGCCAGCATTTCACCTGGCCGGCAGGTGAAGGAAATATCATTCAGGACAGGGGATTCAGGCATGTAGGAGAAGCTGACATGCTCGAAGGTAATTTCTCCTTCACATGTCTCCATATCAACAGCTCCAGCTTTGTCCTGTATTTCACACGGTGCGTCAAGGATCATCATGACTCGTTCCGCTCCGGCCAATGACTGCTGCATGTTTTCTACAAGGTTTGCCAGGCCGGTCACCGGCTGATAGAAGAGTGACAGGTAGAGCAGGAAAGCAACGATGTCTTCTACCCTGAGTCCTTCCCGGTAAGCAAGCCAGCCGCCGAAACCGACGACAAGGATCGTTCCCGTAGATGATATGAATTCAACAAATGGGTGGAACACTGCGCTGATTTTCAGTGCTGTGAGCATTGCACGGACGTGGGCAAAGTTCTTTTCGTTGACTCTTCCGGTCTCGTATGCCTCCCGGCCGAATGACTGAATCTCGTGGATGCCGGAAAGATTGTCCTGCAGTTTGCCGTTGAGTTCGCCCATTTTTGCCTGGGAGATCCGGAAGTATGGTCTGACCTTTTTGGCAAAGATAATACCGGAAAACAGGATGAATGGAATCGGGGCACAGGTGATCAGTGCCAGTTTCGCATTGATGCTGAGAAGAATGATGAGGACGCCGAGGAATGTCACGATATTGGTGATCGATTCCGGGATCATATGCGCATAGAGCAGTTCAAAATCCCTGGTGTCATTGACGATCCTGCTCATCAGGTCACCGGTCTGTTTATCGTGGAAGAACCCCAGATGCATGCGCTCCAGTTTGTCATATGTCCTGGTACGCAGATCTCCGACCAGATACCAGGCTGCTTTGTGTGCCATGTAGTTGCTTAAAAAACGGAATAAGACCCGCGAAAGATACAGTGCGATGAGGATCATGGTCAGCCGTCTGATATCGGCAAGGCTTTCTTCGGTGACTCCTTGTTCTACGATGCCGGTCATTGCGGCCAGTACTTTCGGTGCGGCCAGATTTACCATTGTCAGGGAAAGCGTTGCGAAGATCGCCAAAAAGTATAAACCTTTGTAGCGGAGCGCTTCCTTGCTTAATTTCCAAAGTGTTTTCATGTACTTATTGTATGGATAAATCAGAAAAGACGCACGACATATGCAACATTGAAAAAAGAATTGTCTAAAAAAAGAAACATGCAGGCTACCTGGATGTTCAGGCAGCCCACATGTTATGCGTGTTGAAAGATCACTGGGACCGTTTATTATTGGCCGGGCACCTTTATCGTAATGTTTGAGAATTCGGCATTTCCGGATTCAGCGAACAGGCAGATATGTGCTCCGTTGGTAGAGTGGCGGATCCTCGAACTGAATGCTTTTGCATCATCAATATAGAGAATGACGATCTCGTTTTCACAGACCAGTGTTACATGGTGATTTTCTGATTTGTCAAAATCAAATCTTGTGAATGCGGCCGGATCAAAGCGTGCAAGGTCTTCCAGTTCATAGCCCTCGTAATGCAGAAGGTTTCTGCTGGCATCAAGACAGAGTGCTGTCAATACCGGATCGTTCTGAGTGCCGCCGAAGGCAAAACCGACGCGGCTGTCTGCAGACATTTTCACGTCGCATTCAAGCATAAGGGATACCGGTCTGGTGCCCATATCAGCGACTGCATATTCCTTCTCGGTTGCGGCAACGGTTACTGTGTTGTTTTTGATCTTTGCGTTTCCCTGTTTTTTGACAGCCTGGAAAGGCTTGTCTGCAGTGAAATATTCAGAGAATGTTTCCGGTGCTTTGACGCCGAGCATTCCGTCTTCTTTCTGTACGAGCTGGTGGTTCAGAACGCTTCCTGCCCACTGATAGATGCCGGAGTCTTCAGTCAGTCCGGCACGTCCCAGCCATCCGCAGAGGTATCTGTTTCCGTTGAGTTCAGCTGTTTTTGCGGCATAGAAGATAAATCCGTTTCCATCAAGAACATTGTCCTCTGGAGCTGTAAAAGGCCCGTTCATGGAATCGCCGACAGCGTAATATGTGACGCAGTCCCAGCTGTAGGTCAGGTAGTATCGGTCTCCCATTTTGAAGAGGTCAGGGCACTCGAGCATATATTGCTGGCGGGGAGCGTAGATGGGACCCTGGAATTCCCAGTTTTTCAGATCTGAGGAAGTATACTTTGCGACCACACCGCCTAATGTGTTTTCCCGTGCGGCGATGAGCAGCCAGTAACATCCGTCTTCTTCTGACCAGAATACTTCAGGATCACGGAAATCATCCTTGGAATAGTTGTCTTCACTGAAGAATGTATCCTCGGGGATCTTGGTCCAGTTTTCACGGTCAGTACTGACAGCGTGCATGACACATTCTTTTCCTTTGCCGCCGTTTCCGGCATCATTATGACCGGTATAGAACAGGTGATACAGACCTTCATTATCTTTGAGAACTGAACCGGTTCCGATTGCCGGATCAGGATCTGACATCAGACCGAAGTTCAGGACCATTCCGTGATCCTGATAGTCATAAAGGTTCTTCGTGGAGTACTTCCAGACCGGATGGTATCCCTGTCCGTTATGATCGGTGTCATACAGATAATAGAGTTCCAGTTCCCCATCGTCAGTCACAAAGGGCATTGTGTCTCCGACATATGCATTTTCAGGGGCCGGATAAAGATGATATGCAGAAGCTTCATACGGCTCATCGGGAAGGGTTTTTGGGGAATTGCAGGCCGCAAGTGTCAGTGTCAATGCTGAAGCAGTTAATACTGTGAGTTTGTTTTGCATTTTGGATCTCCTTGTTTGAACTGAGACTATGAGCGTCGGAGGATGCTCTCCAAAGGCATTTCCGACTGATTGTGTAAATGTAAGTGACCGGCTTGTTCAGTGATCTTCATTTGTGTGCAAATGCACATTATTGCGGTTGATTTGAATTCACAATAACAGTGTTGAATCAATTCGTCAACGCATTATCTGTACAAATGAACAGGAAACACTGACAGGGAAAATGTAAAAAAAAACCATTATGTTTTTGTCTGGCAGAAATGCACAGTGAACCGCAAAAACAGCTCCCTGAACAATGGATCGCCGGAATTCCTTTTTGATGTTTGTTTCTCTTCCGCTTCACCTGTTCATTACTTCTGCTTATCTGTGATAGAATGTTGAAAGAAGGTTATAACTATGAAAAAAGTAATTTCTATTGTAGAAGATGAGCGTGATCTGAACGAACTGGTCAAGAGATACCTGGAAAAAGAAGGATATGAGGTACGCTCCTATCTGACATTTGATGAAGCTTCCATTCATACAAGTGATGATGATGTCCATCTATGGATACTTGATATTATGCTTGGGGACAAGAGCGGATTTGATCTGATCGAAGAGATCCGCACACATGCGCCGGACGTCCCGGTCATCTTCATGTCTGCACGTGATAAAGAATTTGACAGGATCATCGGTCTGGAAAAGGGAAGTGATGATTACATTACAAAGCCGTTCTCACCGAAGGAACTGGTGCTGCGCGTCAACAATATCATGCGCAGAACATACAAAGATGAAAATCAGAGGATCAGTGTGGACGGGTATGAGATCGATGAGACGCAGAGGGTCGTTTTTGATCATGATACTGCGATCGATCTTACAACTAAAGAATTCGACCTGCTGATGCTGTTTGTAAAGAACAGGGAGACAGCATTTTCCAGAGAACAGATCCTTGAGCATGTTTGGGAAACAAATTATTTTGGCAGTGACAGGGTCGTTGATGATACTCTGAGGAGACTTAGAAAGAAAATGCCGAATCTCAGCATTCATACAATTTACGGATTCGGTTATCGATTAAGCTGATGAAACGGATATATCTTTGGCTGCGGGAGTTTTCTCTGTCCCAGCAGCTCGTCACAATTGTTTTTCTGGTCATCACAGTTTTCTGTGCGTTTTTAATGGCGGTCCTGACACCGTCCATTAATCTTTTTACGGACAATGAAATGTACAGGATGCTGCACAGTTCGCAGTCAGCACTGGATTTTTACCTGAAAAACTATCCGGATATCGTCCCTGTGATTGATGACGGTGATAATACAAGTATCATTCATGGAATCTATGATGAGAAGAACGACCGTTTTATCATGCTCAGCAGCGGCGTGTTCTCAGATGATGAACAGGCAGATATACGCACAAATACAGCCCTTATCGAAAATGAAACGTCTGATTTTCAGCTGACCAAGATCAGTGACGGGATCAGACAGGAAGTACTGTACACGATCACGCCGCTGGAAAACGACAGATATCTGGTATCACTGATGCCGGCTTGGTATGAGACGCAGTTCCGGGCACTGCTGGTCAACAATATCATCAATCTGAATATTATCGTCGTCGGTATTCTGTTCTTCCTGTTAATGCTGTGGATCAGTTCCCTGATCAGGCCTTTGAATCAGATCAAAGCGTATATTACGCATATCCGTAAAGATGAACCGGCGATGCTGATGGTAGACAGACGTGATGAGATCGGCGAACTGGCTGATGCATTGCGTGAAATGGAATTCGAACTGCAGAAACAGAAAGCTGACAAGCAGGAAATGATCCAGAATATTTCACATGACCTGAAGACACCGATCGCGACCATCCGTTCATACGGTGAGAGTATTAAGGACGGTATCTATCCATATGGTTCGCTTGAAAAATCGATCGATGTCATTATTGAACATGCGAACAGACTGGAGAAGAAAGTCAGAAGCCTGATCCAGCTGAATAAAATGGAATATCTCCTGGATGACTGCCCGGAAGGGGATAATCTCAATATGAGTGAAGTGATCGATAAGGTACTGCTTTCACTGAAAGTCATCCGTCCTGAGATCACGTTTGAAACGAATATTGACAGGGATGTCAGATTCCATGGAGATGAGGACCCTTGGCGGATCGTTGTCGAGAATCTGGTGGACAATGCGCTGCGTTATGCCAACAGTAAGATCGTTCTTGAACTGAGCCCCGGTGAACTGAAGGTAAGCAATGACGGAAAGCAGATCGATGCGGACAGAAAGGCAAAACTGTTCAAGCCGTATGAGAAAGGGTCTGACGGGCAGTTCGGACTGGGTCTGTCGATCGTGTATAAAGTCGTAACAACTTACGGCTATAAGGTTGAAGCGGAGAATCTTCCGGATGGAGTCTGCTTCAGGGTATGGCGTGAAGTGTCGAAAAAGGAACTTCGTGCGATCCAGAAGGAACGTAAAAAAGAAGAACGTGAGCAGCAGAAGGCAAATAAACTGCTGAAATAGGAAACAAATCAGGGAAACAGTACTTCGGGTTCTTAACGAAGTGCTGTTTTTTTAGTAAAATGTACTGCGTAAATTATGAGAGATATATTTAATGGAATAGAAACAGAATACAGACATTCAGGTACCGGCAATGATGTGATCCTGCTGCATGGATGGGGACAGAACATGCAGATGATGTCGGCGATCGAATCACACCTGAATGATCGTTTTTCTGTGTGGAATCTGGACTTTCCGGGATTTGGTGAGAGCTGTGACCCGCAGGAACCGTGGGGTGTTCCCGACTATGTTGTATTTCTGGAAGAATTTATAGAGAAAAACGGTATTGCCAATCCAATCATCATTGCGCATTCTTTTGGGTGCCGTGTTGCGATACGCTATGCTGCAGTGCATCATGATGTACGGAAGATGTGCTTAACGGGTGCTGCGGGCATACGTCCAAAGCATGGACTTGATTATCAGGTGAAAACCAGGGTATATAAAGCAGGGAAATGGCTGCTGAAAGTGACCGGGCAGACCGATAAGCTGGCGGAACTGCAGAAGAACAGCGGCAGTGCCGATTACCGTGCGGCAGAAGGTGTCATGCGTGCGACATTCGTTAAAGTGGTCAATGATGATGTGACACCTGTACTGAAAGACGTTCAGTGTCCTGTGCTCCTGGTATGGGGAGAAAATGATGATGCTGTTCCGCTCTGGATGGGACAGCAGATGGAAAAAGAAATGCCGGATGCAGGTTTGGCTGTATTTGAGAATGATGATCACTGGGCATACTGGCATCAGCCTGATCGTTTTAACAGAGTACTGGATGTATTTTTGAAAGAGGATGCAATGATATGAGGATACTGATCGCGATCGGAATGCTGTTATGTTCACTGGTAAGCGTTAAACATGCGCTGCATATGTTTCAGCAGAACAGATATGAACTCACAAGATATACATCCTGGATGAAAGCAAATCTCAGGGTCCTGACAGAAAATCTGCCTGTGATTCTCTGCGGTGCATTCGGAATGGCTGCTTCACTTGTGCTGAAAGATATGGCGTTGAAGCTGACTGTTTTTGGCTTGTCTCTTGCGGCAGGTATTCTTGCGCTGCTGAAAGAACGCAGGGCATCTTATATCAAACCGCTGGTCTATACTGACCGTGTGAAGCGCCAGATCGCCGTTACGGCTGTACTGCTGATCGCACTGGTGTGGTTCTTCAGCGGTGATCCGTTTAGAACAGCTTATGGCCTGGGGATCATCTGCATGGCAGTGCTTCCCTGGCTGCTGATCTATCTGATGGCGCTGATCACTTCACCGATCGAGAAGGCTGTACAGAACTGGTACCTGAATGACGCAAAAAGGATCCTGAGGGAACATACGAATCTGATCAAGATCGGCATTACAGGAAGCTATGGAAAAACATCTACCAAGAATGTTATGCAGGCTGTTCTTTCTGAACGCTTCAATTCCCTGATGACACCTGCTTCCTACAATACCCCGATGGGGATCACGAGAACTGTCAGGGGCATGCTGAAGCCGATACATCAGGTGTTTGTCTGTGAGATGGGCGCTGATAAAGTCGGAGATATTACCGAACTCATGGAATTTGTTCATCCTCAGATCGGTGTTGTTACATCGATCGGTCCCCAGCATCTGCAGACATTCGGTTCCCAGGAAAACATTACACGCGAAAAGATGCAGATGATCGAACTGCTTCCTTCGGACGGTCTGGGTATTATGAACTATGACAATGAGCTGATCCGGAACTGGAAACTGAAAAACAGTGTTCAGACAGTCAGCTATGCGATCGATTATGAACATGCGGATTACAGAGCTGCGGACATCCGATACAGTTCTGCCGGTTCATCATTTACTCTGATCCATGGGGATGAGACATATCAGTTTGAAACAAAACTGCTTGGTAAACTGAATATTCTGAATATTCTGTCAGCGATCGCCGCTTCAAGATATCTTGGCGTGGACTGGAAAACGATACAGCGTGCAGTACGCTCCATGAAGCAGGTTGAACACCGTCTTGAACAGAAAAAGATCAATGGATACAACTTTATTGATGATGCATTCAATGCGAATCCGAGCGGTGCTGCTATGGCCCTGGATGTTTTGTCAGGAATGCCCGGTACGCGTTATATCGTGACGCCGGGAATGATCGATCTGGGTGAGAAACAGGATGAGATCAACAGATCATTTGGCAGGCAGATGAAAGATAAAGCGGACGTTGTGATCCTGGTCGGGGCAAAACAGACACAGTCGATCGTGCAGGGACTGTCGGAATCAGGCTTCGATATGGATCATGTACATGTAGTGGATCATGTAAAAGAAGCATTCGCGCTGATCTATAGGGATGCAGAAAAAACAGATACGATCCTTTTGGAAAATGATCTGCCGGATGCATTCAATAACTGAGTAATACTATTAAACAGATATTCTGCAGGCTTCTGAAAGCATTATTCATACAAGAAAAAAAGAATGAAAAAAGTGCTTGCACAAAGGTGTCTATCATGGTATATTAAGTAGGCACTCGAAATAAGCTAGCACTTGGCAGTGAAGAAGTACTCAAGAGGTCGAAGAGGTGCCCCTGCTAAGGGCATAGGTCGGGAAACTGGCGCGAGGGTTCAAATCCCTCCTTCTTCGCCATTCATTCGGTCCGGTGGTGTAGCGGTTAACATGCCTCCCTGTCACGGAGGAGATCGCGAGTTCGATTCTCGTCCGGACCGCCAGTATTGCGAGTGTAGTTCAATGGTAGAACGCAACCTTGCCAAGGTTGACACGGCGGTTCGATTCCGCTCACTCGCTCTGCCAAAGCGCTTCAGATCAATCTGGAGCGCTTTTTTTCGCATTGGGCTCATGCCGGGGAAACTGTATTGAACAGCTGATTTCATTTCTGAGTATTGTGATACAATCATGCATATGAAACTGTTGCAGGGTTCTCCGGAAAACATGGAAGGAAGAGAGGAAAGGGAAGTGCGTACCTATGCATTTCTTGATTCTCTTCATATTGCATATGAAAGAACTGATCACCCGGATATGCCTGCTTCCAGCATGGAGATCTGTGCACAGGTGGACCGGATACTTGGTGTCCGCATCTGCAAGAATCTGTTTCTGTGCAATCACCAGGAAACAGAGTTCTGGCTGCTGATCATGCCTGGAGATAAACCTTTTCTGACAAAAGAATTCTCAAAGAAGGTAGGATCCAGCCGTCTTTCATTCGCAAAAGAGACTTATATGGAAAAATATCTGGATCTTCATGCCGGAAGTGTATCAGTCCTTGGACTGATGAATGATCGGGACCATAAAGTTAAGCTTGCGGTTGATGAAGATATGCTGAAAGAAGATATGTTCGGCTGCCATCCTTGTGTGAACACAAGCTCACTGCGCTTCAGGACAATTGACCTGATCAATGTGATTCTTCCGGCAATGGAGATCGAGCCTGTATATGTAAAACTGACAGGAGAACGGTAAGTCTCCTGTTTTTTATGCCGCCTGGATCGCTGAAGGCTGTCAGAACATCACCTGTGTTAAATGTAACATTTTTCAATAATATGATGTTTATAATAAAAAATGAACAGATATTATAAACATACAGATTGATATAACAGCAGAATTCGGTCATAATACGACTAACTTCAGTGATCAGAAGAGTATCCGGTGATGACCATCAGAGAGTCGGTGAAGGTGCGAGCCCGACGGCAACGTCTAAGGAGAAACACATCTGTGAGAATCTTTCCGGAAATACAGTATGGAAAGGCGTTTCCCGCGTTAAGGGCAAGAGTGGAAGACAGGTGGTGCTGTCTTCAACCAGTGTGGTACCGCGATTTGATGTCGTCTCTGGAAACAGAAGACGGCATTTTTGTTTAAGGAGGAAAGAAAAACGGTACATTTCTACAACGGAATCAAAGTGGCGATAGTTTAGCAAAAGGAGAGAAAGAAAATGCTGACGAAAAAAATTATGGCAGTGATCATGTCTGCCGCCGCTCTGACTGTGACAGCCTGCAGCTCAACATCCGACAATTCAGTATCGGGATCCACAGCAACTCCGGGTTCTTCCGGAAATTCCATGTCTGTAGCAGTAACAGGACAGTTTTCCAATCTGGATCCGGGACTGAATACAGAAACAAACAACACTTACGTTATTTCGCACCTTTACAGTGCGATGTTCCGCAGGGCTACCGATGGAACGATCGTTCCGATGCTGGCAGAAGATTATACAGTTTCCGATGATGGTCTGACCTGGACCTTTACGTTGAAGGATGGTCTGGAATGGTCTGATGGAACAGCCCTGACAGCTTACGACTTTGAATATGCATACCTGAGAAATCTGTCTTATGGTGCTGATAATGCCTTTGCAGTATATAACCTGGTGCAGTATATCGAGGGAGCTGATGTGTACAGTGAAAAAGCTTATGCGACAGAAAACTTTGACTGTACAAAAGAAGACTTCAGCTATGTCGGTGTCCGTGCCATTGATGATAAAACATTTGAACTGAAGCTTAAGATGCCGTGCTCCTATCTGGATATGCTTATGTGCGGCGGCGCATGGGAACCGCTTCCTCAGAGTACCCCTCAGCATGATTCTACATGGTCGCTGAAAGCGGGCTATCCGACCAGCGGACCGTATATGCTTTCCGAAGTCAATCCGAACGAAAAAGCAGTCGGCAAAAAGAACGAAAACTATTTTGAGGCGGATCAAGTGACTATGGATGAGATCACGTTTGTGGTCATGCCGGATCAGGCATCACAGGCACTTGCGTTTGAAGCCGGTCAAATCGATGTTGCGCTGAGTGTTTCTACAGAAACACTGAAGAGTTATTCCGGCACAGATAAACTGATCACTTATGTTTCTCCGGGAACTTATGACATTGCGTTCAATACCGGTGAAAAGGGTCCGGAATGGGCAAAGAATGTGAATGTCAGAAAAGCTCTGGCACTTGCTGTGAATACGGATGACGTAGTTGATGTACTCGGCGGTACAGAATTCTACCAGAAGCTGGAAGGATATGTTCCGGCAGGACTTCCGGGAGCGACCGGTGATTTCCGTGAAGAAGCTGACGCGGCAAGAGGCAGCTACTCCCTGGCATACGATCCGGAAAAAGCAAAAGAACTGCTTGCACAGGAAGGTTATACAGCTGAAAATCCGCTGAAGATCGTTTACCGCTACCCGAACTCCGGTACAGATCCGGATCTGGCAACACTTCTGCAGGAACAGTGGACTTCCATCGGGGTCGTTGTTGATTTCAGTGCACTGGAATCCGGCGTCTATTGGGACCAGTTCGATCAGGGAACATTTGAACTGATGAGATTCGGTCTTGGAACATCACACCCGATCACATGCCTGGACCAGTGGACGACAGGTATGCAGGTAGTGCCGATCGTAGATGACGCTAAATTTGATCAGATGATGCTGGATGCCAAGTGGGAAACAGATTATAAAAAGGCTATGGAGATCTGCCACGAAGCAGACAGCTATGTAGTTGATGATATGGTCTACGTTATTCCGCTTTATCAGAAAAAGACAGGACTTCTGGTTCAGAGCAACGTGAAAGGATATCAGCTGCGCGGTACAACGATGTACTGGTATTCCTGCACAAAAGAATAAGTATTTCCGAAAGGCTGCAGCGGAGGCTGCGGCTTTTTCTGTCTGCAGACTTGTTCAGGCAGATCAAAAAACATTCTGTCAGCTCTTTCGTGGTTTCACATTCTGACAGAATGTTTTATAGACTGCTTTTTTCCTCTTCGATCAGTTTTGTCAGCAGGAGGATCTGTTCACTCAGCATCTGTTTTTGCTCAAAAAGCCTTTTCTGTGCGTTTAAAAGGATCTCGATCGTTTTCTCCGGCTGATTCAGGATTGTCCGTACTTCCGACAGCAGCAGACCTGCTTCCTGATACTGCCTGATCATTTTCAAAGTATCCACTGCAGAGTCGCTGTATAACTTGGCTTTCTGCTTCCCGCTTCTTTTGACCGGTTTCAATAAATCAATTTTGTCATAATAATAAAGCGTCTTTCTTGTGACACCTGCAGCTTTGCATACTTCGTTTACTGTTTTCATATCAATATCTGTCTATTTTGCATTCACTGTACAACTGTTCCCTGCGGGAACGGTCAAGAGTAAATTTATCCCGGTGGATCACGATGGACAGATAATCCCGGGTTTTACGGAACATAAACAGCTGATGTGTTTTTTCGCTTTTTATTCACCGTATCTTCAGATGTTTCTAACAGATTCTTGACCTTGAATGATTAGTATTCAGGAAAGCAGAAATGAATTCTGCGGAAGGAGAGCGGTTATGAAGACGATTATTCTGATTCCGGCTTATGAACCGGATGATAAACTGGTCAGTCTGCTGAAGGCTTTGAGTGAAAACGATGTGCATTCGGTTGTTGTGGATGACGGCAGCGGACACGCATATGATGAGATATTTGAGGAATGTGCGAAATACGCATCTGTAACCAGATATGAAGTCAACTGCGGAAAAGGGCATGCGCTGAAAACCGGAATGGCGTATATCCGGAAACATGCAGAGGCTCCTTATATTGTTGTCACAGCAGATGCGGATGGACAGCATCTGCCGGATGACATCATGAAAATTGCGGAATATACCGTACAGCATCCCGATGAACTGGTTCTGGGCAGCCGCAGGATCGCTGCTCAGACACCATTGAGAAGCAGGATCGGCAATACGGTCACAAGATGGATATTCCGTCTGTCGTCAGGAGTTTCAGTTTATGATACGCAGACGGGACTGCGCGGTTTTTCGGACCGGCTGATCCTCTGGATGGAGGAGATCTCCGGAGAACGCTATGAATATGAAATGAATGTATTGATGGAATGGGCAAAAGAAAAACGGAGTATCCATGAGATATGGATCCGGACAGTTTATCTCGATGAGAACAGGTCGAGTCATTTCAATACATTTACTGACAGTATCAGGATCTATCGGCAGATCGTGAAGTTCAGCGGTGCGTCATTGCTTAGTTTCCTGACGGATTATTCACTGTTCTGCATGTTTCACATGATGACATTGTCGGCAGGTATCAGGAACGGATTGGTGTTATCCAATGCGGCAGCCAGGGTCATCAGCGCTTCACTGAATTATTATCTGAATCGGAAACTGGTATTCCGAAGTAAGGAACCTGTCAGCAGGTCAACGCTGAAATATGCCCTGCTTGTGCTGGGCAATCTGATGGTCAATACGCTGATCCTGAAGAATCTTGTGATGCAGGGTATGCCGTCTGCTGTATCAAAGGTTGTAACGGAACTCATCCTGTTCATTGTCAATTATCAGGTACAGCAGAAACTGATATTCAAACCAAGCTGCAGAAAGGAGCTGAGCAGTCAATGATAAAACAATATATTACAGGTATTATGTGCGGTGTTCTGCTAACTTCATATACGGGGTATGTACTTATGGATACGTTTGTCCTGGAGGATACATATACCTCGGAGATCTCAGACGAAGGCATTATGGATGTATTTGCTTCCCTGCAGGACAGTATGGAAACGGAACGATCGAATGACACACAGCAGTCGGAAACCTCTTCACATAAACAACGTGGAAGTTCACTGAAAGGATCTTCTGGTTCCGGTCAGGAACAGGACACGGTATCCCCGGAAACCTCAGAAACGTCATATAGCGATGAGAATATCAGCATCACCCTGACAGAGTATACAGCGTATGACACAGCGATCTATGCGGCGGATGTGACGGTCAGTTCGGCAGTATATCTGAAGACTGCTTTTGCGGATGATTCATATGGCCGGAACATTACTGCCGCAACATCTGCGATCGCTGAGGCGCATGAAGCGATATTTGCGGTCAATGGTGATTATTACGGTGCCAGGGAGAAGGGATATGTGATCCGCAACGGCGTTGTTTACAGATCCGTAGGAGACCCCGGAACAGATGTATTGTGCATTTACGCGGATGGTACCATGCAGATCATTGACTCCTCGGAGGCAACAGCGGAAGAACTGGTTGAGAATGGTGTATGGCAGGCATTTACATTCGGACCGGCTTTGATCGAAGACGGTGAAACTGCCGTGTCTGAAAATGATGAAGTCGGTAAAGCAAAGGCTTCCAACCCCCGTACAGCGATCGGGATCATTGACGCAAACCATTATGTATTTGTTGTGTCGGATGGCAGGACTGACGAGAGTGAAGGACTGTCATTGTATCAGCTGGCAGAGTTCATGAGGTCGCTGGGTGTGAAATGCGCATACAACCTGGATGGAGGCGGATCATCTACGATGTATTTTATGGGTGAGGTGATCAATCAGCCTACCACAACAGGCAACTCGATCAAGGAAAGGAGCGTGAGTGACATTGTTTATATCGGATAAAGAGAAAGCTCTCAGAAGCGGTTTGCTGTATGGATATGCAGCACTGTTCTTTGCGGCATTCGGAGCTGTTTATGAATTGTTCAGTCATGAAGTTTATTCGTATTATATGATCTATGCATTTATGATTCCTGCAGTTCTGGGGGTCATGCCTTATCTTGGTGTCTATCTTCTCGGATCACATCTGCCTTCCGGAGTATTTACCCAGCTGTATGCAGCGGGAGTCATGACACTGACAGTGGGCAGTATCATGCACGGCGTGCTGGATATTTACGGTACAACAAGCAGTAAACTGGTTTTGTATCTGTATGCAGGAACGGTTCTCTGTGCGGCAGGGATCGCTGCATTTGTATATATCAACAGAAAGCCGGAACCTGAAAAAAAGCAGGATCACGGAGAAACGGATCCTGACTTATCTCAAAATTGATGATCGATCGCGGATCAGTTACTGATCCTGAAAGATATGTGTGAAGTAACTGTACTGCAGTACATCGCTGCAGTACTTTATTTTGTTGCGGACTATGGCTGTGACTGTTTCGGCATAGTCTGCGGGAATGTCTTCTGACAGCGGGTAGAATGTGTCATTGACAAACATTCCGAGATCTGTTTTCCACTCATAGTTTACCGTAAAGACCAGCGGGTCTTTATGAGAGAACACATCTCTCCCCGGGAGCAGGCGTGAATCCCACTCCAGATCAAACAGATTGCATAATGTCGGCAGGATATCCAGACTGCTGACAGGTTCGGAAATCTCAATATGTTCCATGTGTTCCAGACATCCGCTCCATATGAGAAGCGCATTATGATCGCGTTCCAGATAGCTTGAGGGCTGATAGCCGTAAAGATCTGCGAGGTTGACGGTCTGATCGAATGCTGCATTGAAATCAAGACCATAGGGGAAATGATCCGCTGTCAGGACGATGACAGTCCTGTCGGCAATTCCGGCTTCCTCCAGGCGCTTGATTAGCACATCCATCGCATCTTCCAGTTCCATGTTTGCCGCAAGATAATTCCGGACTTCTTTCGTATGACCGGTTTCTGGTATTCTGCTGATGTGCTTTTCTGAAAGCCAGTTGCTGTAGGGATTATGACCGCTCACTGTCATGTAATATACGTTGAACGGTTCCTGTTCAAAATAGAGATCCAGTGTACCTTCGATCATTTCAAGATCCGACTCAGGCCATTTGCGCTGAACATATTCTTCCATACCGTTCCCGTAACCCATATAACCGTTGGAAAAACCGAGATTGTTGTGTGTGATATGCCGGTCATAATACATGTAGTCATTATTGTGGAATGCCCATCCGTTATAGCCGAGTTCATTCAGTTTACTGCTGATCGTGATCCGGTTGTCTTCATCCGCGGTCATTTTCATGGAAGCACCGCCATACATCGGCAGGCATCCGAAGATATTCTGATATTCCCCGCCGGTCGTTCCGGCACTGGCAGGCTGATAATAATCGGTAAAGGTGATTCCCTTGGAAGACATACGGTACAGGGCGGGCGTACGCTTAGGATCGATCAGTTCTTTGCTGAAGGCTTCTGCCGATATGAAGATCAGGTTCATATCTTTGAACAGCCCGGTCATGTCATTGGTATAGGATGGCGTCAGTGTATTGACGTATGCGTCAATCGCAGCCTGCTGCGGCGTTCCGGCAGAGGCAAGTGCCTCAAAATCAATATTCATGACAGCCGGTTCATACGTTTTGATGATTTCTTCGACAGGTTCATCCTCGGTGATCGTTTCAAAATCACTGCTCTGTTCATATATGATGTTGCCTGCGTCTATGCAGAGTCCGCTGACCAGTCCGAAATGCCTGACTGCGGAAGTGAATGAGTATTGTTCGTTGAGCAGGACTTTCTGGGCAGGCGTTGTTTCAATGGACATATTCACGATCAGTGTGATCAGTGCTGCGAAGGCAGAGACTGCGGAAACATCTCTGCGGCTGAAGCGTACGGGGTCGATATCCCTGATCAGGATGAAGTCGGCTATTGCCGGAAGTGCAAACAGGACCAGATGCAGGATACCGCTCAATGAGAATACCAGACGCAGGATCTGGGTCCCGAAACCACCAAGCACGTCCATGGCACCGTTTGCGATCGTCCTCAGGTCATAAAACATCTTGAACTGCATATAGACGAAGTATTCAATGAGGAAGATCAGTGCAATTAAGGCGGTTGCCGAATGATGGACCCTGCGGTTTATGACAGGGTTCAGAGACATGCAGGAAAAAACGGTACCGATCGCTCCCCAGCCGATGGAAAAAGCCAGCAGATTGTGCACTGCATTGAAATTGCTCATACCGAAGGCGGAAAGGTGGAATACGATCTCTTCATACAGCAGATATGCGCTCATCAGGAAGAACATCCCGAAAGCATCGATGTGGACGGAGTCTCTGATTTTTTTGTACATGGTAACAATGATACTTCAAAAAGGGAAAAATGCGTGCACAAATACATTAAAAAAACAGAATGAACCAATTCGCGGTTCATTCTGCAGCAAATCATGGTCAGGCTGCTTCCAGGGCAACTTTCATCATTGACGTGAATGATTGTTCACGCTGTTCCGGTGTTGTGACTTCCGGGAATACAAAGCTGTCGGAAATCGTCAGGATACATGCGGCGTTCTTTCCAAGTACCTTGGCATTGTGGAAGAGTGCAAAGCTTTCCATTTCCACTGCCAGGCAATGATGGACATCGGTGATTTCTTTCAGATATTCGGAACTTTCTCTGTAGAATACATCACTGCTGTGAATGATCCCTTCTTTCATAGGGAAATTCAGGCTGGCTGCAGCTTCTCTGAGCCGTCTGTTAAGTTCTTCTGAAGGGTATTCGACGGTGGATGTACTGCCGTTCTGTGTCAGGGCATAGCTGGATTCGGAATATGCGCCGGATGCCAGAACAAGATCAAACAGTTTCAGCTCAGGGGAATAAGCACCGGCTGATCCGACACGGATGATGTTCTCGACATCATAGTATTTGAATAATTCGTAAGAGTAGATTCCTATGCTTGGCATGCCCATGCCGGATGCCATGACAGAGACAGGTTTTCCGTGATATGTGCCTGTATACCCGTAAACATTTCTGACTTTCGTGACGAGTTTCGGGTCTTCCAGGAATGTTTCAGCAATAAATTTTGCACGGAGCGGATCACCGGGCATCAGAACGGTTTTGGCAAAATCTCCGTTTGAAGCACTATTATGGGGTGTAGACATATCAATACCTTCTTTCCTGTTAACAGTATAACAGAAAAAAGAGCGAATTATCGCTTCGCTCCTTTTGAACCTTTTGCACTGCTTTCGTTGTAAGTCTCAAGCAGGTTTGTGTCGTAGCTGAATGTCATACGGCTGCGTTTGCGTTCCCTGTCGAGTGCAAGTCTGACAAGTTCATCCATCAGCTGGGTAAATGACATGCCGGATGCTTCCCAAAGATAGAATGCCAGTGAGCCGGGGATCGTATTGATCTCGTTGACATATACGGTCTTTGTTTCGCTGTCCATGATGAAGTCGATACGGCATACACCGCTGGCTCCCAGGACTTTGAATGTCTGAAGCGCATATTTCTGGATCAGTTTTGTTTCTTCTTCACTGATCGGTGCGGGTACAAGTCTTGCGGCACTGGCCATGCCCTTGGAAGCACCGGATGTCTTGGAAGACTTTCCGCCGCCCTGATATTTGTCACGGAAGGACAGGAGTTCATCATCTGTTGCGTGACCCACCTGTTCCAGAACGCTCGCTTTCGCTTCATCACTGTTCCCTAGTACAGAACAGTTGATCTCTTTCATCGGTTTGATGACTTTTTCGGTAATGACCTTTTCGTCATACTGACGTGCTTCTTCAAAGCATTCAATGTATTCTTCATCGTTATGCGCGATCGAAATGCCTACGCTTGAACCGGTCCTTGCCGGTTTCAGAATGACCGGATAGATCAGTTTTCTGGCCTTTTTCAGCAGACCGTCACGGTCATCATCCAGTTCGGTGCCGTATGCCCAGAACCAGTTTGTGATCGGAAGACCGTTATCATGCAGGATATGTTTCTGCAGCACTTTATCCTGGCCGACACCGGCCGCGATGACGTCACAGCCGGCATAAGGGATCTTCATCATTTCAAAGAATCCCTGGATCGAACCGTCTTCCCCGTTGGTGCCGTGCATGACAGGAATCGCTACATCGATCGGTATGCTGAGTTTTTTGGAGAACAGCGTCTGCCTGACAGGCTGAAGAAGAACCTTTCCTTCAGTTTGTACAAGTGTGACCTGCGTGCATTTGTTTTTCAGTTCATTCAGGTTGATAAAGGACTTGATGTCCCACAGAAGATCTGATGTATACATTGTCCTGTCTTTTGCAATATAGACAGGTGTTACTTCATATTTGTTCCGGTCAAGGGCTTCCAGAGCCTGATGTGCGGAAATAATACTGACTTCATGTTCAACGGTTTCACCGCCGAAAAATACGGCTACATTCAATTTCATAAACAGCCTCCATAACGATGATTATTATAAACCATAAAAATGCCCTTTTGTAGATATGCTTGATACATGCTGTGAAACTTCGGAACCGGCGATAGATGATGCCAGTACAGCAGTGTTTGTGATAAAATTTGAATGCTGAGGATACATATGGGAAAGAAAGCATTGGTACTTGCCGGCGGCGGTACACGGGGTGCATATCAGAATGGTGCCATTCGTGCACTGCGGGAGCTCGGCAAAGATAACTGGGATATCGTGACCGGTACATCGATCGGGGCATTGAACGGCACGCTCGTTGTGCAGGGTGATTATGAAGAATTGAATGATCTGTGGATGAATCTGACCAGCGACCAGATCATCAGCGGTAATTTTCCGGAGGATCTGAGCATCGAAACGCTGGTGAATGAGCGGAGTCTGCTGCCTTCATTATTCAAAAATTATGTTAAGGACGGCGGGGCAGATATTTCACCGCTCATTGAAAGAACCGGCAGAATGTTCCACCCGGAAGCTTTTTTTGCGTCTGAAACCGATTTTGCATGTGTAACGGTTTCCGTTGCATCACGCAAACCGGTATTTGTTACGAAGGAAATGATGCGGCAGCACGGCGTTGACTGGCTGGTTGCTTCGGCATCCGCGTTTCCGGCTTTGCCGATTCATAAATTTGAAGAAGGTGAATTCATTGACGGGGGATTCTACGACAATCTGCCGATCGACCTGGCGCTGAGGATGGGAGCGGAAGAGGTGGTCGCGATCGACCTTAACATTCACCCCCAGCACCCTGTATTCCTGGACCGTCCGCAGATCAAATATATTTTCCCGCAGATCGAACCGGCTCCTTTTCTGGATTTTGGCAGGGAAACACTGCGGAAATATGACATTGCGGGATACAACGATACCATGAAGAAATTCGGACGCTATGACGGTGTCAAATATACGTTTATGCGTCAGTATGAGGTTCCGGAATGGTTCGGGCAGTATTATCTGGAACTGCTGAAGCTTGAGACCAGGATACGCAATGCGACCAATATCAACGAACGTCTGCGCTCTGATTCTGTTATCACCGATAAACTGAAAACACGGATGCATAAAGCGGTATTGTCGGAAAAAGATATCTACTACGGTATGATCGACAGCCTGCTGGATATGATCGGAGCTGATGTTTATCACGTGTACAGCCGTCTGGAAGCGGAGCGCATGATCCTTGCGGAATTCTCAGGTACCGTCGATCCGGATTTTAAATATATTCCTGCGCTGGATCCCAAAGAAGTGATCGAATATACAAAGACGCTTGATCAGAAGGGGATCGTTGAAAAGATCCTGCATCATCTGTTCTATCCGGCGCATGAGATCGTTTCAGATAATATCGTGCTGACAGTTTATCCTTTTGAGGATGCCGCAGCACGCTTCCTGATGTTTATGATGAAGGGCCTGGTAAATAAATGATGGAGAAGATCGCAAAATTCGAAAAGGTATCAAAAGAGCAGTTTGTAAAAGACTGGCTCCATGCTTTCAGCGAATCTGATGCGGAACAGGCCGGGGCGGTCTATGAAGATATACAGCTTCCGCGCCGTGCTACAAAAGGGTCCGCAGGGTATGATTTCTTCGTTCCTTCAGATTTTACCGTCAGACCGGGCGAGCAGATTCTGATTCCTACGGGAGTTCGTGTTAGAATGGTAGATGGTTATGTACTGATGTTGTTTCCGAGGAGTTCCCTCGGATTCAAATACCGTCTGCAGATGAATAATACTGTCGGGATCATTGACAGTGATTATTACAACGCGGACAACGAAGGTCATATTTTCTGCAAGCTGACAAATGACACGGTAGAAGATAAGACCGTTGAGCTGAAAAAAGGTACCGGCATGGTACAGGGGATCTTCCTTCCCTTCGGCATAACGGAAGATGACAATGCAGAAGCGGTACGTACAGGCGGCTTCGGCAGCACAACAGAAAAGGCGGTAAAAACGAATGAGTGAAGCAGATATTCAAAGGATATTTGAAACGGAACCGGTACCGGATCACATACTGGAAAAAATGGAGGAACTCCGTAAAAAAGGAAAAGAACTTCCTGATCTGAGTCTTCTGAAGCGCCCTTCGCATATACAGGGGATTATCGAAGCAGGCAGGATCAACACAGGTGTCCTGGATGAAGTGGCGAAAAGGATCCATGCAGGTATGACTACCCAGGAGATCGACGACATTGTCGTGGAATATACGCACAGTCACAACGCAATCTGTGCACCGTATCATTTTGAGGGATATCCGAAGAGTGTATGCACTTCCGTCAATGAGGAAGTGTGTCACGGAATTCCCAGCCGTCATAAAAGACTTCATGACGGTGATATTATCAATGTCGACTGCACGACGATCTATAATGGCTACTACGCTGATGCGAGCCGTATGTTTATGATCGGCGATGTCAGTCCGCAGAGAAAACGTCTGGTAGAAGAAACGATGAAATGCCTTGAACTCGGGATCCAGGCTGCACAGCCCTGGGCAACAGTCGGTGATATCGGTTATGCGATCTCCAAATATGCCGGATCAAGAGGATATACTGTCGTACGTGAACTGGGCGGACACGGCGTAGGGATCGGATTCCATGAAGATCCTTTTGTAAGCCATATCGGAAAACGCGGTACCGGAATGGTCCTGGTTCCCGGCATGGTGATCACCATTGAACCGATGATCAATATCGGAAAAGCCGGTGTTGTGATCGATCCGTACAATGAGTGGACGATCTATACAAAGGACGGAAAAGACAGTGCCCAATGGGAACACACGATCCTGATCACTGAAACAGGAAATGAGATTCTGACACACTAACAGCTTCATTGAAGCGAGGAGAAATGGTGATGAATAATACTACATATGTAACAGGACACAGACATCCCGATTCTGATGCGATCTGCTCTGCCATCACGTATGCAAATCTGCTCAGACTGCAGGGCGTGGATGCTGTAGCACTGCGTCAGGGTCCGGTAAATGAAGAAACAAAGTTTATCTTGAAACGGTTTAATCAGGAAAATCCGCTTTTGATGACTGATGCCAGAATGAAACTGTGTGACATTGATATGGACCGTCCTGCGATCATACGCAAGAGCGCTACGGTGCATCACGCATGGCATGTTATGCTGCACGCAAAGAACCGTTCTTTGTTCGTGGTGGATGACAAGAACAAGCTTTGCGGGATCTGCACGACATCCAATCTATCCAAAGTCAGACTGCATCCGGCAGCGAACCAGGCGGATCTGATGTCGCATGCTACACTGGATGACATTGCGCATACGATCGGCGGCAGGATCGTCTGGGGACCGGAGGAATTCCACACCAGCGGTGTCGTGCATGTTATTACACTGGAGGGCAGGGAAGCTACCATGTTCAATCTCCAGGGTGGTATTTCCATTCTTTCAAGCGGAAGTGAAAAGCAGAAAATGCTGATCAATGAAGGTACAAAATGCCTCGTGATCACATGCGGTCTGATCGTTGACGACGATGTCATCCAGCTTGCCAAGAGCAAAGGCTGTGCGATCGTTGAAACAAGTGAAGATACGATGCATACAGCTCAGGTGATCAATGAATCTTATTCCATCGAGCACGTTATGACAGACGATCCCATTACATTCTCGGAAGAAGAGTTTGTTGATGATGTAGCCGCAAAGATCAGTAAGTCCAGAGTCAGAAGCTATCCTGTTCTGGATGCGGAAGGCAGGATCACAGGTGCTGTCTCCCTGTATCATGTCAGAGATTACCCGCACCGTAAAATGGTCCTTGTCGATCACTGTGCTTCCAACCAGTCGATCAAGCATGTAGAACTGGCGGATATTCAGGAGATCGTTGACCATCACCATGTCGGTGATATCACTACAGATCACCCGATCAATTATTTCGGTGTCAGGTGCGGATGCACATGCACGATCGTTTCCGAACTGTATAAGGAAAGAGGATTTGTACCGGATGCGGATATGGCAGGACTGATGATGTCCGCGATCCTTTCCGATACACTGTATTTCAAGTCTGCGACAACAACAGAACGCGACAAAAAGGCTGTTGCCTGGCTGGCAGAGCTGGCAGGAGTCACTGATGTCGGTGAATATGCCGCAGAGATGCTCAGCTCATCTGTTGCCCTCAAGGACAGCACGCCGCATGAGATCCTGAACCGTGACCTGAAGACATTCGAGATCGGCAAATACAAGTTCGCGATCGGTCAGACAAACTACAACCATATCGAAGATGTACAGGCGATCCTTCCTGCATTCCGTGAGAATCTGGAAAAAGAGCAGGAAGACAAGAAACTGGATCTGATGGTCATGCTGTTTACGCATGTACTTGGAGAAGGTTCGCTGTTCGTATACTACGGACCGCTCTCATATGTCATCGGTGAACGGATCGAAACAGTGTTCGATGAGCATTCCGGATTTGATCCCTACATCATTTCACGTAAGCAGCAGCTGATGCCTTACCTGACAAAAACGATCAAAGCACTCTGATAAAAAAACGGGGCCTGTGTTACAGGTCCCGATATTGTTTTCTGACTTCTCTTGGTATCTGTGCTTTTGCCAGGAGGTCCGCCCCCATCGCGCTGACAGCCAGCGAAGCACATAACAGCAGCAGACGTTTGTTTTCGATCCCGTTCAGGTAAACAGCACGTCCCATCAGAAAAGCAAAGGCAATGCCCGCGGCTGTCAGGATGATGCTGAATACGGTAAGAATCGTTTTCTTCATGAGTGAATTCTATCATATTCTGATATGAACAAAAAAGGAATTCATTCAGAATTCCTGCTGCGCGTGCCCGACGGGATTTGAACCCACAACCCTCAGCTTCGGAGGCTGATGCGCTATCCGGTTGCGCCACGGGCACATGTCGCTCATACATATTATCACAATTCACAGGTAAACCAAAGTTGAAAATCACGCAATGTTTTCTCGTGTTATAATCGTTGTCATGAACAAAACAGAAAAAGATATACGCTTGATCGTCTGTGATATAGACAACACGATCATCCCTGCCGGAAGGGAAGAGATCTCAGAACGCCTCAGGACGGATTTCCATAAAGCGATCGAAAAAGGGATCCACGTCATGATCGATACAGGAAGGCATTATACATTCCTGCAGAAATCTTTGTTTGAGGATCTGCCGATGGATTATATCGGTACTGTCAACGGTGCGTGTCTTGTAAAGCGGGACGGCACGGTGCTTCAGAAGTATCCGATGAGTGAAGAGGTCATGAACAAGATCACGGAACAGTCAGTCAAAAACGGGATCGGCCTGGGCTTCAAGTTTGAAGACCGGATCGTGACTTACGCAAACCATGAACGGTTTGTCAAAGGCTATTGTGCCAATGAATATTACGAATCTCTGGTAATGGATGGATGTGAAAAAAGGGATCATCATCTGGAACACGGGACACCTTTGGGAACGTTCATCATCGGTGATGAAGAACAGGTCATACCGATGATCGAAGAAATACCGGAAGTGACATTTGCCTGGTCCAGCAAGATCGGCTATGACATCTTCCCGAAGGATATAACAAAAGCAACCGCAGTAGAACCTGTACTGCAGCTGCTTGGAATCACGTGGGATCAGGTCATTGCCTTCGGTGATGCCGCGAATGATACTCCGTTTATCACAAAGGCAGGGATCGGAGTCGCACTGGGAAATGCCAGGGAAGACGTCCGTATTCATGCCGACTATGTTGCGGACACATGCGCCAATGACGGTGTGGCAAAAATGCTTGAGGATCTTGGAATCGTCTGAGATCCTTTTTCAGTTTCTCCTTCTGCCGTCAAAACCGATATAGTGACGGTTATCATCTTCATCAACGAGTTCGATCCTTGTGTCAGTCATATTGAAGACAGTGATCGGGGCATCGACGCTGAATATCCAGAGCTCATGGAACCGGCTGTCCAGACACAGTACTGCGTAGGCGCTGTAGATCAGATACTGATCCTCATGCGCGAAAATGCCATGAGTATATCCGTCAGGATCGATCTGATGGAAAACGCATGTATCCGGACTGCGCAGATCGATCTCGGTGATGCCTCTGCCCATCAGCACATATAATGTGTTTTCCTTCAATACTGCAAGGTTGGCAAAGTCGGTCTCCACAGGTCCAATCAGGGCGATTTTCTGCAGGCTGTCCTGTGATCTGCATTCGATCCTGCAGGCAACATAATTCTCATCCGGCTGATAGCTGTCCGGGTTCAGTACATACTGGTATTCGGAATGGTCTTTTTCCAGGTCAAAATGACTGTCAGCAGTCAGTGTTACTTCAAATAAACCGTTTTCTAAGTGCATCATATGTGTGTCCTCTGTTTCTCCTAATCAGTATAGCGCATAACTTTCGGAAATTAGTTCTTTTCCTTTTCAAGGAAAGTGGTAATATAACCGGGTATTTATCAGGAGGGCTCTGAATGAGAAGGGTAAAAAGCGATCTCCTTAATGGTGTGATCTATCAGCAGATCCTGCTGTTTTTCTTTCCTGTTTTGTTCGGTACGCTGTTTCAGCAGCTTTACAATACAGCAGACGCGATCGTTGTCGGCAACTTTGTCGGTAAAGAAGCACTTGGCGCGGTCGGCGGTTCCACAGGTACTGTCATCAACCTTCTCGTAGGATTTGTAACAGGTCTGTCATCAGGCGCTACTGTGATCATTGCCCAGTATTACGGTTCCCGGCAGCGGGATGGTGTTGAGAAGGGTGTATATTCGGCAATGTTCCTGGCAATATCACTTGGCGCTGTGCTGATGGCATGCGGCATTCTGCTGGCACCGTGGATCCTGAGGACACTGAATGTTCCTGATGCGGTCTATCCGTATTCACTGCAGTACATGCGCATCTACATGAGCGGCATGATCGCTTCCATGATCTACAACACAGGCGCAGGAGTGCTGCGTGCGGTAGGGGATTCCAAACGCCCGCTGTTCTTCCTGATCGTATCGTGCATTACCAATATCATCCTGGATATCCTGTTCGTCGCTTTCGGCGGCATGGGTGTGACCGGTGTTGCCGTAGCGACTGTCATATCACAGCTGATCAGCTGTTTCCTGACGCTGCAGACGCTGTATATCACTCACGAAAGCTATCATTTCGATATCCGCCGGCTGCATTATGATCCGAAGATCCTGAAGCGAATCATTGTGATCGGCCTGCCCACAGGGATCCAGTCAGTCCTTTACAGCATCGCGAATCTCTTCATCCAGTCTTCTGTCAACAGCTACGGAACAGATACGGTAGCTGCGTATACGGCATTCGGAAAGATCGATGCGCTGTTCTGGAACGCATCAGGTGCGCTGGGTACGGCTATGCTGACGTTCTCCGGGCAGAACTTCGGGGCAGGGAATACCGCACGTGTCAGGCGGGGTATCCTGGAAGGAACGATCATGTATCTCCTGATGTCCGGAACGATCTCGGCAATATGCTGGTTCGGCGGACCTGTATTATACAGATTGTTTACACCGGATCAGGAAGTCATCAGTATCGGCATGAGTCTTCTGAGATTCCTGTGTCCGTTCTGGCCGGCTTTCGTATTCGTTGAGATCCTGTCTTCATCCATCCGTGCCTGCGGTGATTCCCTGGTACCGATGCTGATGACGGCACTGGGAATCGGCGCGCTGCGTATTCTCTGGATCCTCTTCTATCCGTCACTTACGATTTTTGATTCACTGCTGTGTTATCCGATCTCATGGATACTGACCAGCCTCTTGTTCCTCGGATATTATCTGCAGGGCGGCTGGCTCAGGAGATCTGCAAATCAGCGCAGCAAGATGATGCAGGCTGCTTAGTCTGCATTTTTGTTATGGTATAATGGCCATGTTTGAAAGAGGGTATAGTATGACTACACAGGAAAATCTGAAATTATTCCATGATTGGGTTAAGCGCATGTCCGCTTACCATATGGCACTTGCTTTGCTTGGCATTGATAAGCAGACTCTGGCACCGGTCGACGGAAGTGAATTCCGTGATGAAAGAATGGCGATCCTGGCGGGTGAACTCTTCTCGATCACAACGGATCCCCGGATGGCAGAACTGAGAAAAACGCTGCTGAGTGATGAGGCAGTCACAGGTGATGACCGCAAGATGATCGAACTGTATGACCATGATATCAGCAAGATCCTGTCTGTTCCGAAGGATGAATATGTCGCATTCAACCAGCTTCAGAATGAGTCCTACGGCGCATGGCTGAAGGCAAAGAACGCAAGTGATTATTCAATGTTTGAACCGTATCTGAAACGGATCATCGAAGCACAGAAAAAGATGTATTCCTATCGTTCAAGTGATCTGGATCTGTATGATCAGATGCTGGATGACTTTGAACCCGGAATGACCCGTGAGAAGTATGATGTCTTCTTTGATAAGGTCAAGGAACGTCTTGTACCGCTGATCCGCAGGGTAACGGAAGCAGAACAGATCGATACTTCATTCATTGAAACGGAATATCCTGTAGAACTGCAGAAAAAGTATATGGAACATATGCTTGCTTATCTGCATTTTGATAAATCATGGGGATATCAGAATGAAACAGAACATCCGTTTACAAGCGGACTCTGTGAGAATGATATCCGTGTAACGACCAAATATCTGCCTGACAGACCGATGTCCGCGCTCCTGTCAACGATCCATGAGACAGGCCACGGCTACTATATGCATCAGGTCGCACCTGAATATGACGGAACGATCTTCAATGAAGGTGTTTCCAGCGGTATGCATGAATCCCAGTCCAGACTCTGTGAGAACTATCTGGGCAGATCGAAGCCGTTCTGGGAGGCAAATTATCCTGCCCTGAAAGAGGTCTTCCCGGAGCAGCTGAAGGATATCGGCCTCGATCAGTTCCTGGCAGCTTTGAACGCTGCACAGCCGTCACTGATCCGTACGGAAGCAGATGAACTGACATATCCGCTCCATATCGTGATCCGTTACGAACTGGAAAGAGGACTGTTTGAAGGAACGATCTCAACGGAAGGTCTTGATAAGACATGGGATGATATGTACGAGAAATACCTTGGCGTACGTGCGTCTTCCGCGAAAGAGGGCATTCTGCAGGATGTCCATTGGGCTGATGGAAGCTTCGGATACTTCCCGACATATGCATTGGGCAGTGCATTCTCAGCACAGTTCATGCACGCTATGAGAAAAGACATCGATGTGGATGACCTGCTGAGAAACAGCCACTATGATGTGATCATGAACTGGCTGAAGGAACATATCCATAAGTATGGCTGCCGCTACAACGCGGATGAGATCATGCATATGGCAACAGGGGAAGCATTCGATCCCAACTATTATCTGGATTATCTGGAAGATAAATACACAAAGCTGTACCATCTGGACTGAGTACAGGGACAATGAAAGGCATGATCACCGGACCATGCCTTTTTCAATTGTTTACGCAGTTTATTTTCTGAAACAGTCTGCTGAAGAGCACTGCAGCTCTGTTCAGCAGCCATGCGGCAGGAACAGCTGCCAGATACAGGACGAACCAGAACCATGTCGTCACAAACGGAGGCGTGCCCCTGAAATATCTCGCTCCCAGTTCAAATATCAGGTGGTGCACAAGATACAGTTCAAATGAATATCTGCCTGCAAGTTCAAACAGTTTCCGCAGTCCCTGTATGACAGGATTGCCGATACGGCAGATCAGTGACATGGTAATACAGATGAACGGTGTCATCAGAATGAACGGGTAGAACAGGACGCCGCATCCCCACATGATCTCATTGTCTGTGATCAGAAGCCTGGAAGGGACGAGTACCGCAAATCCGATGGCTGCCATGATCAGCAGCTTCAGGTAGTCCTTTCCGGACATTTCCCGGTCATTCAGCGCAAGGTATTCATAATACATTCCGATAAAGAAGATCGGGACTCTTGTGGCCGTCAGGATGAAATGTGTCTGATGCCAGAAGACGGTCGATGCCAGCAGAAGCAGCGGTATGATCAGCAGGCTCTTCTGCCCGTGTTTTTCGATCAGCTGCCAGAAATACGGTACGAGCAGGTACATGACCCATATGGATCCCATATACCAGTTGAACGCAAGATCCAGTTCCGGATCGACAAAGTATTCCAGGCACAGGTAGTCGCCGATCACAGTACCGGGCCTGAGTGTACCGGCCGCAAGCCGTGTCAGACACAGTACTGTCAGGAAGATCCAGTAGGGCGGAATGATCCTTGAGATCCTGCGCTTCATGAACGCATACGGATCTTTTAAGCGCTGATAAGAGTAATAACAGCCGATCCCTGAGGCAAAGAAGAACAGGTCGACACCGCAGTATCCGACGTTCTTTATCATCCAGAGCAGCCTGTTTTCGACGATCAGTTCAGAGTGATAGATCATGATCCAGATGATTGCAAAGCCCATCCAGACACTTCTGTACTGAAAAAGATCTTTATATTTGATATTCTGCATAATCCCCTCGATAATCCTTATCATTGTAATCGATTCTGCATGAAAAAAGCCACTGTTTCCAGTGACTTACATGATCCTCTGTGTACCGTGATATACGACAGCCATGAATCCCGGACCAATATGTGCCGCGATCGTGGGACCGAGTGTTGTTACGGTGATCTCTGCATCCTTCAGCTGCGGATATGTTTCCCTGATCAGTTCGATCAGCCATTCAACATCTTTCGGCGTATCGGTATGCATGACCGTGATCTCTTCATCAGCGGAATAATCCGCGAGATCATCTTTCATGGAATCGACCATCGCATGGATGACTTTCTTTCTTCCGTGCTTTGTACTGAAAGAGATCAGTTTGCCTTCGTTTGTTACATAGATCTCCGGCTTGATGGACAGCATTGTTCCGATGATGGCTGAAGCGTTGGAAAGTCTTCCGCCGCGTCTGAGCCATTGCAGATCATCTACGATGAAACGATGGATATATTCACGCTTATGGGCTTCTCCCCATTCGATGAGTTCATCATATGATAGGCCTTCTTCATGACGGCGGACCAGCTGTTTGAAAAACAGATTCAGACCTCCGGTAATGCAGAAACTGTCAAGGAAGTAGAAACGCTGATCGCCGAACTCTTTCTGGACTCTTCTGGCAGCCATCTCGGCATGCTGGATGGATGATGAGATTGCTCTCGACATATCTACATAGATGACATCTTTTCCTGTTGCCATCAGATTTTTGAAAAACTCATAATATGCATATTCCGTGATAGCAGATGTTCCGACAGATTTGCCGTTTCTCATTTCACGGTAGATCATTGCTTTGGTTTCTTCTGTACAGTCATCTACGAATACTTTATCGCCGATCGTAAAAGTATATGGAATGAAGGGAATGTTGTGTTCCTTCATATATTCCGGACTCAGATCTGCAGTAGATGCTGTTGCGAGTATATATTCACGCATAGTATTTCTCCTTGCAATCGCTTGCTATTCTAACAGGTGCTTGACAGGAAGTAAACTGTCGGCAGCATAAATATAAACATACGGTCTTTTTCCATGGTTTCAGAAGCCCCGCTCATCAAATTTCATCTGGGCGAGCGTTTCCTGCTTGAAATCATTGAATCTGTCTTCATTGATCGCTCTGCGTGCATCTTCCATCAGTTTGAGCAGGAATCTCACATTGTGAATGGACAGAAGCCTTGTACCGAAGCCTTCCTCGGTCCTGAACAGATGGTTCAGATAAGCTCTGGTATAGTTCCTGCAGCAATAGCAGTCGCATTTTTCATCAAGCGGTGAGAAATCATGCTTGTACATTGCTTTGCGGATATTGATGCGTCCATGTGAGGTCAGAAGTGTACCGTGTCGTGCAAGCCTTGTCGGAAGAACACAGTCACACATATCGATATTCAGGGATACTGCTTCCAGCAGGTCGTTGACTGCGCCGACGCCCATGAGGTACCTCGGTTTATCAACAGGGAGTTTTTCCTGTGACCACTTTACCATGCGGTACATGGTCTCCTTGTCCTCACCGACGGACGTACCGCCGATCGCGTATCCGGGGAAGTCCATTTCGACCAGTTTCTCTGCACAGTAGTAACGCAGATCATCGTAGTCGCCTCCCTGCACGATACCGAACAGTGCCTGTTCATCCGGACGTTCATTGGCGTTCTTTCCGCGCTCTGCCCAGCGCAGCGTCCTCAGCATGGATTTCTGGGCATATTCACGTGTGGCAGGGTAAGGGATGCATTCATCGAACGACATCATAATGTCGGCACCGATCGCGTTCTGGATCTGGATCGATTTTTCCGGTGACAGGAACAGGATATCCCCGTTCAATGTATTGCGGAACGTGACGCCTTCTTCCGAGATCTTCCGCGTATCAGACAATGAAAACACCTGGAATCCGCCGCTGTCCGTCAGCATGGGTCCTTTGTAGTTCATGAACTTCTGGACACCGCCTGCTTCCCGCAGCACATCCTCCCCGGGTCTCAGCCAGAGGTGATATGTATTTGCCAGGACAACGCCTGCATTCATCGCGTACAGTTCTTCCGGTGAAAGAAATTTGACGGTAGCCTGTGTACCGACCGGCATGAACATCGGTGTTTCAACATCTCCGTGCGGAGTATGCAGAATTCCCGTTCTTGCGCCGGATTGCTTGCATACATGGGTGATCTCAAATGTTACTGGATTCATTTTGACCTCGTTTCCGACACATTATACCAAACATTCTGCTGTGATAAAACGGTGATATAATACCTTTATGAGATCACAGGTCATTAAAATCAAGAATATACCTCAGCAGGAGCCTCCTGTTCATTATATCAGGGTGAAGCCTGTTACAGCTTTGTCGGTCATGCTCGGCGCGGGGGTCGGTCTTCTGTTTACCGATGCGGTCTGGCAGGTGATCGGCATGAGCATGATCATGTTCGCCCTGTTCTGCCTTGTGCTTCTGCCTGACCGTGTTCTTGTGGTGTTCAATCCGAAATTCATGATCCTGAATAACTGCATAGACCGCTCGGAATGCATGATGATCTATTGGGACGAGATCGTCAACTGGCAGTATGAATGGCATCCGGCAAATGATAACCTGACCATCACGATGGTGGATGGCAGTATGCAGATCATCGAACTGTATTCCAAACGCAGGGTCGCTAAATACATGAACATGTATGCGCCGAATAAAGAGATCAAAAATGTCAGAATAAAGGAAGGTAAAATATGAAGCTGATTGATGCCGAACAGGTTGAAAAATGCAGGGAACAGATGCTGAAAGAGTCGGAATATGACGATCTTTCCATTATTTTCAACATGTTTTCCGACAGCACGAGGCTGAAGATCATGAACGCTTTATTTACCCATGAGCTGTGTGTTACCGATCTCTCATATCTGCTTGAAATGTCGACATCCGCTGTCAGCCATCAGCTGGCAAGCCTGAAGAAAACGAAGCTTGTCAGAACGAGGAAGATCGGCAAGCAGGTCTACTATTCAATGGCCGATGAACACATTGAAAACATCTATAAAATGGCACTGGAGCATATACGTGAATGAAGATCACAGCGATTGATTTTGAAACGGCTAACCGGAATCCCGCGAGTGTATGCGCAGTGGGTATATCCACCTATGAAGAGGGTGCTGTCGAAGAACGTTATTATTCACTGATCCGTCCGGAAGAAGACGTGTTCTATTTTGATCCGTGGAATATCAGGATCCACGGGATCCGTCCCAGGGATGTCCTGGACGCGCCGGATTTTGAAACAGTCTACCGCCACATTTATGAAGAGATGGAAGATGCTCTGGTCGTTGCCCATAACGCGCCGTTTGACATGGGCTGCCTGAAAGCCGCATGCATCAACTGCGGCATCAAGGTGCCCCGCCTCAGATACTTTGATACGGTAGAGCTATCCAGAAGACTTTTTACAAGCATGCCTCATCACAGACTGAATGATATGTGTGATGCGCTGAATATCGAACTGAACCACCACAATGCCGCAAGTGACGCAATGGGCTGTCTGATGATCGTCGTCAGGGTCATGGAAAAAAGCGGCATCTATGACGTTGAAGAACTGCTTGATAAAGCACATGTAAGAATTCGTGAACTGAGACCTTAGTCATATACAGCGGAGGAGATTATGAAAGTTGTAATTATGGAATCACTGGGAGTTTCCGAACAGAAACTCCAGGCACTGAAAGCACCGTTTGAGGCGCAGGGCGTTGAATTTGTTCAATGCGAGAAAACGGTAGACATCGGCAAAAAGAAAAAGGAGATCAAGGACGCGGATGCTGTAATGCTCGCAAACATGCCGCTTGAGGCAGAAGTGATCGAAGCTGCAGAAGACTTGAAGTTTATCGACATTGCGTTTACCGGCGTCAATCATGTTGCGGTCGGTACGGCAAAAGAGAGAGGCATCTCAGTCAGCAACGCTGCTGGCTATTCCACGGAAGCCGTTGCGGAACTGGGTGTCGGCATGGTCCTTTCCGTATACAGAAAGCTGAGAGAAACAGAAGAACGGTGCAGAATGGGCCTGGATAAAACAGGACTGATCGGTATCGAGATCAAGGGCAAGACAGTCGGTGTCGTCGGATTCGGCGCGATCGGCAGAAGAAGCGCAGAGCTGTTCCACGCGTTCGGCGCAAATATCCTGGCAAACAAGAAACATCCTTCTGATGACATTCCCGAATATGTTGAACTGACGGACCTGAACGGTCTGCTTGAAAGATCTGATATCGTTCTGCTGCACTGCCCGCTGAATGATGAAACAAAGGGCATGATCGGCAAAGAACAGATCGCCCTGATGAAGAGCAATTCCATTCTTGTCAACCTGGCAAGAGGTCCTGTCGTTGACCAGGAAGCCCTGATCGAAGCATTGAGAGAAAAGAAGATCGCCGGCGCATGTCTGGATGTATTTGAAACAGAACCGCCGCTGATCAATGACCCGATCACGGAAGCCCCGGCTACACTGCTGACACCTCATATCGGATTTGCGACCAGGGAAGCGCTGGAAGAACGTGCGGATATCGTGTTCGATAATCTGGCTGCGTGGATGTCCGGAGAGCAGAAAAACGCCGTTCTGTAAAAAATGAAAGAATCTGTCATTTTTTGTCAAACAAGACTGTGAAACAAAATTGTTTGTTTCTGTATCGGTTTACAGGGACTGGTTATTTGTGTACAATCTAGATAGTTTGCAGGTATTTGCAGAAAGGTAAATTATGGCAGAATATGAGAACAATGCCTATTTTTGGCAGAAAGTGGATACACTGTTTTTGTCCAGTGATCTGAAGCACAGCAGGAAGAAAGGAGAAACACATCCGCAGTTCAAAAACCTGGTTTATCCGGTCGATTACGGCCGCCTGGTTGATGTAACACCTGAAGTTTCGGTATATCTTGGAAGCGGATCCCGTACGCTGATCACAGGACTTGTGGTGGCAGCGGATATTCTCCAGAAAACGCTGGATGTGAAGATCCTTGCAGGATGCACGGAAGAAGAGACCGATGCAGTTCTGAGATTCCTGAATCAGACCGACTATCAGAAAACCGTTCTGATCAGACGCGGATCACAGATTCCTGGCTGGGGATTGACCGACAATTAATGAAACACATGAACAGCCGTGTATATACGCACGGTTGTTTTTTTGTTTGTGCAAAGTAAAAAAGGGCTGTCGGGTCAGCCCTTCGTGTATCATATTCCGGAGATGATCAATCAGTAGAATAATCCGCCGAGATTGAATACCCCCAGAGCAGCAAGCAGTACGTTTACGCCGACATTTGCAACGGACAGCAGGAACAGCTGGCGGAAGATCTTGTTCAGTTCTTCGTTCGTCGTTTCTCTGGAAGCGGAGTAGGAAGACATGATGATCGCGCCGCCTGTAGACAGCGGGGAGATCGCAGCCGCGAAGGATGTAGCAGTTATCGCGGAGATCAGCTCCACATAGCTGACGCCGGCACCGAACTTTGTGACGACTTCAGCAGCGATCGGGAAGAGCGCAGGCATTACAACACCTGTTGTAGAGCTTACCCAGGAGAGAACACCGGAAGTAGCTGCCATGATCGGGACAGCTGTCTTTTCACTCATCATGCCTGTCAGCAGGTCTGAGATCAGGTTGATTCCGCCGAGCTTGTTGATGACGTTGATCAGTGTTCCGACGCCGCAGATGAATACCAGAGTACCCCAGGGGATTCCCTTGATGGCTGCTTTTTCATCTGCACATCCGAGCAGTACCAGGACAGCTGCCGCAACAAATGCGAACAGACCGGTATCGAACTTGAATCCGATGCAGAAGACTACCATGACGATGATCGCAATGATCGTGAACAGCTGGTTGCGGTTGAACTTCGGAATGTCAGACAGTTTCAGAGGGTTCTCTGACTTGACCTTGTAGCTTCCGTAAGCAACGTAGATGATCGCTGTGAAGATGAAGCCTGAGATCAGTGTTGTCAGGAACAGATGGAGTCCGAATCCGCTGTAGCCAAGCGGTTCAGACAGGTTCTTTGCAAGGATACCGGTCAGGGACAGCGGGGAAGCACATCCCGCGTTGGCACCCAGCTTTGCGAATAACGCCGTTATGATCGGGTTGATGTCCATTTCCATAGCCAGGTACATAGCGAATGTTGTCATCAGGATACCTGCTGCGATATGACCGGGACCGATCGCTGAAATGAATGCGGACAGGAAGAACATCAGTACAGGGATCAGGACCGTATTCTTTCCGACCAGCGCAACGATCTTTTTGGAGAACAGATCCAGTGTGCCGTTCTGTGAAGCCATGCCGAACAGGTATGTAACACCGACCAGTGTTACGAACATGGAGCTGTCAAAGCCTGCAGAGATCTGTTTTGCGCTCATTCCTCCAAGCGTACCGAGTATGAATGCGACACCTAATGAGAGAAAACCAAGATTGACCTTTTTTATAAATCCGATTGCAACGACCGCAACCAGAACCAGAAGCGATATAACTGAGAGATTCATTTTTTCCTCCTTAATTGTTTATCCGCGGATCATAGCCGTACCGGTCATCAGAAGATTTGCCGTACGGAATCCGAATGTATCATCGATCTCAGGTACCTGTCCGTTTTCACGGTAATCAACTCCGCACTCCAGGACTCCTCCGGGATGCCCGATCCGGATGAACTGTGTGTCTGTATCCGGTGAGAGCACCTGGTTGACGATACTGCCGGGAATCACTGCAGCTGCTGCCGTGCACATTGCACCGGTCATTGCATAGCTGGGGTGTGTTTTCTGCATGGACATCATTCTGGAAAGCAGATCGATGTCTTTCTTCTCATAGCTTCTGCCATCAGAAGCTTTGTACCCTTCTGCTTCAGCAACGAATGTCATCTTCGGAATGCCGGGTGTTTCCCAGGCAGACTTTGTATAGTCCTCGATCAGTCCGAGCCTGACTGCCGCAAGACCTCTGACTGTTTCCAGCAGATCCAGCTTTTCCTTGTCTGCGTCCAGTTCATCGGGCAGTTCCTTTCCGCTGAGGCCAAGCGCAGATGCCTTGACAAAGACCAGCGGGTTAGCCGCATCCACAATAGAGACCTCCACCGGACCAAGACCCGGGACATCCAGAACATCGACTGCGTTTCCTGTAGGAAGCAGTCCTTTGCCGAGCGTTCCTGCAGGGTGAACGAACTTCAGTCTGACAGGTGCTGCCGTGCCGGGCACACCGGCAATGCTGAAGTCACCTGTATACTGCACTTCACCATCATGTGTTCTTACATCGGCAACGATGATCTTGTCGGTATTTGTGTTGTAGATCCTGACAGGTGTTTCCCCTTCCAGGGCTTTTACAAGACCCTGCTCGATCGCGAACGGACCGACACCGGAGGAGATGTTGCCGCAATTGCCTTTGTAGCTGACGAGAGGCTTGTCTACGGAGACCTGGGCAAATGTATAGTCCACATCTGCGTCAGGTCTGTCTGACTTTTTGATGATCGCGACCTTGCTGGTAACGGACTTGGAGCCGCCCAGACCGTCGATCTGTTTCTGGTCGGGACTTCCCATCATTCTCAGCAGGATGCCTTCCCACTCGTTCTTATCTGCGGGCAGATCGGATTCAAGAATATAGACGCCTTTGCTTGTGCCGCCTCTCATGATCGTCACAGGCAGCTTTCTGACTTTATCACTCATGTTTTAACCTCTCTTATTTCACTGTTCTTCTGCGGTTGTAATTGATCAGGCTGCCGCTTCTGAGGATCTCTTTTTCCTCATCCGTCAGCGCTTCGATACGGAGTGTGAACTGTCTGACTGTCTGACCGATCACATATGCGGGGATCGATCTCATGTCTGTTTCCAGTGCCTTGCGGATACCCGGGACAAAGATGTAGTCATCATCCGAGAAGTCAGGTTCTTCATTGGTGACGAACGGTACCATGCCCCAGTTGATCAGATTGGAACGGTATCTCTTGGTAGCGTATTCCTTGGCAATGTTGGCACCGCCAAGCAGTACTCTCTGGCAGGACGCAGCCTGTTCACGGGCTGATCCGTCTCCGGGCTTCACAGCATAGATCGTGCTGGACAGATCGACTGTTTCGTCTTTCAGGTCTTCGAATCCGGGGATCGTACGGATCTGATCCAGGACCTTCTGCACCTGTTCAGGACAGCTGCCGGCTTTTCTTGCTTTCTCATCAGCCATGACTGCTTTGGCCTTGCCGACATATTCCGGTACTCTTCTGCTCAGTGTGAATTCAGCAAGTCCCATCGGATTGGAACGGAAGGATCCTGTTTCACCGCTCGGGATCAGTTCATCGGTCGTTGTGACCGGGTCGGTAATATAGGCACATACTCTGACGAGCATGTTCTCATTCATTTCCGGCATTTCGGGCCAGTCTTTGATATTCGGTCCGCAGACAAGCTGTGCATTGTCGTCTGCTTTTCCGAAGCCCTGGTATACACGGTGTTCATATGCGGAAGGATCATAATGGAATTCCGGACAGTGATATGTATAGCCGATCTCATCTGCGGCAGTGATCCTGCCTCCGTTGGCTGCGGTAGCAGCTACGGAACGGGCATCCATCAGTGCAACGCTGGCAAGCTGTCCGTTGCCCGGCTTGGAACCTTCACGGTTCGGGAAGTTGCGGGTCGTATGTCTGATCGCGAATCCTTTGTGCATCGGTGTATCGCCTGCGCCGAAGCAGGGACCACAGAATGCTGTACGGACAGTCGCACCGGCAAGCACGAGCTTTTCGATCGCTCTCTGTCTGAGCAGTTCAGTCATGACTGCCTGGGAACTCGGATAGACACCGAGGGAGAATTCCCTGTTTCCTGTGCTCTTTCCATCCAGCAGGTAAGCCGCTTCCATAATGTTGGAATATGTTCCGCCGGCACATCCGCCGATCGTTCCCTGATCTGCCCAAAGCGCACCGTCATGTATCTTTTCCCAGAGGTTCAGGTGCAGGTCGGGGTTATGGATGAGTCTGTTCTTCTCTTCTTCGACCTGATGCAGGATCTCATCCAGGTTGGCATTAAGCTCACGGATCTCATAACCGTTGGAAGGATGGAAGGGCAGGGCAATCATACTGTGGATCGTGGACAGATCGATATAGATGCATCCGTCATAATAAGCAGTCTCTGCAGGTTCCAGTTTCCTGAATTCTTCACCTCTGCCATGGATCTTCAGGAACTGCTCTGTATCTTCATCTGTGCGCCAGATGGAGGAAAGGCAGGTCGTTTCCGTTGTCATGACATCGATGCCGTTTCTGTAATCGGTAGGGATGGAAGATACACCGGGACCGACAAACTCCATGACCTTGTTCTTGACGTATCCGTTTTTGAATACGGCAGTTACGATCGCAATCGCGATATCCTGCGGTCCGACACCGGGATTTGGTTTGCCGTCCAGGTAAACTGCGATCACTTCCGGATATGCTGCATCCCATGTCTGTTCCAGGATCTGTTTGACGAGCTCGCCGCCGCCTTCACCGACTGCCATCGTTCCGAGTGCGCCGTATCTGGTGTGTGAGTCAGAACCGAGGATCATCTTTCCGCAGCCTGCCATGGTTTCTCTCATGTACTGATGAATGACGCCGATATGCGGAGGTACGAAGATGCCTCCGTACTTTCTGCAGGCGCTGAGGCCGAATTCATGGTCATCGCTGTTGATCGTTCCGCCGACAGCACACAGGCTGTTGTGGCAGCAGGTCAGTACGTAGGGGAGAGGGAATCTGTCTAAACCTGAAGCGCGCGCTGTCTGGATGATGCCGACATAGGTCAGGTCATGACTGGTGATCGCATCGAATTTGATCTTCAGGTGTTCCGGATCATTTCCGGTATTATGTGCCTGAAGAATGCCGTACGAGATGGTTCCTTTTTTAGCTGTTTCTTTGGAGAGTGCCGGATTTCCCTGTGCTTCCTTTTCGGGAACGATCCTGTTTCCGTTAAGCAGGTAAACCCCTGAATCATAGAGCTGAATCATTTGTATCCTCCTTCTGCGGTATTTGCTGTAGCCGCTTTCCTTTTTAACGCACTCAAAGAATAATCTGAAATCAGAAATAAATAAAATTCATATTTATCATGAAAACTATTCTCTAAATGCATAGTTACGTAAATTCTTAAAAAACAGCATAAATTTGCTGTTTTCGCATATTAAAAGCATTATTTTACCAATTAATTATGCATTCAGGCTATATATTTAATATAATAATTTCATGACAGTTATACTTTATAAAGGAGGCTGAAATGGACTTCAGGGAATTGAATTATGTACTGGCGATCGCCAAATATCAGAATATTACGAAGGCTGCGGAAGCTTTGTATGTGTCTCAGCCGACCCTCAGCAAATTCCTGATCGGTCTGGAAGATGAGCTGGGCATCAAGCTGTTCCGCAAGCTCGGTCATAAATATGTCCTGACTTATGCAGGTGAACGCTATGTTGACCATGCACTGCAGATACAGCGCCTGAAAAATGACCTGGATATAGAACTGGCGGATATCATCAAGAGGGATGTCGGGGTATTGAACGTTGCTTTTGCAAGAATGCGCTGTACCTATGTGCTGCCAGGATCCCTCCCGGCTTTTAAGAAGAAATATCCGAATGTCAAAGTCAATGTGTTTGAAGGAAGTTCTGATGAAAATGACAGACGTGTTCTTGAAGGACAGGCCGATATTGCCTTTTACAGCGCACCTTCAGAACTGAATTCCCTTATGGAATATGAAAGTCTCGGCGAGGAGGAACTTCTGATCTGTACCTGTCAGGATCATCCGATCGGCAGGTTTTCCGAACCCAATCCTTCCGGAAAGTATCCGAAACTGAATCCGGCACTGCTGGAAAATGAACTGATCATCATGATGCATTCCGATCAGCGTACCAGACAGATCACAGACTCTGTTTTCCATGATCTCGGTATCCACTTCAACAATGTCCTTTATACGAGCAACCTGCCGGCGATCATTGAACTTGTGGCAAAAGGATACGGTATCTCATTCGTACACGAAACGCATCTGAAGCACCGTGCGGGGAATACCCCGATCAGCTGCTACAGCTTTTCTACCGGAAGGATCATGTCTGAATTCGTCGCGGCATACAGGAAAGGAAGCTATATTCCGAAATATGCCCGTGATTATATTGAGCTGATCCGCAGTCTTCAGGTACAGAACTGAATCGGAGAAATCATATTTTCAGTACACAGAGGGGATCATATATCTTCCGCAAACACGGATGTCTTATGATCTCTTTTTTATTCCGGAGATACTTTCCGAAGAAGGGTCATTGATGCATAAGCAAAACTTATCCATTCGATTCATAACTGAAATTGTTCCGTAAAAGAGATGCTTTTATACTGCAGTCAGATAAGGAGAACAGAACGATGACAAAAGTACTTACAGTTTATTACTCCAGAAAAGGGGAAAATTACTTCGGCGGTTCCATCCGCTCCATTGAAAAGGGAAATACGGAACGTGTCGCGGAATTTATACAGAAAGCAGTTGGCGGAGATCTGTTTGAACTCGAAACTGTCAGAGAATATGCGAAAGATTATCATGAGTGCACAAATGAGGCTGCACAGGAAAAGAAATCCAATGCAAGACCGGCATTGAAAAAGCTTCCGGAATGCATTGATGAATATGATGTGATCTTCCTTGGCTTCCCGAACTGGTGGGGCACAGCTCCAATGCCTGTGTTTACGTTCCTGGATGCGTTTGATTTTTCCGGGAAGAAGATCGCTCCGTTCTGCACGAATGAAGGAAGCGGTATGGGTTCCTCGGAAAGCGATATCCGGAAAGAATGTCCCGGCGCAAATGTGCTGAGCGGTCTTTCGATCCGCGGGTCTGATGCCGGGAAAAGTGAAACAAAAGCTGCTGCCTGGGCAAAACAGGTATTGAAATAAGAAAGGGGAGCTATTATGACAAACGATTTCTCATTCCAGAACACAACAAAGGTACACTTTGGCAGAAATGCACTTTCAAAGCTTTCTTCGGAGATCATCAAATACAGTGACAACGTTCTGCTTGTTTACGGCGGCAGATCCGTCAAAAAATACGGCCTTTATGACAAGGTGGTCAATGAACTGAAAAAGGAAAATATTACTGTTTATGACTATGACCTGGTCAAGCCCAATCCCAGGCATACCGATATCAATATCGGCGGCAGGATGTGCCGTGAAAACGGCATCAAGGCAGTACTTGCTGTAGGAGGCGGTTCCGCGATCGATTCCGCAAAAGCGATCGCCGGACTGGTCTGTTCCGATGCGGAAAACTGCTGGGATCTTGTTGAGGCAAAAAAACCGATCACAAAAGCACTGCCGATCTTTGCGGTGCCGACGATGGCTTCTACCGGCAGTGAAATGGACGCGAGTTGTGTGATCTCCAATCTTGAAACGGAAGAAAAGAAGGGATATAACGAACCGGCACTGCGTCCGACAGTGACATTTGATGATCCGGTAAATACATTTACCGTACCGGCATATCAGACAGCCTGCGGAGCGGTCGATATTATGGCCCATACGATCGATACAAAGTACTTCTCCAAAGATGACAAGATGGATATGCTGTACCGGATGATGGACGAGCATTTAAAGACAGTCGTCACATGGGCACCGGTCGCTTATGAAGATCCTGAGAACTATGAAGCACGTTCCAATCTGCTGTGGGCTGCCGCATGGGCACTGAACAGTTTCATGACCTGCGGTGTACGCCAGGCCGCAACCGTCCATGCGATGGAACATGAACTCAGTGCGGTATATGACATTACGCACGGTCATGGGATCGCTATTCTGATGCCCAGATGGATGCGCTATATCCTGAATGATGAAACAGCACCGCAGCTGGCAAGGATGGCATACCGTGTCTATGACATTCCGGAAGACACACCGGTCATGGAAGCAGCGGAGAAGACGATCGAATGCACGGAAAAACTCTTCTTTGAGACACTTGGTCTCAAGAGCAGGCTTTCTGAGCTCAATATCGATGATTCACGTTTTGAAGAAATGGCGGAAAATGCCTGCGGAGCAGCCGGCGTGATCAAAGGATTTGTTGAACTGACACCAAAAGATGTTGTGGAAATCTTCAGAATGTGCCTGTAAACAGGAGTAAGCTTCATGGAATTTGTATCAAAGCTCATAGAACCCCGGAAGCAGATCAGTAAAGAAAGAAAACGTTTTTCGGACAACTATCTGAAACAGATGATCCTTCCCTTGTTCATTGAGACGCCGCTCTTAATGGTGGTCGGACTGGCAGATACCATGATGGTATCTCATGCAGGTGAGGCGACCGTCTCCGGTGTCTCACTGGATACGATGATTTATACGATCTTCATCCTTGTCTTTTCTGCTCTGGGAAGCGGGGGAGCTGTGATCGTATCACAATATATCGGCAAGGGAGACAAGGACCGGGCAGAAACATCCGCGTCCCAGATCTTCCATCTTGCATTTGTGATATCCATGATCCTGATGGTGATCCTGCTGGCAGGAGGAAAAGGACTGCTGAGACTGCTTTACGGGTCAGTGGATCCGGAAGTGATGAAAGCATGTGAAACGTATCTGTGGATCGCGACCCTTTCTTTTCCGGCAAATGCCCTGTACAACGCAGGTACAGCCCTGCACCGCGCTATGGGAAAGACGGCGGTAACCATGCGTGTATCCATGGCTATGAACCTGGTCAATGTGATCGGAAATGCCATTGGTATATTCGTGCTTCATGCAGGTGCAGCAGGTGTTGCCTGGTCGACAACGATCTCCTGGTATTTTGCGGCATGTATCATGACTGTGCTGTGCTTCCGGAAAACAAATGAAGTGACCGTATCCTTCCGGAAAATGATGCGCCTGATCCCTGAAACCGCAGGAAGGATCCTTCGTGTAGCTGTTCCGAATGCTGTAGAAAGCGGTCTGTTTCAGGCTGCGAAGGTACTGCTGGGATCACTGATCGCAACTTTCGGTACATCTCAGATCGCTGCAAACGGTATCGGACAGACGATCTGGTCACTGTCAGCGACAGTGGTCAGCGCGATGTCTCCGGCATTTATTACCGTGATCGGCAGATGCATCGGTGCCGGTGACAGGGAAGCTGCAGATTACTATTTGTGGAAGCTGCTCAGGATCACGACGCTTCTGACATTCGCATGGAACGCGCTGATCCTGCTCTGCCTGCCGCTGATCCTTCCGCTGTATGACATTACAGAGGAGACCAGATATCTGCTCATTGTGATCGTCATCATTCATAATCTGTTCTGCGGCACCATCGGCGCATTCTTCGGTCCGATGTCAGCCGGTCTTAGGGCAGCAGGAGATGTCCGATTCACAATGATCGCATCGATCTTCTGCACGGTATTCTTCCGGACAGCCATGTCCTTCATATTGTGCCTGGGTTTCAGGATGGGTGTGATCGGTATTGCGTGCGCGATGGTGATGGACTGGTGCCTGAAAGGACTTCTGTGCGTGATGCGTTACCGCAGCGGCAAATGGCTTCAGCATCAGCTGATATAAGAAATAATAGTAAAACCTGAAAAATAAACAGATCATAAACGATACGGTATCTGACGGAAGAGGAGAACAGAATGGAACAATTTGATTTTATTAAAAAGAATTTCGGCTTCGGCTGCATGCGTTTGCCCATGAAAGACGGGGAAGTGGATATTGAAGAAACAAAGAAAATGGTGGATCACTTTCTTGATCATGGATTCAATTACTTCGATACTGCACATGGATACCTGCGCGGCAGGAGTGAAACTGCTTTGAAGGAATGCCTGACACAGCGTCATCCCAGGGAGTCCTATATTCTGACCGATAAACTGACCGGAAGCTATTTCAACAAAGAAGAAGATATCCGTCCGCTGTTTGAAAGTCAGCTGGAAGCCTGCGGGGTAGAATACTTTGATTTCTATCTGATGCACGCCCAGAATTCCGTCCAGTTTGAAAAGTTCAAAAAATGCCGTGCATGGGTGAACTGATCAAAGAAGGCAAGATCCGTTCCTGGGGAATCTCCGAAACGACCGAGGAGTATCTGCGCAGGGCGAATGCGGTAACACCTGTAACAGCAATTGAAAACAGGTATTCCATGATGGCAAGATGGCATGAATCCATCTGGCCGGTATGTGAGGAACTGGATATTGCCTATGTAGCTTTCTCACCGATGGCAAACGGGTTCCTGACCGGTACTTACAATCCCCAGACCAAATTTGAAGGCAGTCAGGATTATCGTGCACGGATGCCGCAGTACACCGAAGAAGGATATGCAAAAGCCAGGGAGCTGCTGGACCTGCTGAATGAAATGGCTGCTCAGAAAAACTGCACAATGGCACAGCTTTCACTGGCATGGATGATCTGCAAGAAACCGTATATCATTCCGATCCCGGGTTCCAGAAAGCTTGAACGTCTCAGAGCTAACTTTGAGGCAGGCAATGTCATTGTGACACCTGAAAAGATCGCTCTGATCGATGCAAAACTGGATACCATGCAGTTTGATGTGTTCGGCGGACATTAGGCAAAATAACGAAAGAAAAGAGAAAATGCAGAGCATTGCAGATTCTCTTTTTTCTGCCTGCTTTCCGCGGCATACATGGCTGAAAAAGAAAAAGCTATGACAGCATTCTGGCTGTCACAGCCTCAGTGAATATCAGACCGGGCGTCCGTCGAAGGTGCGGTCGAAGTCTTCATGTTTCCGCTCCTTCATCAGATGGAGTGCCTTCTGTTCTGCCTCAAAATACAGATCAGGGAAAGAACTTCTGCTTGTCAGTCCCGGATAACCGGGGACTGTCCATTCTTCATGGTCCAGATTCAGGACCGCAGAATTTGTTTTTTTGTCAAACAGCATCATACCGGAGATCAGCTTGGGTCTTTTTGCCATCGTTTCAACCGTTTTGACCAGGTTGTATTTCCACTCGGAAGGATACAGCGTTTTCGTGATCCAGTGGATCTGCCATGCCGTCTCAAAGATCCTGCTTTCCGGGATATCCAGATCATAGATATGCAGGAAGAGCTGATGGTACATATCTGCCAGCAGATGGGCATCAGCTTCATTGATATGCAGGTCCGAATAGACATTGTATTCTTTGAATGATCTGCCGTGCTGTTTCAGGATATAGACGTCGATCTCACCTTCCTGACGGAAATGGGCTTCCGTTTCGTTTGTGCCCAGTTCCTCATGTTCTTTCCGCGCAAACGCGTTGACCAGAGGATGAGCAGTGGAATCCAGAGCGTAATGTGTCAGAAACCCGAGGAAATAACTGCGCAGGGCAGGTGAATCTGCTGAATAGCGGTCCATAAACTGAATGGATTCTTCCACTTTATCATGATGCATGCGGACTCCGTAATGATGGAGCGTGCCCGGAAGCATCATCATTCTGGAAAAGAAGAAGAAATCAGGTCCCTGAGAGCCGAGAAAATACATCTGTTTATCGGTAATGCTTTTCTGCAGTTCCGGATCCATTTCATTGAAAACATCTCTGGCAAATTCAACATGTGTTGTAGCAGCCGGCATAATGATCTCCTTTATTCTGTGATCTTTTTAATTGCTTCTTTAACGTAGGGCGACATGTAATCCACACCGGTTTTTCCTACTTCCAGACCGGCACAGTACTTGTCTGCGATCGATACGATATATCCTTCCATCGTGGTAGGACGGATGGACGTAGACGGGAACATGTGATGCGCAATGCAGTCATACATGACATCGTCAACTTCAAAGTACTTATTCGCGTTCGCCAGTGCCACCATCGGGTGCACTTCTACATGTCTGCCCGGGATCGGCTGTTCGCCTTTATGCTGGTCATACAGGTAGAAGTCATGCAGCATGGCACCTCTTGCGGCGCTTTTGTAATTCAATCCTGAACGTTTGCACCAGAGATAGGAATACCATGCGACATTCAGGCAGTGCTGATATCGTGTGTATCCGATATGGTGCGTATAGTTTTTCATCTTCTGATATTCTTCATGTGCAACGATGTCGGATACGATGTCGACAAATTCGATCGCTTCCTCATCCGTTACATCGGTAAATGTTCTTTTAGATCCGACTACTTTTGTCAATGGTCATCACCTCCATGTCAACCGAAGGATAGCATGTCTTTGATGAATGTTCAATGAGCGAAATCGATCGATCCGATCGATTCGTATGCCGGCTCATCCGGGTAATACAGTTCACCGCACGGGGTCGTGACAGACCTGTAATGCAAAGACGACAGTCTTCCGATCAGACTGTTTTCCCGGTCTTCCTCCAGCATCTTCTGCTCAAGCGTTTCAGCGTGTTCGGCAATGGTGCCTTTTTTAATATACTTGAGATCATTGACGCCGTATTCAGCGTTGTCTCCGCTCAGCCGGATCATGATCTCGGGAAGCTTTTCAGGATTCATCTCAAGATAATCCATGCCTTTATGATTCTGCTCATCCAGGGTGATCCGCCAGGTCGTAAAGTTTCCGACCTTCATGTCGGTACAGAGATATCCCCATGGACAGAGTCCTGAAAGATACAGATCCCCGTCATAGCTGTCCAGATGCTGCAGGGTATCGCAGATCTCATCATAACGTCTGACACATTCTTCTGTTGTCCGGATGCCGGCTCCGGGACCTTCTGATATCGTTTCTGTCAGGTACGGGAAATCCATATCACGGTATATTCTGACGATGCGGTTTCTGACCATGATCCCGGTCGTGATCAGGTAGGGTACCAGAACACAGGCGAGGATGTATTTCCTGTATGTTCCGAAACCATCAGTGATCTGTCCGAGGATCTCCGGCAGGATCATTGTCACTCCGATCGATGAAACGACATAGCCCTGGATCATGGCGTTCATGCCTGTATCACTGGACAGTCCGCAGAATACAGCAGCGATCATTCCGTTCAGCCACAGCATGATGAGTTTGACATGGTCGGCCTTGTCACTCAGGGCAAACAGGTCAAGTCCCCAGACTGACAGCGCCAGCAGTTCCGGCTGCGTCAGCATCGTTACCGATTGATCCCTTGTAAACACGTTGGCCATAAGAATTCCGGAAATGATGACCAGGCTGATCAGCCTGACAGGACCGGGAATCGATCCTTTGATCTTCCTGATGCATAATAATGCCGCAAACAACAGTAATGAAATCGTATTTGCCGTCCGGTACAGCAGGAACGGATGGACCAGCTTCCATGCAAGCTTGTTCCAGAACGGCTGGGTATAGTTGCCGCCGTCTGAAGACATGATGTATGGCAGGCTCTGAATAAGCGTCTTGAGCGGACCGCCGGTCAAAATGAAGATGACCGTACAGATACCCGGTATCGCCGCCGCGGCCGTTGTCAGGATCATCTGCTTCAGAGTGATCCTGTTTCCTGCCAGAAGACGTGCCGTAAACAGATCCAGGAAGAACAGTACCAGTGAGTAGGGGTTGCATACGATCGCCGGTCCCCACAGCAGTCCGGAACAGATCATGCGGATCATTCTCTGCCGCTCTGTCAGCTCCTTATCGCGGATCACGGAATACTGCAGCACAACAGCACCGGTAAAGCAGAATGTAAATATCGAATAATACGAGAATGTCATGACATTGGACTTGCAGTACAGCATGAACATGATACTGCTGAAGAAAGCCGCAATACGGTTTTCTTTCCGGAATATCCGGTAGATCAGCAGTCCCATCACTGTCTGAAGCACCGTATACAGATATCTGCTGATCAGCAGGAAGCCCTGCATGCCTTCTCCCAGGATCAGGCGCATCAGTTTAACGTATGGTATCAGCAGGATGGAATGCAGCTGTGAAACATGCCACTCATGGATCAGCGGAAGATCACCCTGGACAAACCGCCATGACACAGCAAAATAATGGCCTTCATCAGACCATATGAAACCGTATTTCGCACGTATCAGCAGGATGATCCCGTATAAAATGATCAGCCCCTGCAGACACAGATCCTGTTTTTTCTCTTTCATAAGCAATTTCAGTCTACCAGATAATTGGTATTGATGGTTTCGAAGTTGAATTCATCCGATGCATGGTTATAGATCATTCCCATACGCACAGGCTCCTCCGGCCACTGCCATATCTCAAGCACTGGTTCCCCATCCAGATAGATGAGAAAATCATCGCCGATGCCGCGCGGTTCAGCCGGTCTTTCGTAGATGATCCTTCCGATCGATGTATGAAGATTGACCCGTTCTTCACCCAGCCAGTCCCGGTATTCAACAGTCTGTGTTTCGCCGTCATACAGAACGAACCAGGCGTCTTCCGGGATGTCGGAAACGTTCAGTCCGATATATGTAAACAGGTCGCGGTAATCGGAATCTTTGAGGATCTCATGATCATTCAGCTGGATAATGAATTTCCACTTTGTGAAGTCTTTGTACTGGCTGCTGCGCATCACATAGACGCTCTTATTCCGCATTCCGTACCAGCGCTCAATATAAGCATCGAACTCCGTCAGCCTGCGGTGCACATAATCCCTGAAGTCGGAAAGATCCTGATAGGTAATGTCATACCTGCTTTCCGGCCAGCGTACCGCCTGGCGGTAGTAGGCACCCGAACGGAATATTCGTGTTTCATAATCATCAAGATAAGAATCGATGTTCTGTACAGACCAGGCATTCTCACGGAGCTCATGATACTTTTTGTAGACCGCTTCAATCGTTTCCCTGTTTCCCATGGAGATCAGCTGTGCCAGGGCACCTGATTCCATGACCGTATTGCATGTCTCGTCGGTGATCAGTTCGCCCCATGTCAGGTCCATATCCCATGGCGTATACAGCATTCTGTATGTTCCGTCACTGCTCCGGCGGGCTGTCATGAAGGTGTTTTCCAGGTCGGAATGCACCGCATTGTCAACGCCCTGGATCAGACCGTAGTACAGCCAGAGATCGATCGCTGTATTCATATCGACGGATCTCTTCAATGCTTCTGCGTTATCGGCCTGTTCATTCAGCAGGTGATAGTAATTCTGTATCGGGATCCATGGATTGTCTGCTTCGTTGTACGGATTGGTGACTTCCCATGTGGAGGATACAAAATCCACGGCAGAGCCTTCATCCCAGAAACGTTTCTTATAAATGTATTCTCCCTTGTCTGCATCGACATCCAGTGTTTTATGATCGAGCGGATAGCTCAGTGTATACAGACCCCAGAAGCGGCCGTTGATGAACAGTTCAATGTACTTATAATAATTACCGTTTACGATTCCGAACGAATTATCCGATCCGCAGCTGTCTGTCCAGAGATTCGCCGAAAAGGCAGTGCGTACTTTGTCGATATCGGCATATGCCGGAACAAGCAGCCAGTCTTCATCCTCACGCATGCCAAGCAGGCTGATGTGATTCTTCTTGGATGAATTCTCAACAGTCAATGACAGACGGAACGAAGTCTGCGGGTAAGCCGCACTGGATCTGCCTCTGATATGGACGGTACCTGCGGAGGTGATCATCCGTTTGGAAACACCCGCTGAGTTGTCCATCAGATCCATGATCATGTCTGTGTCTTCACGTGTGATCTCATCATTGACAGTCAAAGTCATGATTGGGAGCGTCGTGCATTTCAGGTTATATGTTTCATAGAACCTGTCATTATAGGCAGTGATCTGTACCGGCAGGTCATTCCGGATGATCTCATCCGTGATCTCTTCCGAGAAAAAGACCTGCACCTGTTTTTCCGGTGACTCGAATGTGACCTTCGGAGACATGGCTTTACTGTCATCTTCGATCAGTGAGTAGTACCATGTCATATCCGTTTCGTCAAAGATGAGGTGCTGTCCGTTCAGGACAAGATCCGTAAGCAGATCTGTTTTCTCCTGACGGGAAGCGCTCAGTTCTGTGCGCGTCATCCTGCGCACAAGCTTTGCCGTATCGGGAACCGATGATTCATGGATGAAGTATATAAAAAGAAGACAGAAAGAAATTCCTGCCAGAAACCAGGAAAAATATCTTTTTGTCTTCTCGATCATTACAGAATATCCTCGCTGTCGTACTCAATGACAGAGAACTTTTCAACACCCGCTTCACCGAGTTTCTCGGCGAGCGCGTGCGGATCGTTCACGGAAAGCTCAATGACATAATCCGTGGAGTCTTTTGCGTAGTTCCTGCTCTTGATCCTGTATGTCTGTGTGCATGCTTTGACAGCAGAAAGGATCTTTTCCTCATCTTTGTCCGCATTGCGGATCACCAGGATGAACGGACGCTTTCCGATCGTTGCATGGTTGATGACCGTCAGGACGATCGTTACAAATACACTCGTCAGGAATGTCATCATATAAAGCTGGCAGCCGCATGTGATGCCGATATGGACCGACCACATCAGATAAAGCATATCAACGGGATCTTTCACAGCCGTACGGAAACGGAGGATCGCCAGAGCGCCGATCGTTCCCAGGATTACAACGGTATTGGACTGCAGGGAAAGGATGATCGTCGAAATGAATGCCGGCAGAAGAGCAATACAGATATTGAATGCTTTGTTGTAGAAAGCTCTGTGTGAAATGAAGCGGTAAACAAGATACTCAAACACCGAAAACAGCATCGCCATGATCAGGACTGCGATGATCGTTTCCGGTTTGATCGATGTATTGCCGAAAGCACGTGATATGCTCTGAATGATTCCTTCCATATTCTGTCTGCTCCTTATCGGTTATCTTGTGTAATTCTGCAGGGTCATTCTCCCAAGGTAGTATTTGGAGAACGCTGACTGTATAAGTTCCTGTTTCGTCAGGATATTTTTAATATAGCCGGGCAGGATCTCGTCGAATTTGACCTCCAGAACATGTTCATGAACAGGCTGAAGGGGTATCCTGAGATATCCTCCGCTGAGGAAGTTCTCAAAGTCATCGGATACAGAGATGTTTTTATCAAATGTGATGCGGACGTTTGTCATGACTTCGGCAAAGGCGATCCGGTCGTAATTGACGATGATCTTCGGCGTGAAGACCCGGTTCATGATATCGACGCAGAACTGCCGGACCAGGGGCTGGTCTGTTTCCCAGAACAGGTCAGACACATCGCCCGACATCAGTTTCCTGTATGTATCCTCAGTGATCCAGGCTGTTTCCTTATGGCAGCGTCCCTGATACTTTTCCTTCCGTTCCAGACGCAGCTTCCCGGTATCTGTTCCGTAGTAGCGGATACGGTATTTGAAGCGCTCTGAAACACCTGCCTCGTTATATCTTGCGCAGGCATTGGTGTAGTCATCAAAGTATACACTGTGTACTGAATAATACCCGTCCTCACCGGCATTCCTGTCTTTCTCCAGGACAGCGCTCAGGCGTTCGAAAAGGATCTGAATGTCTTTTTCGTGGATCGTGTATTTCCATTCGTTGCGGTACTGCTTCATCGGTTTTCTGTTCCTTTGGTCATTTTATTATAGCAGGAGTTCATTCAATGCCGAGCTGCACAGCTCTGATTTTTCCTGCCAGGCCTCTAACTTTTTCCAAAGGAAGCGCGCAGATCCCGACACGGATGCCTTTATTCACAAGGACCGTGTAGATGTGTTCACGCATCAATGCTGCATGAAGCTTTTTTCCTTCTTCATTGTCTTTCACACGGAGTGTGATAAAGAAGCCTTCTTTATATGGATAGATATCCAGCCCGCATTCCTTCGCTTCCTGTTTGAACAGACTGCTGCGTGCCTGAAGCACCTTCACATAAGACTGCTGTTCCTTCAGATAAGCCTCACGGTTCTCATTGACGACCCAGACAAAGTCTGCCATCGGTGCGTTCGGCGCGTTTGACCATGTCGATCTGGCTGTTTTCAGGTAAACAGTATGCGCGTCTTCGACATCTTTCTGATCCTGCGCGATCACGACAGCCGCGCCAAGACGGAGACCGTAGAAAGTCAATGTCTTGGAACAGGAGAAGCAGATGCAGATCATGACGTTATCGCTGATGCGTCTGAATTCATTCATGTAGGAACGGACATCCGCAAGGTCATGTCCATAGTCGATATACGCGATATCATCCAGCAGAATGACATGATGGTCCTTGCTGAGATCATTCATGAGATCGACCAGAGCATGCCATTCCTCCCGGGTCATGGAGTAGCCGGTAGGGTTATGGCAGGGATCGTTCAGGACGAGCAGGATGCGGTCCTGCTGTTTCCCGACCTCTTCCATCGCTGAACGGATGGATGCCAGATTCAGATGGTCGCCGTCAAACATATCAAATGTGACTGCTTTGAGATTGTATGTTGAAGCCATCAGGCTGTAGCTTGTCCAGGCAATATCGGGAATGATGACGGTCTCGCCTTCATCAAGGAACGTCTTCATCGTTGACAAGACAGCGCCTGTTCCGCCCGCTGTCGCAATGACGGAATGGGGCAGGTCCAGTCCGGTGGACTGTGTCACCCATGACCATACCGATTCACGGAACTCATCCGTTCCGGAAAGTCCTGAAGCATACGCTGCCTTGACCCGGTGATCGATCCTGTCAAAGTGGTCATGCACGCTGTCCAGCGCGACCAGTTTCCCGTCTTCGCCGAATAATGTGCCGATCGTTGCGTTGATCACAAGATCGGGATTCTTCGCAAGATCTTCCCTGGCAGCTTCCGCAGCCACGTATATCGCATCTCTCAGCGGCGTCAGGTCCGCTGTTTTTCTTGTAAAAGCCATCTGTTACTCTTCTTCTGTAAATAAATAAGTTCCGATGCGTACCATCGTAGATCCGCATTCAACTGCAATTTTATAGTCACTGCTCATGCCCATGGACAATGTCTGAAATGGGGGATATTGTTTCTGCATGTCTTTGAACAGTTCGTTTGCTTTCAGGAATACCGCACGAACGGCATCTTCGTCATCCGTGTGGGGGCCCATGACCATCAGGCCTTTCATCTGAATGTGCGGGAACCGTTCCGCATTACGGAGCAGCTCATATGCTTCTTCAGCAGTCATTCCCGTTTTGTTCGTGTCCTGCAGGGCAAGATGCACTTCCAGCAATGCGTCAACTGTTTTCCCGATACGGACGCATTCCCGTTCGATCGTTTCCGCAAGCTGGAGCGAATCCAGTGACTGAACACATGAAATGTACGGCAGGACAGCTCTGACTTTGTTTCTCTGGAGATGTCCGATGTACTGCCATCGGATGTCCGCAGGCATCTGTAAAGCCTTTTCGATCAGTTCCGAAGCACGGTTCTCGGCAAAGATCCGCTCGCCCAGGTCATAAAAAACCATTGCCTGATCGATCGTGCGGTGCTTGGAAACGATGCACAGTTCCGTATTCCCGATATTCTGTTTTACGATCTCATAATGTGTCATTGCAGTACCACCATGGATTATAGCATCACGGTATGAAGGTTGATGCTGAAAAGCATGAATTTCCATTCATTCTGTCAGGATTGTTTGCTGATGAGCTTTCTGCGCTCAAGATACGGTCCTACCAGTCTGAATATCGTATAAAGCAGGATGACCTCGATCGGCAGCATGCTTGTATTTTTGATCAGGCTTTTGCCTGCATAGTAGATGTAACCTTTGCTGTAGAGCATCGCGGACCAGAGCGAACCGATCAGTACGTTGACACCGTAATTGACGATCGCCTTGGCAAAGATGATCCTTGGCAGCGTGATCTTCTGACGATAGAAGAACAGTCCGTAAATAAACGGTCCCATCATAGCAGTCAGCGTATAGCCGAAGAAAAAGGGACCGGTAGGGTTCATCATAAAGCTGACAATATCTGTTACTCCTCCGGAAACTGCTGCCGCAACAGGGCCGAGAACAGCTCCTTCGATGGCGGTCAGGAGATAGCCGAAGCTGATGTGCAGATTTTCACTGATCGGAATATAGAAAAATGACAGTGCTGTTTTCATGGCGATCGTAGCAGCCATGATTGCAAGGTATTTGGTTGATCTGAGTTTTTCAGCTGATGATTTCCAGTATTCTTTTGTGAACATGTGACCTCCTTTCCCCATTCTGTGAAAAAGAGTTTTCACATCTGGGACGGAATCCTTTACCGCAAGGTGTCCTTTTCGTCCGAATGCCCCCCAAAGGCAAACAGCACTTAACGCAAAGGTTCCGTATGATGCAATCATACTAGCAATGCTGAGTATTCCCGTCAAGCATGACTTTGCAAAGACTGTGAAACAGGGTATCATTTTGGATGATATGACAAGGATTACTGTAAGCGCGGAAAACGCGCAGGAAACAAGAATATTCAGGAAAGCAGGTGCGGATGAGGTCGTCCTGGCGCCGGAAGGCTGTGCGATGAGCGCACTGCCGGAAGCGGATATGGAAACGATCATCAGCTGCGCGCCTGTTTCACTGATGATGAACAGGCTTTTCATGCCGGAAGATCTTCATATTCCGGAAAGCGTCCTGGATGCGCTGGAGCCCGGACAGATCGACCGGATCTATTTTTCGGACCCTGCTCTTGTAAAGATCACGGAAGCACGCGGCTTAAAGGAAAAACTGGTATACAGACCGGAAATGCTGGCGGTCAGTACATTTGATGCGGCATGGTGGATGTCTCAGAAGATCGGATCGGTGTCTGTTTCACCGCTGCTGACAAGGGATGAGATCGCGGATATCCTGCGGAAGTGTCCCGGTCTGCAGGTGACTGTGCATGGAAGGCTTCTGATGTCGGTATCGGGAAGACCGCTGCTCAGCGCTTACCGTGAAGATACCGGAACTGAGTTTCAAACAGACAGCAGGGACCTGTTCCTGCAGGAAGCCAAACGTGAAGGACTGATGCCTGTTTTTGAGACGGAAAGCGGCACGTATATCTATTCTGATTTCGTGCAGGAATCGTTTGCGGATCTCGGACTGTTCCGCGCCTGCGGAGCAGACTCGTTCTATGTGGAACGGCTTGGCAGCGGGGTACAGGAGACCGTTGAAGCGGTCAGGGCGATCCGCAGGATACTGGATGGCAGTGATGCAGAGAAAGAGGCGGAACGATACCGCATGATGTTTCCGGAACTGCCTCTTTCGGAGGGCTATTATGGACAGAAAACGATCCGCTAGCAGGATCGAACTGCTGGCACCGGCAGGCGATCTGAAAAGAGCTCAGACTGCTGTGCTGTACGGGGCTGATGCGGTCTACCTCGGAGGCATGAAGTTTTCACTGCGTTCACGCGCCTCCAACTTTACGATGGATGATATCCGTGAAGCATGCGTGTTTGCCCATGCGCACGGTTCAAAGGTACATGTGACTGTCAATATGATCCCGCATGATGAGGATTTTGAAGGACTGTCTGATTACTTGAAAGAACTGGAAGAGATCGGTGTTGACGCGTTTATCACCGCGTCACCGGCGATCATGAAACTGATCCGCGAATGCACTTCCAGAGTTGAGATCCACTGCTCTACCCAGATGAGCGTTACCAATGCGGCGGCTGCCAACTGGCTGAAGGAAACGCTGGATATCGACCGTGTCGTCCTGGCAAGGGAATGTTCCATGAACGATGTGAAGTCCATTACCAGGGACTGCCTGATCGATACGGAAGCCTTCATACACGGAGGTATGTGCGTGAATATCTCGGGAAGATGCACGCTGTCAAACCGGATGACGCTCAGGGATGCCAACAGGGGCGGATGCGCGCAGTCATGCCGCTGGACATATCAGCTTCTGGACGGTCAGCGCTGCGTGAATGAGCGTGAGCTGTTTACGATGGGCTCAAAAGACCTGTTTGCGGCAGATGAGATCTGTGATCTGATCGAAGCCGGTGTGTCCTCCCTGAAGATCGAAGGCAGGATGAAAACAGAGTACTATGTAGCGTCGATCGTCTCGGGATACAGACATCTGATCGATGAAATATATGAAAACGGCGGCAGACTGCCGGAAGAGAGGATGGCATACCACCGGGCA